>CAYWDJ010000086.1:0-6998 GCA_964457005.1 uncultured Planctomycetia bacterium
ATGAAACAAGATTTTCTAAAATTTGACATTCTTTAATTTTCCTTTTCTCCAACAGGCCTAGCTTAACCCTATTTATAGTCATTTTTTTTGAGATTAATGTTAAAGGAAAGCCTTGCTACGGGGGAGCAAGGCTTTCCCGAGATGCAGGAAGGTTAATCGCATCTCTTGTTATTAAGGTTTTCAACTCAGTTATCAACTGAAGTGGTCCCCCACCTCCTTTACTTTGACCGTTTCCCCTAAAACGGCGTACTATTCTATGTGCATCAGGTTACGCTCTTATCAGAACCTCCCTGACCACTCTTTCATATTCTTTTACTTCAGCCTGAAGATCTATTTTCTCTATCTTCGGCATATATACATACCAGTTCTTAAGGCCTCTTTCATTCTGGACCGTACCAAGGTCAGCCGGGATATCAAGCCTGTTAGCAATGATCTCCACTGTCGCTACAAGAAGCTGTGACGCGATACCGTTATCATCTCTCATTTGGACGAGTACAGGAGCATCTTCCTCCTCCAGGAGCTTCATATCGGCATCCGTTACATCAACCATAGTAGTATCACCTATTGCTATCTGACTGTTCTTCGCACCGGTAAATGTCCTCCTTACAACATCCAAAGTATCCTCGAGGCTCATCTCCGCCTCATCAGGCGTGAGGAGAACAACATTCTCATGGTTCAGATACTCATCCAGCCCGGTTTGTTCCATATAGACGGCCTTGGAAGTCTCGTCATCCACATCTTCGCTAACCAGCCTTACCTGGATAAGCTTGGAAGCCTGCTCTTTATCAAGGCCGAGCTGCTTAATACCATTGGCTATGAACCTGAGGTCCGCGGCAGTTTTGGCTGACAAACTTACAAACTTCTGATTATCCGTACCGATAGTTTTTATTACCACAGTTTCGGCTTTAGCCGTAAACCTGTTAAGCTTGAAAGCATTTTTATGGATATCATCAAGACGCATATCGTAAGCACTTTTCTCTCCAAGCTGCTCGGATCTTACCCCCGGAACAGCTCTTATCGCCATAACGGCTATCTCTTCAATATCATCCAGATTATCAAGCTTAGCAATGTTTTCTTTATACCCTGCAAGATCCGTTAGTTCGGGATATAAGAGCGTCAACACGTCACCCTGAACCCTGACAACAAGGTTAGATATCATTTCTTTGAATTCCTGTGCCGAAGTTATATCGGAAGCATTCACATCAAGAAATGACGCGGCCATCTGGCTGTTCAGGTCAAGAAATTCGACCTTTTTATTGAAGTCTTCGATATTATTAGCCTGTATTATACTAATATCCAATTCAGTTTCGAGATCCTCGATCCCCATCTCTCCGCCAAGAACCTGTCGCAGCTTAAGGAATGTCGCATCAGTAACAGCGAAAACCTGTTTATAGGCTTCGATCCCTACAGCTTCTTCCACAGGTTTAATGACTTGAGCCTCCTCGTCGACCATAGCGTCTATGTACGCCCTTATTTTCGCTTGTTTTTTCTCACCCAGATAGTTAATATATTTAAATGTAAACATAAGTACGCCAAAAGCCGCAAAAACCGCCACCATCATACCCCCAAAAGCCAGGAATTCACGTGACATAAGCAGACCCGTTACTGAAGCCACTAAAGATCCTAGAGTAATTCCTCCTACAAGTTCTACAAAAGTGAACGCTCTTGCCTCGACCGCTTCCCTGCCTAACGGTCCGCGACGTACTATGATCTCATGCGCGGCATCATACGCTATATCTCTCTCCTCGTCATTGCGACTACTTTCACACTGCATACCTCTAATACCGACATCGACTACAACCTCACCAGCAGGTTCATTATTTCCATCCAACACTCTAGCGATCACCTTATTTTCTCCTTCTGCATCTCTCAAAATCTCGCCAAGTGAATACTGACTAAAGTCTATCGGACTTTCTTCTACCTCTCCGGTTTCAGAGTTTATCCTTCTCGCTGATATCGTATTATACTCACCCAAAGCATACAGATTGTCTCCAACGATCGTATTGTCACTTATCTTCGGATTATAACTTAACGGGAGAAGTATACGAGTATGACCGGTTTCAAACCTGGGATCTCTTAGCTGAGGCCTGAAAATATCCATTACTATCTCACCCTTAGCTTTCACAATCACATGAGAGTCATCAGACGACATTACGTTATCGACTACACTGTTCTTCGCCATCATTTTTAGTGCAGCAGAATTCTGAATATAGGAATTTTCCACCATTACCAACCCTTCCGTATTCTCGACAACGCTATCGATTATACTTGACCCGGGGAGAAGCCTGGAGTTTTGGATTATTGAGCCTTTTACATAGATGTCAAACTCCTCTATCCTTATTCCTTCAGTGATTTCCGCCTTGGTAAATGTATACTCTCTATCTCCAACGTTAAAAACACATATTTCTTCATCTCTAATATCAGCATACCTTCTCTGATGCTGTGCCAGGATCTTAGCATCGAGTGAAGCCTGCTTTACGTCTAAACCTCCGTCTTTCTTTATGGCTACCACATTCCCGGTAATATCACAAAGGGTAGCAAGCCTGTTATTTGCTACACCCAAAACACTCCTATACGTAGTCCATTCGGGATTAACACCTAAACTTACAGTCCCGATAACGCTACTCAGATCTCCAAATATTTCTTTTTTATCCCTATTAAGGAGATAAAATTCGATAGTTTCACGAATATCGGCAGGCATATTATCAAGATCTATCAACCCCATCTTTAGCCTTAAGTCTCCGGGGATATTCGCAGCAACCTTAAAAACCGCGGCATCAAGAGCAGCCTTATCCACCTTAAGCTGGTCAGGAAACTTCAGAGCTGTAATTACAGCCTCCAAGTTACCATCAGCAGTTATAGCCTGCATTAAGAATGTAAGATGCTGTGTAAAATTCGGATCTATATCCCGTTTTAAAGTCTTTTTCAAGCGGCCATCTTCCAAATAGCGGTCTAAGATCCTATACGTCTCACCGTTCTCATCCACATCAGTCTTCTGCATCCAATAGTCCCACAATGCTTCCAACATCTCCTTACGCATAACAAAGGTACCAAAATCAAAACCGGCACGCCCTTCTTTTGCGGCTTTTTCCAAATCCTTGCGGATATGTTCCCTGTCCTTGCTCCACTCCAACTCTCCCGTTTTCTTGTTCAATGTAACAGCACCTGTTTCTTGGTTACCATAAAAAGACGTAATGTTCCCGCTATTATCAGTGACAATAGTGCCAAACTGGTACAGCTGTTCCATTAGAGCTTGTTCCTCTTCCTTAGAAGCACCGTCTCCTACCCATTCAAACGGCACAAAAAACTTCTGATATGGAGAATCGCTTATGTCCAAACCAGAAAGAGGTATAGTAAGAGAGATAGTCTGGCTGGCCCACTGGACAAAAACAAATTCTCCCGCAGCCTCATTCTCAGAACCAAATGAGTCCCAGAAATTTGCCACAACCTTCGGAAAGAGCCTTGCCCTCTCTTCGGATTCCCTTGCGCTTACCTTAGCCGTACCAATATTTCCACCGGTAAGCATCGCCCCCCTCTGATTATTATCTTTCTGCGATCCTGGGCTATTCCTTTCACCCTTACCCGCATCAGGTATAATGGCGCTCTTAACGCTTTTATTTCTCAATATATCTCTCCAGGTGATTTCTCCCGCATCTTCACTTTGCCTGTTTGCTCTCTCAAGACCGGAGATTATACCTAATATCTGCCCTCCGCCTGGATGCACTGTGCCGGCAGAATAATTTACGTTGCTGCCGTCTCCTCGTTCAGTAACTCGCTCCATATAGGCTTTGTTGCTTACTGCCTGGTCCGGCGTTGAGAAAAGAAGCAATATGTTTTCAAAGCTGCTCCTTGTGAAGGCACTCTTATTAAGATCAATATTCCTCCGCAGCGTAATTTGTTCTCTTATAAATTTCTCTATCTCTTTTTCCGGAACACCAATTTTTTTCATTTCGGTTATCTTCTCATGAACAGCAGTGCCGTACTGAGTGTCCTTAATAAGATCTTGTTCCATACTAATAACTTCACGCACCCGCTCCCGAGCTTTCACTTCAAGGGCATCATTAGCGAACTTGCGGCATTCCATTCCCCTTATACCTCTGTCATCGGTAGCAGAATCCTTTTCGCCAAGAGCATATCTATTTTTCTCGGTTTCATCAGGCTTATCACTAACGGCTGCAAGAGTCTTATCACTTACCTTCGGAGCATAACTTACCGGAAGCAATATACGGGTATGCCCGTCCAGAAACCTATCGTCCCTTATCTCAGGCCTAAAAATATCTACCGCTATCTGTCCCCTGACCAGAACAAGACCGGTTGATATAACATTATTAACAACGCTGTTCCTGGCGTCTACTTCAACAGCTGTAGTTCTTTGCACATAAGAATTTTTAGCCTTTATTAATCCTTCTGTGTTTTCTACAATACTGTCCACTATCCTTGATCCGGAAACAAGAGTACAGTCCCTCACCATTGACCCTTTTATATAGACCCCGGCTACCTTTATTCCGTCTCGGACTTCTTCTTTACTGAGTGTGATCTCACGACCATCAACTATAAACTTACAAAACTCCGCGTCTGTGATACCCGCCAGTCTCCGCTTATGCTGGGCAACTATCTTATCGTCAAGAGAGGCTTCTACCTTTGAGATATCCCCGTTTTTGCCAATATTTATAACCGCATCCGTAACGTCACAAAGAATCGCAAGCCTGTCATTTGCAACACCCAAAGCACTTCTAAAGGTGTACCATTCAGCATCCACCCCCAGATTAACAGACCCAACTACGCTATTCAGATCTCCAAATATGAATTCATTGTCTCTATTAAGCAGGAAGAATTCGATAGTCTCAGTAACCGCATCAGCAAGTTTATTATTCTCTACATCATCTCCCATTTTCTGGCGCACATCTTCCGGAAGTTTTCGACGCACAAGACCCACAGCTTCCGCAAGAGCTTGTTTTCTTTCTTCCCCGGAATAAACCCTTAAAGTGTCCGCACTGATAGACTCGTCAAGGATAGCGGGATCAGCCTTTATTGCCTGAATTAAAAATGTAAGAGGTTGCGTGAAATGCGGATCGATGTCACGTTTCCATTTCTTATCCAATTCACCCGTGGCAAGATGGTGAGATATAAGATTCCGTTCAACACCTTCTTTATCCTCATAAGTCTTTTGCATCCAATAGTCCCATAAGGCTGCCAGCATTTCCTTACGCATAACAAAGGTACCAAAGTCAAAACCGGCACGCCCTTCTTCTGCCCCGGATCTGAGATCTTCGGCAATGTACTGTTTGTCTTTACCGTTAGCTATAAGAACCGTATATATATCCGCTTTCTCATCAGAGAAACTATCCGCCAGATTCATTTCGGAAAGTTTCTTCTCTAATGCCTTCTCTCCAGAAAGACCTTCAACATCGATCTTATCAATTTGTTTTAAGGCTTCCAGAACCTTCCCATTCTTGTCTATGTATTTATTGCGCAACAAGTCTTCCCAAAGTTCCTGCGACCTAGCGTCACCTAACTCCATTTCAAGATCAGCCATTCTGACATGTCCGTCTCCCCAGTAAAGCGTTCCGGAAAGACCTTTTGTCACAGGCCCTTTTTCCTGATTACCATAAAAAGCCGTAATACTACCTTCCTCGTCAGTAACAATGGTCCCAAACTGATAGAGTTGTGCCATAAGAGCTTTTTCTTCCTCGCTCGAGGCATCGTCCCCTATCCATTCAAAAGGCACAAAAAACTTCTGATAAGACGCGGAATTCAGCTTCAATTTATCAAACGGGACTGTCAGGAATATTAGCTGGCTGGCCCACTGGACAAAAACGAATTCCCCTGCCTGGGCACCTTGAGAACCAAAAGCATCCCAGAAATTAGCCATTACCTGTGTAAATAACTTGGCTTTTTGTTCATTGCCTTCGGAATCAGTTATTTCTCCACCCGTCAGCTGCTCTTCTCTCATATTACTGTTTACCTGAGATCCAGGGCTAAAGCGCTCTCCTTTACCTGCAGCCGGAATAATAGCAACTTTTGCGCCCTTATCCTCCAGCCCTTCGCGCCAGGTTCTTTCTTTTTCATCTTTTTTTCTCGCGTTCTCGCTTTCAATCCTCCTATTTTCCCTCTCAAGGGCTATGATCGTACTGATCACCTGTCCGGCATTAACATGCCCTTTACTCGAATCGAAAGTCACGGAACGTGCTGCTGTGATCTTCTCAGCATTTGATTTATTGCTTACCACCTGGTCATCTGTTGAGAAAAGCATTAACACTTTATCAAAACCCTCTCGTGAAAACGCAGTCTTATTGCGACTGATGTTGTATTGTATTATGTACATCTCTTTTATGAATTTCTCGATCCGATCTTGAGGCGCACCGGACTCTCTCATCTGGGACAGTTTCTCCTGAACAGCAGTACCATAGGCCTGGTCCCCGGACAAAATCTCTTCCATTTTTTCAAAGTTATTCTCATCGACAAAAACCAATTCATAATCTGTTTTTTTCGAGATATATGGCGCTTTATCTTCTTGCGTCTCTTCTTCCTGAGGTTCTTTCTTGTCCTGCGGCTCTTCCTCTTTTTCAATGCCCTTCTCTTTCTTTTTCTTCCTCAGGTAGAAGAAATCTCCAAGAACAGGAATAAACGGCAGAAGTCCGGGAACATGAGATCTATACCTTTCATGCTGCATTATTCTTTCATAATCTGCAGGAGATAATGCTCTGAGATTTTTCAGCACTTTTTTGTCAAGAGTACCGACATCGAATCTGAGAATCTGGAAAAATGACATTTCAGGATAGGCAGAATGAACGGCTTTATAAACATTCATTATCCTCCTAAAACTTGTAACGGCAACAACCATGGCAGAACCTATCGCGATAGTAAAAATGAGCACTTCTCCCCTAGGCATAACCTCGAAACCGGTTGCCAGAACATAAGACAGGTCCGCACTTACTCCACCGAAAAGCACCACCCAATCTATTCCCCCTCCAAGCCCCGCAATTGAATACCAGCTG
>CAYWDJ010000087.1:0-6981 GCA_964457005.1 uncultured Planctomycetia bacterium
TCTTTCACCCTGCAAAACATGTATAGACACTGCTGTCTGGTTGTCAGCTGCCGTTGAGAATATCTGGCTCTTTTTAGCAGGTATCGTTGTGTTCTTCTCTATAAGTTTGGTCATAACTCCACCAAGAGTTTCTATCCCCAGAGAGAGAGGCGTAACGTCAAGAAGAAGAACATCTGAAAGCCCTTCGTCTCCGGCTAAAACACCACCCTGAATAGCCGCACCCATAGCCACAACTTCGTCAGGATTAACTCCCTTGTGAGGTTCTTTTCCAAATATTTCTTTCACGACTTCCTGCACCTTAGGCATTCTGGTCTGTCCGCCAACAAGGATAATTTCATCAATGTCGCTGGCGGAATAACCAGAATCCTTCAATGCCTGAAAACATGGAGTTTTGGTCTTTTCAATGAGATCATCAACAAGCTGTTCAAGCTTTGCTCTTGTAAGAGTCATCGTAAGATGTTTTGGCCCTGTCGCGTCCGCCGTAACGAACGGAAGGTTAATCTCCGTCTCAATATTACTCGAAAGTTCGCACTTTGCCTTTTCGGCAGCTTCCTTTAACCTCTGCAACGCCATCTTGTCCAGTCTAAGGTCAATATTGTGCTCTTTTTTAAACTCTTCGGCTATCCAGTTCATGATCTTCTGGTCAAAATTGTCGCCGCCAAGATGAGTGTCTCCATTTGTCGACTTAACCTGGAACTGGCCTTCGCCAACTTCAAGAATAGATATATCGAATGTACCTCCACCAAGATCAAAAACAGCTATTTTCTCTTCTTTGTCCTTCTCAAGGCCGTAAGCAAGTGAAGCCGCTGTAGGCTCATTCACTATCCTCAAAACCTTAAGCCCGGCTATTTCACCCGCATCTTTGGTTGCCTGTCTCTGGGAATCATTAAAGTATGCCGGAACCGTTATAACCGCTTCCTCCACTTTCTCCCCAAGATAATCTTCCGCGGTCTGCTTCATTTTCTGAAGTATCATCGCGGAGATCTGAGGCGGAGTGTACTCCTCCCCATGTGCCACAACGACAACGTTTCCGGAAGAATCTTCAGTCACCTTGTAAGGCACCAATGTTTCTTCTTCCTTGACTTCGGAATGTTTTCTTCCCATAAATCTTTTAATACTAAAAACCGTATTGTCAGAGTTGGTGACCGCCTGACGTTTGGCAGGCTGTCCCACAAGTTTTTCTCCCGTCTTTGTAAAAGCTACTACACTCGGGGTTGTTCTGGCACCTTCAGCATTTGGTATAACTTTAGGTGTCTTCCCTTCCATGACAGCAACACAAGAATTTGTTGTTCCAAGATCGATCCCTATTACTTTACCCATTTTTCTCCTCCTTCTATAAAGTTTAAACCTTAATCACTAATCACTATTTTTTACCACTATTACCTGAGCAGCCCTGAGCAGCCTTCCGTTAAGCAGGTACCCGGATCTGACCTCTTCCAATATCGTACCGTCCGGCTGTTCATCCGTTTCGACAGCCTGCACAGCTTCATGCACATTCGGATCGAACTCTTCACCCACAGTCTTTATTTGTTCGACTCCGCTCTCATCCATCACCCTATGAAATTCCTTCTGAACCAGCTTTATCCCATCCATGACCGCAGCCTTATCATCGGCCTTGTCCATCGCGTCCAGCGCCATATCAAAGTTGTCCACTATAGGGAACAGCCTTGAAATAATGCCTTCATTAGCGAATTTTATACCCATAAGCTGTTCTTTCTCCATGCGTTTACGTGTATTCTCGTACTCGGCATGAACCGTCAGCCACTTATTGTAAAATTCATCGCGTTCATCGGCCTTGACTACAAGGTCATCGTACTCTTCCTGAGTTAACTCTACCTTCTTTTTCTCTTCTTTTTTTACACTTTTTTTGTGCCCCATAACCACCTCTAAGCATTTATTTTTTCAAGTTTTTCACTAATTATATCCGACAGATACCCAACAGTAGTAAGAGCATGCTCATAGTCGATCCTTGTAGGTCCGACAACTCCAATACGACCGACGGTTCTGCCGTTAAGCGCATATCCGCTTGTTATCACGCTGCAGTCACATAACACATCCGAATCATTCTCGCTTCCTATGTAAACCTTGACTCCTTTATAGGGAAGCTCTCGCCTCAAAAGCCCCGCAAGATACCTCTTATCCGCAAACATTTCTATCATTCTTCTCGCAAGCGCAAGATCGTTGAATTCGGGCTCATCGGTAAAATAGTTCAGCCCGTTACAATAAAGTTCGTCCTCAATGTTTTCATTAATAACGTTGTCAATAATATCAAGCGCCTTCTGAGACATCTCTACATCTTCGCCTTCACCCGACTCTTCCTTGAGCTTGTTGGAGATATCCAGAAAAGAAAGACTTCGGTAGTTTAGATTAATATAATTCGAGAGTTTTTCAAGATCAGCTTTTTCAAGATCGTCATCAAGTTTAATCATATAGTTCTTCACGGCATTGGTCATTGTAATGAGAACAGCCAGGACCGTCTGGGCCCTCACTTTTACAAGCTGTATCTGCTTTAAGTAAAGATCCTGGATACTTGGCCACATAACGATACTTGCATTATGAAGTTCATGTGAAATAATATTGGAAGTTGTCTTAATAATATCACTTATTGTGCGTATACGGCTGTCAAATTCAGCGGCAAGACGTGCGGCTTCTCTCTTCTCTATCTTTACCCGGTCCTTCAGAATATTGACATAATCACGATATCCGATATCAGTCGGAATACGCCCCGCGGAAGTATGCGGTTGGCGGATATATCCCTCATCCTCGAGCTCAGCCATAATATTACGGACTGTCGCGCTAGAAACAGATCCATCCATCCTGTTAGCCACCATTTTAGAGCTTACAGGCATAGCTGTATCTATGTATTCTTTGACAATATGCCCCAGAATAATCAGTTTTCTTTCCTGCTTGTTATTATAGTTACTACTCATATTATTCGACGTTTTTTAGCACTCTAACAACCTGAGTGCTAAATTATATCACTATTACGCATATTGTCAAGCACTATTGAATAGTGATTATTTAGTCAACTTTAACTGCTTAAAGATAGCATATTTCAGCTTTTTGGGGATGCGAGCCTTTATGAAAAGGCCTTCTTCGGTATATTCCTGCTCCTTTATGGAGCCGTTTTCCTGTATCATCTTGGCGAACGCGAAATACTTGTGCGGTACGGTTATCTCAACATCTTCCATATCCTTCTGGATATGCTCGATAACAACAGTTTCCAACTCCTCGACCCCGCTTCCATCCAGGGCAGAAGTGACGACAGGATCCGTAAAGTGTCTCTTTATCCTCTCTATCTCAAGATTGTTACCGATCTTATCGGATTTGTTTAATACCGTTATCATAGGCTTCTCATCGACTCCAAGGTCCTTAAGGACATCCTTTACAGCTCCTATTTGTTCCTCTATGCGGGAATCACTCATATCCAGAACATGTATCAGGATATCGGCGTCAACTACCTCCTCTAGGGTTGCCTTGAAACTTTCTATAAGATGGTGCGGAAGTTCGTGCAAAAACCCTACAGTATCGGAAAAAAGAACTACCTGCTTATTGGATAGCACCCTCTTTCTCACAGTGGGATCAAGAGTGCTGAAAAGCTGATTTTTAGCGGTGACCTTTGCCTCGGTAAGTAAATTGAACAGACTTGATTTTCCCGAGTTTGTATATCCTACAAGCGCCATTGTCATCATCGAAAAACGTTCTCTTTGACGGCGCCTTAGTTCTCTCTGTTTAGTTATCTCGTCCAGCCTTTTTTTTAGTTTTGAGATACGTTCTCTTACCCGCCGCCTGTCGACTTCAAGCTGCTGCTCCCCGGGCCCCCTCGTACCGATGCCGCCCCTTTGTTTTTGAAAATGAAGCCACATACGGCTCAAACGCGGCAGAAGATACATGAGCTGGGCAAGTTCGACCTGCACCTTACCTTCATTAGAAGTGGCTCTTTTGGCAAAGATATCAAGGATCAACTGAGTCCTGTCTATGACCTTTACCTTTACTATATTTTCCAGATTCTTCTGCTGGGACGCCGACAGGTCATTACTAAAAATTACCACATCCGCCTCTGAGTCCTCTACAATCTCGGCTATTTCCTCTACCTTGCCCTTGCCGATCAAGTAATTCGGAGTAAGGTCTTTCCTCCGGGCTACTTCATTTGTAATAACTTCTACTCCGCTCGACTCAGCGAGACGGTTAAGCTCTTCAACTCTATCCACGAGCTGCCAAACTTCCTTGCCTATTCTTTCTACGGTTACAAGCACGGCCCTTTCTTTCCCCAAAGCCTCCGGCGCGGTATCTATCATTTGTTTTTTCTTCACTTAATTATTCCCCAGCCTCTCTAAAACATCGTTAACTACTTCTTCTGTTTCTCTCCCGCCATCCACCCACTCAACCCGCTCATCTCCTCTTAGCCATGTGAGCTGCCTTTTCGCGTATCTCCTGGTATTCTTTTTTAACTCTTCTTTTGTCTGGTCAACAGACCTTTTACCGTCAAGAAGATCAAATATCTCCTTTATGCCAAGGGCCTTTCCTGCAGTGAGACTTAGCTCCCTCTCTCTTAAGCCTTTAACCTCATCAACTATTCCTCCGTCGAACATCCTGTCTACCGTATCATTGATACGCGCGTAAAGAATATCCCGGGGGAACTCCAAGGCGAAGATACGGCAATCATATTTTTCAGCGATACCGAAAGATGTTTTTTTCATCTCATGTATGGTATCCCCGGTAAGCTCATATACCTCTAGCGCTCGTATTATACGTTTCAAGTCATTTGGAGATATCTTTTCACATGTAGCAGGATCTACTTTTTTCAGCCTGTCAAAAAGATGTGCTGTTCCTTTTTCTTCCGCCTCTTTAGTAAGTTCAGCTCTAAGATATTCATCCTTGGAAGGAGATTCAAAGAGGCCGTCCAGAAGAGACTTCATATACAGACCGGTGCCGCCAACTATAAGCGGTGTTTTACCTCTGGAAATAATGTCAGGAATGATCTCTTGTGCTTTATCAGCGAATATAGCCGCGCTATATTCACAGGAAGGATCAAGCTCTCTTATCAAATAATGCGGGATCTTCTTTGTATGTTCCTCTCCAAGAACACTGGTAAGAACATCCATGTTCTTATATATCTGCATAGAATCACATGAGATTATTTCCGCATTAAGTTTCTCGGCAAGATCCAGGGAAACTTGAGTTTTCCCGGAAGAAGTAGGCCCCACGATGAATATAACTTTGTCTTTTGTCATAATAAAAATATGGAGACAGGTTCATTCCCCAAGTTATGGGACTCCTGCTACCCTGTCCTAAGCTGCAACCTCTCCTTTCAACGTGAACGGGCTGGTGTCTTTTATATTGACCGATACCAACTTGCCTATACTTTCCCCCACTCCCGGGAATACACATGGAGTGTTGTTCCTGGTCCTGCCGATCAGCTCTTTATCATTCATACGGCTTACCCCTTCGACCAGTATCTCTTGCACGCTTCCTATCATCCCTTTATTCTTCTCCAGAGAGATCGTCTTCTGAAGCTCAAGAAGCTCAGTATTCCTGTTTTTCTTTATCTCTTCAGGTACGTCATCAACCAGCGACGACGATAATGCAGGCGGCCTGGGTGAATATTTAAATACGAAGGCAGAATTATATTGTATTTCTTGCATGGCTCTCTTTGTCGCGTCGAAATCGTTTTCTTTCTCCGAAGGAAACCCTACAATAATGTCGGTACTCAGGCCAACATCCGGGATAAGCTCTCGGAGTTCGGATATCTTATCCACATAGTCCTCATAGGTGTACTTCCTGTTCATCAGGTCCAGCATCTTATTAGATCCGGCCTGAACTGGAAGATGTATATGCTCACACACCTTATCAAGATCTTTCATGGCCTGGAATAATCTCTTTTTTGCGTCCTTAGGATGGCTGCTGGTAAACCTGATACGGTCAATACTGTTCACATCATTTGCTTCGGCTAAAAGATCGGAAAAACAGGTTTTTTTATCAAGCCCTTTCCCGTATGAATTCACATTTTGCCCGAGAAATGTTACCTCTTTAAAACCTTTGTCCGCCAAAGACTTCACCTCATCGACTATCTCCTTCAGGGGACGCGACACTTCTCTTCCCCTCACATAGGGAACTATACAGTAAGAACAGAAATTATCACAACCGTACATAATATTAACGAAAGATGAAAGCACCCCTGCTCGACGATCGCCCTTTGCCATTTTCCCGGGACGCTTCTCCTTATCCACCGCAAGAAGTTTTTCTGAATCGAACATGCGAGAAACAAGATCCGGAATATCATTTATGTTACTCGGCCCTACTACTATATCCACTTCCGGGAGATCGGTAAAAAGCTGTTCTCCGTGACGCTGGGCCATACACCCGAGTATGCCTATTTTAAAATTAGGATCCTTCTTTTTCCGTTCCGCCAATTGACGTATATTCCCGGAGACCCTGTCTTCGGCGTGCTGACGCACACTGCAGGTATTAAACAGTACAATATCAGCCTTGTCAGCGTCATCAACTATCTCATAACCCTTCTCTTCCAACATCCCGGCTATAAGCTCAGAATCCCTCTCGTTCATCTGACAGCCGAAGGTTCTCAGGAAAACTTTTTTTGACATAACTTATTATCCCCTATCTATTTGCTGACAATTTTTCGCATCTCTACATTTCTAACAAAATCAAGAAATCATCTCTCTCGTTCATCTGGTTCAACCTAACAAATCTAACCAAGTTAGAATTGTTAGTAATTCTTTTTATTTCTTACTCCTAACGCTGCAAATTCACCACAACCGTCTCGTCAATATTCAGAAAAGTTAAGACGATCTTAGCGAATTCCGCGGGCGCCTCATAGATCAAAAGGTGTGTTGCGTTCTTAAATTGAACCAACCATGCCCCCGGAATAGCTGAAGCTAGCGTCTTTGAGCTTTCTACCCCCACCGTGGTATCCGCAGTTCCTACTACGAGCATGACTTGATTGGCGATCAAAGAGAGTTT
>CAYWDJ010000088.1:0-6921 GCA_964457005.1 uncultured Planctomycetia bacterium
AGCTGTAAGCTGTAAGCTATAAGCTGTAAGCTGTAAGCTGTAAGCTGTAAGCTGTCATCCCCGCGAAGGCGGGGATCAAATGAAAATGTGAATATTTTTACTGGATCCCCGCCTTCGCGGGGATGACATATATTATTTTGTACGTCCCTGGCAGGGAAGTACAGATAGAACAAAAAACCCCGCAGCAATTAATCTGCAGGGTCCTTAAAATTTATATTGAACTACAATTATTTTTTTATATATTCAAGTACCGCTTCGTTCTTCTTCTGCGTCCACTCTTTCTTAAAGTCTTCCTTGTTCTTAGTCTTTAATGCCGGAAGAATAGTGCTGGTGCTTCTAAAGTCGAGACTTGAAGTGCTGCTGATCTTCTCTTGGGCTCCAAATGGAGACACTGAAAAAATCATCGAGGCGCATAGCAAAATTGCTACTACAGATGTCAAAACATACTTTCTTACCTTGTGCATCCGTAGGGAATTTGTCGAACATTTCATGTCGACACCAAAATCCATATCGCCTTTCAAGTAATCACCAGCGATATTCATGGCATCTTCTTTGTCCGACGCCTCACAAACAAGTTCAATCACTGTTCTGTATTTCATTTTATAGCTCCCTATATATATTTAGAAAAACTAACTTTCTTATCCTTTACTTTCACATATCAATTGTACACTATATATTGGTGCTCGTCAATTAACTTTTTGAACTCTTAACTTATTGGCAAAATTTAATGAGAAGTGTTTGATTGGTGTTTGTTTACTATGGGATTTTCAAATTTATTTACTACGAAGAAAAGTTGAAATGTTTGTATCTTGCAAAAAACTAGCTTTCTTATATTATTTACAAAGTAATCCCTGCATTTCATCGTGAATATAGCTGTTTGAACCCAGGATCTCCTTCTTGAAAACGTCATATTCGCTCAAATCCATCATAGTTATCCTGCCCCCCGCCTCCTCGACAAGAAGTGTACCTGCCGCCGTATCCCAAGGCTGAAGGCCCAATTCCCAAAACCCATCCAGACGGCCGCAAGCCACATAACAAAGGTCCAGAGCCGCCGCTCCAGGCCTTCTCACAGCCTGTGACTTTCCAAGCATCCTCGTGAAATAGTCCAGGTTTTGTTTCTTACCATCCTGGCTATACGGGAACCCTGTTGATATAAGAGACTCAATAACAGTTTTTCTGTTTGAAACAGAAATAGGTTGGTCATTCATAAAAGCTCCCTTACCCGCCATGGCGGAAAAGAGTTCATCTCTTGTCGGATCATAAACCACGCCGAGAAGTATCTTGCCCTCAAACATCACGGCTATAGAAACACAGAAAAAAGGAAATCGATGGGCATAGTTGGTAGTGCCATCCAGTGGATCTATTACCCAGGTATGTTCATCAGTCCTGGTTTCCAACCCGCTTTCTTCAGCTAAAATTGTGTGCTCGGGGAAAGATTCTCTTATCGTATCAATAATAAGTTTTTCACTGCCCTTATCCACGTCCGTAACAAGATTATTTATCCCATCCTTGTGTTCTATATGCCTCATCTCATTCAGCTGATCCATAATAAGCTTGCCGGACCTTCTTGCAGCTATGACAGCGATTTCTTTCATTTTTTTTATATCGTCCACCCTGTTTCTCCTTTTATTTTGAAGTATGAGGAAGCCCCTTCAGCGGACACTCCCCGCAGACCCCTTCTTTCTTTCTACAATAATTCTTACCCGTCTCAACAATAAGCGCATGCAGCTGATTGAATTTTTTTATATTCTTAGGGAAATTATCATACACGTATTCCTGGACCTGGTCATAGCTTGAATCCGGATTTATCAGTCCATGCCGTGCAAATATTCTTCTTGTATAGGTATCCACAACAAAGATCGGATGTTCAAACGCATATAAAAGAATTGAATCTGCAGTTTCCGGGCCTACTCCTTTCACTTCAAGCAATTTTTCCCTCAACACGCCCGTTCGGATCTTTTCTAAACCTTTAAGGCCTTTTCCCTGGAGCACAAACTTACTTATCTCCTTTAGCCGTAAAGCTTTCTGTTTATAATACCCGCTTGGCTTAATGATCCGGGCTATAGAGGAAGCGGACTTCTTTGTTATGGCCTCCGGCGTCATAAGACCATTTTTTTTTAAGCCCTCAATAGCTTTCTCTACATTTTTCCAATTTGTATTCTGAGTGAGAACCGCTCCGACCATCACTTCAAAAGGGGTTTCAGCGGGCCACCAGCAGAGATCCCCAAACCTCTCCTCAAGTAAAGCATACATCTCTCTTAAGCCGTTCTTTTTGCGTCCCATTTTTCTGCTCTCTCTACCCTTTCAGATATCGGCGGATGACTATACAAAAATATTTTCTTTAATGTTCCGGGATGTGTATCGGAAAGGTTCTTTTCAGCCAGCCTGTTCATGACGGAAATGAAAGCGGGCACATTCTCCGTAACGGCCAAAGCAAAATCATCAGCCTCTCGCTCCAAAACCCTTGAAAAGAAGTTCTGAAATGGGAGTATTGTTAACCCAAAAATACTAAACAGGATAATGTAAGACGGCATAAGAAAAAGTTCGGATATGGACGACGCCCCTAGAAAAACTGCTATCTTCGCGGCCAGGACAAAAAGAATATAGAAGGAAGCCGCTGTCATGATCGACGACCAGACCAAAAGTTTTAGTATATGTTTTTTCTTATGATGTCCAAATTCATGAGCTACAACAGACAGTATTTCTTCCCTTGTAAACCCGTCAACAAGAGTATCAGCGAGGACCACCCTGCGCGTGCTTCCCATCCCCACAAGTGCGGCATTTGCTTTTTTGGTTTTCTTACTAAGATCTATCTGGCTAACATCAACAAGCTCCACCCCGGACTTCTCTGATAATGCCAGAATATCATCCTTTAAGGAGGGATCTTCGAGAGGAAGATACTTATAAAAAAGGGGTATTAACAACACCGGAAGAAGGCGAGCCATCACTATGGTAAACAATATCCATAATACTGCCGTTATCCCCCACCACGACCCGGGAAAATTCCTTAGAACAAAATAAAAAACCAAGGCACAAACACTGTAAAGTGCCAGTGACAGGGCAACCGACTTCGACTCGTCTACAAGCCATGACCCAAAAGTTCTCTCCGTAAGCCCAAAATGTCTTTCCACCAGAAACGCACTCACAATACTTACAGGAAGAGACACAACATACATGAATGCCATAAAAATAAAGGTATAGACAAGACAGGCCACATAAAAAAAAGAACTGGCCCTCATGGCTATTTCTTCAGCGCCTTTAGATAAAAACATCTGAAATGCTACTAAAAAAATAAATGTAAGGACCAGATCTAATAAAACTAACTGTGTTTTAACCGAAGAATACCTCTTGTTCTTTGCATCCGCAAGCGAAGAGTTCATATCCCGTTATTTTTTCTTAGCTGTTTTCTTTTTTGCAGCAACCTTTTTTTTAGGCGCCACTGTCTTTTTTGCCTTGGCACGAGATACCTTGGTAAGGTCTTTCTTCATCTTCATTCCATCAGACTTGAACTTCTTAAGCATGTTCTTATATTTTGCAAGACCGGGTATGTCTATCTCTCCCTTAACGATCTTTTCGGCAACTTCCTTGCCAAGATCATGATAAAGCTTTTCTTTCTGAAGCGAAACCCCCATCATATCGATCTGGATCTTGAGCATCTTTGACATTTTTACAACATTCTCTTCGCCCTTTTTTGCGGCAACGCCTACTTCGTCGCCAAACTTCTTAAGCATGGGACGATATTTTTCCATAACCTTGTTCATATCATTCTTTTTGACCATTGTGTTCCTCCCTTTTTATAAATTATTTCATTTTATTCAAAATATTCTTCCCTGTTGTATTTATATTTACAAATGCCTCTCTTGGAACTCTCTACAAACGATACAAAATGCTCCATTTCCGGAGAATTTGAAAGCGCCTTGATCTTCTCTAAAGCCTCCTTCGTTGGCAGGTCGTCCATATACAACAGTTTATAAGCTTCTTTGATCTCCCTAATGCTGTCTCGGCTGAATCCTGCCCGCCTTAAGCCTACAAGATTTACACCACGGACCATCGAAGGCCCTCTCACCAGCATATATGGAGGCACATCCTTGTTTACACCGGTAAATCCCCCTACCATGACATACCTTCCTATACGGCAAAACTGGTGAAACACAACCCCCCCGGATATAAAAGTACCTGCGCCGACCTCAACATGCCCCGACAAAAGCGCGCCAACAGCGATAATTACGTTGTTTTCAAGCTTACAATTATGCCCCAGGTGCACCTGCACCATTATAAAGTTATTGTCACCAACCACTGTCGATGTGCCCTCTTCGGCACCGCGATGTATGGTCACATACTCACGTATGATAGTATTCTTACCTATCTTGGTAAAAGATTTTTCGCCTTTATAAGAATAGTCCTGAGGAACATTGCCTATGATAGCACCGTTATGTATAGTCGTCCCTTCTCCTATCTCTGTTCCGGTAAAAATATTCGCGTAGGGCATTATCTTGACATTCGCCCCGATCTTTACATCACCTTCGATCACCACACCCGGTCCTATCTCTGCAGAACTATCTATCTCAGCCGCACTCGAAACAACCGCCGTTTTATGTATTCCCATCTATTTTTTTCCTTTCTCCTGTTCCAATTGATGAACCAGGTCATTGATCACATTCGCTATAGGAGCAAGATCATGGTCATGGCTTATCTCAAGCCTAACGGAATAATCACCCTCATCTATCTTCTGCAGGTCCTCTTCCAGCCTTTCCAGCGGTCCTACGAACTTAAATGAAAGTATTGTCGCCCAGGTTATAAGCGCAACGAAAACTATCGGAAGCCCGACAAACAGAATAAAGTTGATCTGCTGTATAACCGGCAAAAGATCTCTGGCAATAACATCCGGCAATGCTATCTGTTCGGCTATTATCTGGAATATCAAATAATAGAGGCATCCTCCGACAAAAACCGTAGGGATGACCATCGACAAAATAAGGATCAACAGATATCGATGTTGCAAAGATTTGTTTAGGTATTTGATGGCTCCTCCTTAACTTTATTTTTCAACTTCGTTTTTATTGTTTTCTTCAGGGACCTGATCCGACACATAGCCTATAGTAATATCAGAATAATATGCCACAGCCTGGGTCTCCGTCGAGTCCGAATCCGTCATAAACGAGATCGCCATTATATCTTTCTTTAGCGGTTCGCCGAAAAGTTCCAAATAATCTTTTTTCACGTCACGCTTCTCAAATTTCCATCCATCTGAAGGTCCTGACTGAAGAACGAGTATCTTGACATTGTCGGTATACGGGCTCACCGATACCGTCCCCACGGGAAGATCCGCTGTCCACACATACATTATGGCCTTAGCGTTCAAATAAAAGCTGGCATGAAAAATAACATAGACCTGGGCGACGAAATCATACTCATCCTTCTCACTGAGATCTTCCTGTGCCTTACGTATGGGAAATTCTCCCGGAGCCCAGTACCAACTGACAAAAGTCTCCTTCTCGAGTGGAATACGCTCCCTGTAATATAACGCCGAGGCCGAATCAAAACTAACAGCTTTAACACAATCTTTATTTTGATAGCTCTCCAAACTATACTGGGTAGACTTGCCGGAAAAAACCTTCTCATCCCATTCCGCAAGCGACGTAGCAGTACTGAAGGGAAATGTTCTCACCACCACTTCCTTTCCTGCCTGGTCCGCGCCCTCTCCCCCTACAGCGACCTTAGCCCGCCACAGCTGGGATGGAAGCTGGTACGGATATTTGACAATTACGAAAAGAGCCGCCAGAACACCCGCTGCAAAGATCAAAAAAATAAGTACTCCAAATTTCTTCACGGATTCCCCTGCTACACTTTTATTTTTTGGGACCATTCACCTATGACAGGTATTTCCCACTTCTCGCCCATCAAAACTTTAATTATTCCTATCAGAGAAATAATGCCGCAACCGATAGTCCCCAGCATAACAACTATAGGACCCAGGAATGGGACAATACCGATAATGCCCAATCCAACTTCCACGACAAAAAGCACCAGGCCCTGTTTTGCGTGAAAAGAAACAAATTCATCGTCTTTTTTGAAAAGCAAAGGTATCAAACATAATACCCATAAGTATGAAAGGATAGCATAAACATTACCCGCGGATTTATTGTCTCCCATCTCTCCTCCATTTCACTGTTATAAAGGTAGATTAAAATGTCATCCAATACTATTTTAATATTAATATTAGGAAAGTCAATATAATAGTTTGTAGTTGATATCATCCCGGGCGAGTGGAACTTAAGAGATTGCTTCGTCGTCCTACGGCCTCGCTCGCAATGACGATGACATACGTCATTGCGAGCGAAGCGAAGCAATCGCTCAAACTTAGAGCTTACAGCTATTTAGCAGTTAACAGATATCAACAGGAAATAAAAAACCCGGCTTGAATAAACAAGCCGGGTTTTTTAATATTATTCTAAGAACAACTTAGAAACTAAGCTTCACAGTACCGACGAGGTCGGTTGCCATGGCCGTCTTACCATTATTACCATTATCGCTTCCAAAGAAAGTTCCCGGGAAGAACCATGCACTCAACAAGTTGAACTGCACATCTTCTGTATAATCCCAAGTAGCGCTAATGTCAATTTCCTGACCAATGAACCTGGCTCCGTTCGCAGGAACTGTTGATGAATCAGTTGCCCAATCCTCTGCAAGCCAAAAAAGGCCATACTGACCTTCAATTGTGATTGAATCAGTAGGCTCAATAGAACCCTGGAACAGAACCTGATGCTCGTTTGTATACGCAGGAGTGCTCGTTACGTCTGTCGCGTAATACACGTTCTGCCATTCCCTTATCGCAGTATCAAACTTACCTCTGTACATCGGATCCCAACCAGTATATGTGCCATTTGTAGAGCTGTTGTCGTTACCTAAGTTTTTATCACC
>CAYWDJ010000089.1:0-6868 GCA_964457005.1 uncultured Planctomycetia bacterium
TGGATACAAATGTCTCTTGAGATTCAAGCCCTATCGTACGTCTCGCGTTAAATTTACTCAGTGTATCCATTACGCGGTACTCACCATCGGGTTTTTCTTCAATACCGTATACAGACTTTATATCAAACCTTACCTTCTTACCGTCTATCACGGTCTCATACACAACGGCGGCCCTCTTTATCCCGCTCCTGTCCCTTATGTCTATAGGAAGCAGTTCACCAGTATGAACATCCTTAATGTAATAAACGTCATTCTCTCCCATCGGATAATCAAAAACAGGTATTATATGTTTGGCTTTAAGATCCTCCGGGCCTTCAAACCAGTCAAGCTCCTGCGCCACAGCGGCCTTGAACGGGGCGTTATCTCTTCCCACGGTAAATGTGGAAACATTTTTGCCAAGCTGTGCGGTGTAAACATCGACCTTCTGGGCCTCTATCGCGTCAGCTGTTCCGAGGGCCGTGTCCTCTTCGTTCTGGCCCCACATCTGCATAACGGCAATATTCGCTCCGCCTTTACTCGTAAATTTAAAATCTTTCGCATACATGCGGGCTATGCCTGCATTGTCCATAACGACAACATAACTCGGCTTTTCTTCACCCCTGGCGTTTCCTTCCGCCACGAACGCACCTCTATGTACCTGAAACTTCTCGCCTTTAGGCCCTATGGCGATATCTATTCTATAGGTCTCTTTGTTTGTTTCAGGATCGATCTCCCTTTCACCGTCGAGGAACCAGAATCGTATGTCATAAACTTCATAGAACTTAAATCCCTTGGCCTTGAGATCCAGA
Organism: uncultured Planctomycetia bacterium; assembly: GCA_964457005.1. Taxonomy (GTDB): domain Bacteria; phylum Omnitrophota; class Gorgyraeia; order Tantalellales; family Tantalellaceae; genus CAYWDJ01. The sequence goes on from CAYWDJ010000089.1 coordinate 789, forward strand.
AAACTATCCGCTTTGTATACCGGACTGTCCTGGCTGTTCTCATACTGCGTTACGCCCTCTATTGTCCTTGCGTTTTTGGTAAGGACCACGGAGTAGCGTTTAGGATTTCCGTTCTTGTCCTGGTCGTGTTTATATTCAACCTTTTCCGGGCTTGTTATAAGTCCGAGAGCCGCGGCCTGAAGTATAGCATTCTTTTTAGCGTCAGCGGCTCTAAGCTCTTCAGCATTCAGAACCTCTCTGGCGCTTTCCAGTCTGGCTCCGGTTTCCTGTGCGAGCGGTTTCTTTGCCAGCATACGGGCAAATCTCTCCCTGCGTTCCTGCGCTTCTTTATATTTAGCGATCCTTAGTCTTGTTCTTTCTATAGCACTTCTTATATAGTTAACTTGTTCGGTGTAAGTAGCCGCGGCCGCTTTATTGAAAAGCATGATAGAATTGACTTTTAGCTGAACTTCATCGAGCTTTTTGTCGGCGCCATCCAGGTCACCTTTTATTCTCAAGGCATTAACTTCATCAAGAAGCTTATCTATCTCGGACGTAATGGCATTAAGTCTTTGTTCTGCCTCTCTTGATTCGGCTTTTTTAGCGGCTTCCTCGGCTGCTTGTCTCATCTTTGCCCGTGAATCGGCAAGCTGTTTTGCAGCGGCCAGGGCAGCTTTGTCAGCCTCAGCCTTAAGGTCTTCCGGAGTACGGGCCCTTTGAAGTTCAGATTCCCTGAGCGTATACGCCTCAACGGCCTGAGGTCTCAGGTCCCTTCTTACTTCCTCTACTTCTCCACGTATAGGTTCAAGTTTTTCAAACGTATCGGCAAGGGCGATCTTCGCCAGAACTTCATCAAGTTTTTTCTGGGCGAGTCTGTCTTCTTCTGCTTTCTTAGCCCTTGCTTCGGCTTGTTTCACGGCAGCATCAACAGGGCCTGCCGGAACACCTATGGCCGTAGTGGTAGTGGTCACAACATTACCCGGGACACTTTCCACAACAGTTGCAGCAACCTTATCGACCTTATTTATATCTTCTTCTGCGGGAGCCCCAATCTCGCGAATATCTTTGAGGATATCATCAAAGGCTTTATTGATATTGTTACGCAATCTATTCAAACCCGCCATGCGTTCTGCGGGAAATTCTTCGGCCGTGTCAACTATAGCCTGCTGTTGTTCACTAAGAGGTATACCGGTCGCCTTGAGAGCCTGCGCACGTTTCTGGGCGTAATAAGCGCTCTGCGGATATGCCACCATAGGGGTCACCGCGGCGGCTACCATAATGCCCGTACCCATTCCCCTGGTTGTGCTTTCAGTGGCCGGTCGTCCGAACTTCTGCTCGAATGTAACACTGTACCTGTATGTCACTGCGACGAAAATGACCGCACCGGATAAGAATAATACGGCATACATAGGATTAGCACTTAATAGCGTGCCAACAACACTTGGAACCGCTATCGCGTACATAAGAATGTTCCTGGAATTCGGAAGTATAGCTTCGCCGAAGGCCCTCCAGTAGCTTTGGCCCACATTTCTTGCTTCACGCGCGAGTTTAACAGCCTGCAGCCAGTTCAGGATGAACATACCTACACCCAGAACTGCCATAAACGCCTTTGTAATAGGCATGCCTCCAGCTATAAGGGTCGGAACGCCGATATAAGCCGCCAGAGTTACGATTCCCGCAGCTCCGACAAGACCCGCGAAAAATCCGACAACACGGGGCATACGTCTTTCATAATAACGCTCAGGTTTTGCGGTCCTTGTCTCTTTATAAAGTTTGACAGAATTACCTATAAGATAGTTTGAAATACTCGTTGACGCTATAACTGTCAGAAGTCCCGCGCCCATAGCAAAAGGAACCCCTCCGCCAAGCTGAACAACAGCCAGGACACTTAATGCGGTCACCATTGTTTTAATAAAAGTGCTGACCCCTGTCTGGAAACGGGTAGCAGCGCCTTCATCAGCAACCTCTTTGAACCGAGCCCTGAACATATAGTAAAGAGCCAGATTCGCCAGGAAGGCCAAAGAAACTGAAACAAAGGTTATCGGGAGAGCTACAGATACTATTCCTTCTCCTATTATCGGATGGGCTATAAAAGCCACCATAGAACCTACGCCCGCCCAAAGACCGGGCCCGGCCAAAAACTGTAGGGCCATCGTGCCTATCCACTTAAAACTTGTCTTTCCAAACTTAGCGTCCTCTCTACCTATACCAAAAGCAAACCTCATGAACTCATTGCTTGAAGTATCCAGGTTCTGTATCTTCTTGCTGAAATCCCGTTTCATAAATACAGCCGGAATGAGCATAGCCGCTATGGCGATCCCTACGACAAGCGAATGAGATGACAGTATACTGCCAAACGACGTAACTACGCCGCTTATTGCCGGCCGGAATCCCACAAAGATAAAAAAGGCTCCGATTCCCAGAACCGCAAGTATTGCCACGGCACCTTTTACAAAATTCTCGCTGAACAATCTTCTCATCCCGCCTTCCGGTTTCGTGAGGTTCATAACTTTAGAGGTGTTTTCGCCCAAGACCTCGTCTATCGCTTCAGCCAGATACGACGCGGCTGCTTCCACCTTTATTTGCTGGTTCCTTGCAAGCCGCTTACTTGCCTCCAGTTCCTGGTTCATCTGGATGAATACGCCCCGGAGTCCAAGACGGGACTGCTGTGACATATACGAAAGCCTATCCCTCGTCTGCTGCTGTTCCGTCTGAAAATCGGCAAGACTGTCGATAAACTTCTGGTTTACTCTATCTCTTATTTGGTCAATAACATCGTTAATATCCTGTCCCTCCGGAATCGCTGAAGATATAAGCATAAGAAGCTGCTGTTCTTCGAGAAACATATTAAAAAGATCCATTCTCCCTACGACTTTTTTCTTCAAGCCAAGAAGCTCGGACTGATACCTGAAGACCTCGTCTTCATACTCGCTACTTTTTTCATCGGACCTGTTCTTGCTTAGAACAACCCTGTCTCTGGCCTCCCCTACAAGCCGTTCCGTAAGGTTAATAGATCCGGTGAGATCGCTGGACTTCATAGCGATAGCGTCTCTCAAACCGGCTATTTGATGATCGATCCTTTCTTTGTTCTCTCTGAAAAATTCTTCGTCAAGCGAGAAAAGCCCTTCCCATGAACCCTGGTTGGCGCCGCGATCGGCACGTCCCTGGGTCTGTATCTCAAAGGCTTCCGCTTCGTCAAGGTAGGCTGAAATAACGTGGAGACCCGGAGCTTCACTTGCCTTGGGTGCCACTTTTTCACCTTCGTCTTGACCGTCGGCCGGTATACGCCTTCCCATTATCTGTATATCAATACCACGATGCGCAAGATTGGTCACAATGGTTATCACATTCGCGTAACCGGCCATTTTTATCTTGTTGCTGAAGTCAGCAATATCCTGTCCATTGGCAGTATTTATTATTACTCCCTTTTCTCTAAGCATATTCTGGAGCTGGGGGCTATTCTGCAGAAACGCTTTTAGGCCTTCGGTATCAGGATCGGTCTCTACCTTTATAAGTATGGGCTGGTCGTTCTCAAGTCTCTGCATCACCTTATTGACCATTGCCTGCCACTTTTCTTCCTTGGTCTCAAACCCGATACGCCCGTCCGGTTGCAGGGTCTTGGCCTTACCCTCTATCCTTGTGATAGTCTTGTTCCCGTATTGCGGGGTATTGTATGTTTTATTAAAACGCTCTTCGGGAAAAGTTCCGCTCATACCGCCAAAATTATTCACGAGCGGTTCTCTCACAAAATGACCTATGGCCATGGACATTGAAGTCTTTGTCTCCGGAGTGTTGTACCACGGATTTACTCTCTCTATCATACCGTCAACAATGTACAGGTTATCGATTTTCCGCGCATCGCCTTCCGCTTCAGCTTCCTCAATAGCGTTATCCAAGACATGTCCCAGTACCTCTCTCGTAAAATTAGCCGTCTGCTGAAAACCTCCCTTATTAAGATCTATAGTGGAAAGAATTTTATCGAGAGTTTCCGGCATACCATATTGAGGGTCATACATAGCCGCCTGTTCCATTAGCTCCTCAATATAGGCTCTCTGAGTCTTTGGCTTTGCTGCAAAACGGACACCATCACCATCGTCATATTTGGAAAAGATCCCTACACTCGCCTCTACGGCCTGCTGAAGGCCTCTGCCGAATGTCATCCCCGGCTTAGGAGCCTGTGTAGCTTCGTCTCTCACTACTACGGCGGTGGGCGAGCCATCCTCATCCGTCTCGATATAATATTGTTCTCCGGCTCTGTAAAAAAGGTTAGCTTTTAAAGCGTCCGAAACCAGTGTTTCCCTAGCTTCCTTCTCATATATTTTTACAAGGTCGCCAAATCCCCTATCTTTAGCAACCTTGGCAAGGCGATTTATGCGTTCCTGAACTATAGATTCACCCCTTGGCATCAGGTATACTTCTTTCTTTCCGTCAGGCACGTAGTATATTTCTGATTCTCTGCCCGCATACTCCTCCATCATATTGGTCACAAGAGCGTTTATTCCCACCCTGGCCTCGATACGGTCCTCCCAGTCATCCATATTGTCGCCGGAGATAATCGCCGGTGTTTTTGCGCCGAAAACAAGCATAAGATCGGCCTCGTCAAACAATACATGATACTGATTATTTGAGACAATGGAATTCTCATTGCCAAGCTGTTCTTTCATGTAACGATGTACCACCCTGTCCCATTTTGAATAAAGTATCTGGGCCTGTTCATACACCTCGTCCACGGTAACTTCGAAACGTTCGCCGTTAACAAAGAGTACGCCGTATTCCTCGCCTTTATCGTCGGCAAGAATAAAACCTGTAACCGGACCTGGTTCGCCGGAGGTCAATCCTGTTTTGCTAAGGGTTTCTCCCATTTTATTATCGGTAAGAGCCTGTTCGGTAAGAGCGTCTTCATGCGTGAATATCATTGTTTTCTCACCGTCTATAACGGTCTTTAAAAGTGCCGCTCCACCCAATGTCATAGTCTTACCGCCACCGGTCCTGAACTCGGCAAAACCACCGCTTCTTCCAAGAATAATACCCGGAACCTGCCCCTCGCGGAATTTTCTGCCGCCCTCCGGCTCGAACTGCGGAGGGATATAGGAATTCAACAAATATCTTCCAAGGAGATCTTTTTCGGGACCTGTGAACTGCGCGTGCACATCAATCCAGTCATCAGCAAGACGTACGTCTGCCTTAGTTCCGGCATCCGGAATAATAATAGGCTGCGGCGCGAGTGCATCCTCTGCCACCAAGATCGTAGGCTTTGGTGCGGGCGCCGGTTCAACCTTAACCTGCTCTCCAACAACCTCTTCTCTTTCTTCTATCGCATTTTCTATTGCGTGACGTATCCTGGACAATAAAACCCTTAGAGCCTCTTCCTTTTGTGCCTTCTTTGCTTTTAATTCTTCCGGCGTCATCTTTGAGAGATCTGAAACATATTTCACATTCAGCCGCTCTATTATCAAATTCTCTCTGACAAGCCTGTGCCCATCCAGGCCCGCCACCCTAAGATCGTCCATAACCCCTTCATCAATGTCATACGCTCTAAAGATCTCATTCAACTCTTCAGCAAAAACTGCTCTCAAGTTCTCATCGAACTTCTGCACGTCCTCGAGAACATCTTTCCTTTCGTCGCCTAGACCAAGAAGGCTCGTACCCCTGCCATCCCTCACATTAAACCCTATCCTCCGGACTACCTGTGAACGTTTGGCAAGCTGCCTTAACCTTTTCTGGTCACGGCTCAAGAGTTCCATCCCCTCGCCTTTGTATATATTTAGTCGTATCTGCCTATTGATCAGATCGGCTCTTGCTCGCAGCTCATCAACGGTTATACCCTTATCAACAAGTTTCTGCGCCGATTCCGGGAGTTCGGCCGTGTTATAAAGAGCCTTCAACAGCTGTTCTGACGAAGAAGCGTTTTTCATTCTTGCCAGCCTGTCGCGGCCGAGCAAAGTTGTAAAAAACCTGTCGACGTCCGGACGTATACCTTTTTCGAGCACCACAACTTCACCATCTATCTTCTGGCCCGGGGTATACTCTGTTTCTGATATCAATATTCCTGATTCGGTCTTTTCTACTACAAAAAGTTTACCGTCCCTCTTTTCAGCAAC
>CAYWDJ010000090.1:0-6842 GCA_964457005.1 uncultured Planctomycetia bacterium
TCAAGAGTAAGCCACCTCGGGAAATATAGAGACACTATATTTAAAGCGAAGAATTGGTTCGCCAGGTCATATAGGACCCAACTTGTAAGCGGTATATATTTAGGTCTGGTTTTCATATTTTTTAAGCATCCGCCCTTATTGTATGCTCGCTGCACTCCGAGGCCGAATATCCAGCCAGGTATCCCGTTGAAAATGCCGCCTGAAGGTTAAATCCGCCGCAATCTCCGTCAACATCTATCATTTCACCGACGAAATAGAGGCCTTTAACTATCTTTGACTCCATGGTTTTGGGGTCTATTTCACGCACCGATACTCCGCCACGGGTAATCTGGGCCTTTTCAATAGATACATCTTTTGAGATATCGAATCTGAAACACTTCAATAAATCCCTTAGGGCCTTTCTTTCTTTTTCTGTTATCTGGTTGAGCTGTTTGTCCGGGGCAATGTTCGCCATGCTGCACAGAAGATCGGAAAAACGCAAAGGAACCAGATCCTTAAGCATGGTTTTGATCTGTACGTTCGGATCTTCACGAAACCTGCGAGCCAGAAACTGATCTGCTTCCTTAATACCTATATCCGGAATGATGTCGACCACGCCCGAAACCGCACCCTGATCAAACCAGTCTATCACCTTATCGCTTGCCGCCAGGACCATGGGCCCGGTAATGCCCGTTCCCGTAAAGAGCACGCTTCCCCTATCTGTCTCAAACTTCTTCTTTCCGCATCTAAACAAGATCTTCGCATCTTCCAAAGACAATCCCTCCAAAACCTCCGGGAAATCCTGTGTGATATTTAATGAAACAAGCCCTGGTCTCAAGGGAGATATTTTATGTCCCGCTTCCCTTGCCCATTTAATGCCATCCCCTGTTGACCCTGTTGTTTTATACGACAAACCCCCTGTCGCAATTATAATACTGTCCGCGGCTATTTCGACGCCGTCAGACAAGACAACTCCACGGGCAATGCCCTCGGAAACAATAATTTTTTCCGTCACTTTTCCGCGCAGTATCGTTACCCCGCGCTCCCTGAGTTCTTTCTCAAGAACATATACAACACTTGATGCTTTGTCCGTTACAGGAAAGATCCTCCCGTCCCGTTCGGCCTTTGTTTCAAGAGATCTTTCGGCAAAGAACGACACAAGATCGTCTCTATCGAAAGCTTTTAAAGCATCTCTTAAAAAACTTCCGGTTTTTGAGAAATGATCCAACATTGTTTCGGTAGGGCAATTATTTGTGAGGTTACACCGGCCGCCGCCGGTCAAAAGGAGTTTTCTGCCAAGCGAAGTATTTTTCTCAATAAGGGTTACGGCTTCGCCTCTTGAAGAAGCGCTTATAGCTGCCATTATACCGGCGGGCCCGCCGCCAACAACAACGATCATCTACTTGCCCTTTTTACGTTTCTTGTTAAAAGACATCACCAGCCTGACAGCCCACATAACGGGCCGCATCCAGAATCCTTCCATATCCCGCTTAACATCTTTCAAGAGATCCGGTATGGGAAGTCCCTGCGGGCATTTCTTGAGGCATGCGCCGCATTGGGTACATTGAGAAGCAAATGAAGATTTATCCCCGGTTAACCCGGCATTAAAAGCCATGTAGAAAAACTTATCATGACTGTCATTGAACATATGATACGAATTATAATGCTGCAAACACGACGGTATGTTCACGCCTGCCGGGCACGGCATACAATATTGACATCCGGTACATGCAGCCCTCATGAGGCTTCTATATGTGCCGGCAGCTTCTTCAACAAGCGCGAGGTCTTGCTCCGAAAACGCATTGGCCTCGGCCGCCGAAGCTATACGTACATTTTCCGCGATATGTTCGTCATTATTCATCCCGGAAAGTATAATCGTTACTTCGGGATGGTTCAGTATCCAGCTGAGAGACCAGTCAGCAGCAGAACGCTTTGAGTCGGATCTGTCCCATATTGCCTGAACCTCGCCGGGCGGTGTTTTTCCAAGATTGCCTCCCCTTAGGGGCTCCATAACCACAACCGCCATGTCCTTGGACGCGGCATACTTAAGTCCGGCAGTACCGGCCTGGGTATTTGTATCCAGGTAATTATATTGTATCTGACAAAATGTCCAGTCATACTCATCCACTACTTTATTAAAATCGCTCGAAGATCCATGGTAAGAAAATCCGGCATTAATTATCTTCCCTGACTTCAGAGCTTGGTCTAAAAACTCAACAACCCCGTCTTTCTTTGCCGTTTCCCATGTGGGCCCATTAAGAGTATGTACCAGATAGTAGTCAATGTGATCGGTTTGAAGCCTCTGGAGCTGTTCATCAAGGATTTTGTGCATATCGCTGACTGAACCCGTTATCCAATGAGGAAGTTTTGTGGCAAGTTTTACTTTCTGGCGGTATCCATTCTCTGAAAGGATCTTTCCAAGTACCGGTTCGCTCTGTTGGTTATGATAATAGTACCCCGTATCCACATAGTTCACACCCATATCAATAGCCGATTGGATCTGTTTTCTGGCAAGGTCTTCTACTATCTTGTTCCGTTCTTCAACAAATCGCATCGCCCCAAAGCCCAAGACGGAAAGCTTGTCGCCGTTTTTAGGAACTATTCTGTATTTCATATTTTCTATTTATGTATTTGGTTGGCTAATTATCCAGCTCTTCAACTGCCTCAGAAACCAGCTCGTCTATGAGTTCTTGCACCGGAATTATCTTAGTTATCCTTGAGACATTGCTGCTGGCAAACGCTATTGCATGCTCCAGATCACCGTCAACAGCATCGATCAAAGCCTTGGCAATACAATACTGCGCCGTACTAGGATCACATGTTCTCAAACATTGATAATCGCAATTAAAGTCCTTCCGCTCTCCTCGCAGAATATCTTCAAGGAATTTTGTTCTGATCACTTTTGCGGGGAGTCCTACCGGACTTTGGATGTAGACAAGGTCTTCTTCTTTAGAGTCTACGTAGAGCTGTTTAAAGTTATCTGCGGCGGAACACTCATTCGTAGCTATGAACCTTGTACCTATCTGTAGGCCCTCGGCCCCGAGTTTGAGGAATTTAGCGATATCTTTACCGTCAAATATCCCGCCTGCCGCTATGACCGGAATTTTCACACCACAATCTTTCTCATATTCGGCGACCAGTTCCAGAATTTTTTTCACCTCGGTTTCAAGAATAGGCTCCCTGCTCATATTGCCTTTAAGGGCCTTGAGTTCTTCCAGACTATACCCGGCTATATGCCCTCCTGACAAAGGCCCTTCAACAACTATTGCATCGGGACAACGATTATATCGCCTCTTCCATGTCTTTAGTATAACATTCGCGCCCCTTGCCGAGGCAATGAGAGGAATAAGTTTCGTGGATAATCCTTCGGTATATTCCGGCAAACTTAATGGGACGCCTGCGCCGGATACCACAAAATCCGTGCCTTCGGCGGCAGAGGCTCTTACGAGGTCCTCATAATTGCTTAAAGCCACCATTATATTCACGCCTACAACACCGTCTGTCAGGGTCCTGGCACGCTTTATCTCATTAACCAGATGTCTTCTTGAAGATGCCGGGACATCCTCCCTGTTCTCATCCGTATCGGGAAAAAGTCCGACACTGGCTATAGTTCCGGCCGCACCGCAATTGGCCACAGCCGATGCCAGTGACGAGGTCGATACCCTGACCCCCATACCGCCCTGAATTATAGGCACTTTTATCTCTAAATCCCCTATAATTAGGGGTTTCAATTCGTGATTATCGATAATTATCTCCTTTTAAGCTAGCTCCCATTATACGATATTGGAGCCTAAAAACCAAGATATTCTCTGCTTTTATGCTTTACCCAAAAATATGCCATTTTCCCCTTTTATTATGCTCTAAAAGCATTGTATAATGTTGGTGGATTTTATAAGGAGTTTATATGAAAATACTAATCGTCGGTGCCGGAAAAGTCGGTTACAGCCTGGCGGAATATTTTGCCGGGCTAAACCATAACATTACAGTAATCGAAAAAGATAAAAAGCTATGCGATGACATCAGCAGCAAGCTGGATGCTTTTGTCGTTGAAGGGGTCGGGTCAAGCCCGGAGGTTCTGGAAAAAGCGGACATCGCCTCAGCTGACATGGTCATAGCTGTCACGCCAAGTGATGAAACCAACCTCCTAGTCTGCAATTTTGCTATGCAGAACGGCGTGGAAAAGCGGATCGCAAGAGTTAAATCCACTACCTATACCGGAGACACCCCAAATGTCAGCCTTGAAAAGCTGGGAGTAACCAGCGTTATTGAAGCTGAACGTGAGGTAATGAAAAGGCTCCTCCAATACGTAGAACTCCCTAACGTTATCGAAAGCGCAAATTTCCAATCCGACGATATTTACCTTAGAGGATACCGCATAACCGCTGATATGCCTATAGCCAATAAAACACTTGCCGAGATCAGGCAAATGTCCGCTCCCGACCCGATATTATTCGTTGTAATTGTGCGCGCGGGCCAGAACCTGCAGCCTACGGGAGACCAGAAACTGCTTCCCGGCGACAAGATAGTAGCTATCATGCCTAAAGAATCTTTTAAAACTTTCTGCACTCTCATCAACCATAAAATATCCAAGATGAAGAAGGTCATCGTTTCCGGGAACACGCTGACAGCTATACATCTGGCCGAAGCATTAAAACCTTTATGTGAAACGGTCATTCTGGCGGATCCCGACCTGGATCACGGACGCATTGCCGCATCCACACTCGAAGGAGTAGAGGTCCTGCATGTCGACAGCACTAAAAGTGACATCCTTGAAGAAATAAACATACGTCATGCTGATTGTTTTATAGCAGCGGGGTCGGACGACGAAGACAATATCATGTCGTCCCTCCTAGCGAAAGTAGAAGGTGCGGGCATGGTCATCGCATTGAGGGACAACAAGCGTTACGACAAACTGTTTACTTCCCTAGGCATGGATCATATAATCTACCCGCAGGAGATCACCCTGAACGCCATCATCGAAAAGATCCAAATGGTATCTATCGCAACTCATCTGCAGCTCAAAACCGCTGAAACAGAGATAATGAGGATCAAAGTCCGGAGAAAAAGTCCCGTAACAGGCAAATCATTACAAGAGCTTGATAAACTGTTCAAAAAATCCATCATTGTGGGCTGTATCATCAAAGACGGTACGGCTATCATCCCGCAGGGAAGCACCGTAATCGACGATAACGATATACTCTTGATATTGAGCAACAAAGAGAACATAAAGCATATCAACAAAATATTTAAGCCTGCGGACTGAGGCAGCCCTAACCCGGATGTAATCCTATGAATAAAAGTTTTATAACATTTTCTGTCGGTAAACTGCTTGAGATCCTGGCGCTTGCTCTCGTTATCCCGGCGCTGATAGCTTTTTTTGAAATACCCGTAAAAACATTTCCGGGAGTTTTATTCGATCCACGTCTTTCGGGATTTCTCCTGGCAATAGCCACATCTTTTATATTCGGCAACATACTTAAACTGCTAGGCTCTAAAGAACTGACCGGGACCGGGATAAGAGAAGGTTTTGCGATCGTGACTTTTGGTTGGATCGTTCTGGCCTTTTTCGGGGCCCTGCCCCTTTTCCTTTATTTCATGGCCCAGGCTGAGCATAACACCCTCAACGTGATAGCCCATGCGTTCACCGACTCTTATTTTGAGATCATGAGTGGGTTTACCACTACCGGAGCCAGCATCATAACAGATATAGAAGCACTGCCCCGCGGGATACTTTTCTGGAGAAGTTTTACACATTGGCTGGGCGGAATGGGAATAATTACACTAGCCCTTGCTATACTCCCCGCTTTTGGAATAGCAAGCTATCAGATGTTCCGCGGTGAAGTGCCCGGACCAAGCTCAGAAAGACTCAAACCTCGTCTGGCTGAAACAGCTAAGATACTGTGGGGAGTCTATGCGGTTTTAACTCTCGTTGAGGTCGTCCTTTTATCTTTCGGAGGAATGTCCATTTTTGATTCTCTGTGCCATGCATTCGGCACAATGGCTACAGGCGGGTTTTCTACAAAAAATGCTTCTATTGCGGCCTATAACAGCCCTTATATCGATTGGGTTATCACGATATTCATGTTCTTCGCCGGCATGAACTTTATCATTCATTATCAGGTCTTGTTCGCTAAAAAATGGACGCTTGTTAAAACTGACAGGGAATTTCGTTTTTATGGGGGCGTTCTTTTGATAGCAATACTTCTCAGCACCCTTGTTCTCTCAACAAAGGGCCTCGCTCCGGAAGAGCAGATCGAAAGAAGCTTCCGTGCAAAGCCGCTATCACATACAGCTCTTGTTGATAAAATGGCCGTGCAGGAAGAAAAAATAAGCTCATTTCATGGAACGGTCCGTAATGCCGCGTTCCAGGTGGTATCCATAACAACAACTACCGGATATGCAACAGCCGACTCAGATATGTGGCCGAATTTCATACGCTTCTTGCTGGTAGTCCTTATGTTCTTTGGTGGGTGTGCCGGATCAACCGGCGGCGGTATAAAAATGACACGGATAATGATAGGTATCAAGACCGCGTGGCGCGAGGTAAAAACGCTTATTCAACCCAGGCTCATCTCCCCTATCAAAATAGCAGGAAAAGGCCTTGAAGAAAAACAGGTAGCCAATATCGTGGGGTTTATCGCGCTCTTCCTGGGATGTTTTATTGTTTTCTCGGCTATTATGAGCTTTTTAATAAACGACTTTACGACTGCCGTAACATCCGTTGTCGCGACAATGTGTAACATAGGTCCGGGCCTTTCCGGGATAGGCGCTACAGAAAATTACGCGTGGATCCCGCTATCCGGAAAATGGGTACTTTCACTCTGCATGCTCTTGGGCAGGCTTGAGATCTACACCGTACTTAT
>CAYWDJ010000091.1:0-3553 GCA_964457005.1 uncultured Planctomycetia bacterium
AACATCTTTCTATGGATGACCGCTTTGCCATATGCAATATGGCGATAGAGGCCGGAGGGAAGAATGGTGTTATCGCTCCTGATAAGCTTACAGAGAAATATGTAAAGGCGGCGCTCAGAAAATATAATGCCTCAAGAAAATCATATAAGCTGTATGCGAGCGACGAGGACGCAAAGTATTGTGATGTAAGAGAATATGATGTATCAAAGCTCGAGCCTGTTGTTGCCGCGCCGCATCTTCCTTCTAATGGCAAACCGGTCAGCGAGTACAAGAATATTAAAGTCGATCAGGTTGTTATCGGATCGTGCACGAACGGCAGGATAAGTGACATTAAGCAGGCATCGGCGGTTCTCAAGAACAGGAAAGTTAGTTCTACTACACGACTTGTTGTTATTCCGGCTACCAGAGATGTTTACCAAGCGGCGGTGGATGAAGGTTACGCCGAGACAATTATTAAGTCCGGCGGTGTTTTCTGTACGCCAAGCTGCGGTCCCTGTCTTGGAGGCCATATGGGCATCCTTGCCGAGGGTGAGGTAGGCTTGGCGACCACTAACAGGAACTTTGTGGGCAGGATGGGACATCCTAAGAGTTTTGTATATTTGTCAAACCCGGCCATCGCCGCTGCCAGCGCGATCATGGGTAAGATAGCACAGCCGTCAGAGCTGTAATCAAAAGGAGAGTCATGAAGGTAAAAGGAAAAGTTTATAAGTTTGGTGATGATATAAATACTGATGAAATAATTCCCGCAAGATATTTAAATACTTCCGATCCTGCTGAACTGGCGAAATATTGCATGGAAGACGCGGATCCGGATTTCCCCAAGAAGGTTAAAGCCGGAGACGTTATTGTAGGCGGAGAGAACTTTGGCTGCGGGTCAAGCAGGGAGCACGCGCCTATATCCATAAAGGCGGCGGGAGTGTCTTGTGTTATAGCCAAGAGTTTCGCACGCATATTTTATCGCAACTGTATTAATATTGGACTTCCGATATTTACTAATGTTGAGGCTGCTGAGGCTTTTCAGTCAGGCGACGGTATTGAAGTAGATTTCGGCAAGGGGCTTTTTTCAAAAGACGGCAGCAAGAAGACTTATGAGGGTGAGGTATTCCCGGACTTCATTAAAGAAATGATAAAAGTAGGCGGTCTTATGGCCTATGCTAAAAATAAAATTAAAAAGTAAAAATGGAAAATCTATAATTAAGGTGCCATGTTGGATCCGCTATAAACGAAATCCGATATCTAAAAAAAGGTTCTTTAGTTTTAAAATTATTAATTCACAATTTGTATTTTTCATTTTGGATTTTAAATTCTTAATTAAAACGAGTAGTTAAACCAGGAGATCATATGTATAAGATAGCAGTTATTCCGGGTGATGGTACAGGCCCGGAGGTGATAAGGGAAGGAAGAAAGGTACTTGATGCGGTTTGTGACAACCTGGGCATCAAGATGGAGTTCACAGAATTTGATTTTGGCGGTGAAAGATATATGAAGACAGGTGAGGTTCTTCCGGAAAACGCTGTTGAGGAACTCAAGAAGTTCGACGCTATATATCTTGGAGCTATTGGACACCCGGATGTTAAGCCGGGCATTTTGGAAAAGGGAATACTTCTAAAATTAAGATTTGAACTTGATCAGTACATAAACCTGAGGCCGGTTAAACTTTATCCGAATGTGTATACACCCATTAAAGGAAAAAAGCCTGAAGATATAGATTTTGTTGTTGTAAGAGAAAATACAGAAGGACTTTATACCGGGACAGGTGGATTTCTTAAGAAGGGAACTCCCGATGAGGTCGCTATCCAGACATCGATCAATACGCGTAAAGGTGTTGAAAGATGTTTGAGGTTTGCTTTTGAATATGCCAGAAAAAGGAATAAGGGTAAAAAACTGACACTTTGTGGAAAAACGAATGTTCTTACCTTTGCCTTTGATCTTTGGGAAAGAGCTTTTAATGAGATAGGTGACGCTGACTATCCGGATATAGAAAGAGATTATGTGCATGTTGATGCAATGACACTTTACCTTATAGAATGTCCTGAAAAATATGATGTCATCGTAACAGATAATATGTTCGGAGATATTGTTACCGACCAGGCGGCTATAATCCAGGGCGGGCTCGGTGTCGCGGCCGGCGGGAACATAAATCCGGAAGGCGTATCCATGTATGAGCCTATTGGCGGGACAGCCCCGACGTTTACAGGTAAGAACGAGATCAACCCGATAGCTGCCATAGGCGCGGCCGGGATGATGCTCGAAATGCTTGGTGAAGAGAAAGCTGCTAAAGCTATTGAAGCGGCGATAATTAAGGTCACCCCTAAGATGAAAAGTATGAGAGCCGCTGAGATGGGTTTCGCTACTACCGAAGTCGGAGATATGATAGCAAAAGAAATATAAGGGAAGGATAGAAATGCTTAAGAAGAAAGAAAAATATAATGTAGCTATTATGGGAGCGACCGGTGC
This sequence comes from uncultured Planctomycetia bacterium, assembly GCA_964457005.1. Lineage (GTDB taxonomy): Bacteria > Omnitrophota > Gorgyraeia > Tantalellales > Tantalellaceae > CAYWDJ01. The sequence goes on from CAYWDJ010000091.1 coordinate 2,458, forward strand.
GGTCGGAACACAGTTCTTGTGGATACTTGAAGAAAGAGGGTTTCCTCTTGATGAGCTCAGGCTTCTGGCCAGCGAGAGATCCAGGGGGAAGGAGCTTATTTTCAAGGGCGAAAAAATAGAAGTCCAGGTCTTGGATGAAAATTCCTTTGATGGTATTGATATAGTCCTCGCGTCAGCAGGAGCGACAAGAAGCAAAGAGTTTCTGCCTGCCGCGGTAAAAGCTGGCGCGCTTTGTATCGATAACTCAAGCGCGTACAGAATGGATGACGAAGTGCCTTTAGTTGTACCTGAGGTTAATCCTCATGCCGCAAAAGCTAATAAGGGGATAATTGCCAACCCCAACTGTTCTACCATACAGATGGTTCTTCCGCTTTGTGCAATACATAAGAAAAGCCCGTTAAAGAGAGTTGTTGTATCAACTTTTCAGTCAGCTTCAGGAGCGGGACAACAGAATATTCTTGAGATGGAAGCCCAGGTCATGAGGCTTAGCAAAAAAGAGTCACATCATGGGATAGGGGAACATAGCGTTCCGGCAGACATGGTGCAGAACTTTTCCCACCAGATAGCCTATAACCTGATACCTCAGATAGATGTTTTTGCCGATGATCATTACACCAAGGAAGAGATAAAGATGATCCTTGAGACCCGTAAGATCATGGAGATCCCGGAACTACCTGTTACCGCTACATGTGTAAGGGTTCCGGTATATTACGCTCATTCAGAAAGTGTAAATGTAGAGACTGCCGACAAGGTGTCCAGGGAAGAAGCGATATCTCTTATGAAGGATTTCGATGGGATCACAATTGTCGATGATCCTGCCAAAGGAGAGTACCCAATGCCTATAGATGTAGAAGGCAAGGACGAGGTATATGTCGGACGCGTTAGAGAAGATGGTTCTGTCAGTAACGGCCTTAACTTATGGGTAGTCGCTGATAACCTTAGAAAGGGCGCGGCACTTAACGCTATACAGATAGCAGAGCTCCTTATCTCTGACACAGAATGAGAACAATAAAACTTACCATATCCTATGATGGTACCAGATACAAGGGCTGGCAGGTGCAGCCCAACGGCATAACGATACAGGAAGAGATAGAAA
>CAYWDJ010000091.1:3653-6813 GCA_964457005.1 uncultured Planctomycetia bacterium
TACAAGGGCTGGCAGGTGCAGCCCAACGGCATAACGATACAGGAAGAGATAGAAAAATCCATAGAAAGAGTTTTCGGCAAACATGCGCGTCTTCATGGTGCGGGACGCACCGATTCAGGCGTGCATGCTAAATTCCAGACAGCCCATTTCAAAACAACTAATCCAATTCACGTATCCAAAATACCAATAGCACTTAACAGTATACTCCCGGACGATATAGCCATTATTAAGGCAGAAGAAAAGGCTACGGATTTTCATGCCCGGTTCGACGCCAAGTCAAAGATATATAAGTATACGATCCTTAACGCAAAGAGTAGGGATCCTTTTGCTGAGAAATATTCCTGGAGAGTGCCGTATAAGCTCAATGTTGCTCTCATGAAAAGGGAGGCAGAGGCCTTGGTCGGAAAACATGACTTTAAGTCCTTCCAGGCTACGGATAAATCGGATAGAGAGTCTGTCCGTAAGATCTTTTATGTCAGGATAAACAAAAAGAAGAACACCATTGTCCTCAGAATTGAAGGCAATGGATTCCTTTATAATATGGTACGCAATATCACAGGAACTCTTGTCGATATCGGCAGGGGATACCTGGCCGAAGGAAGTATGAACAAAATACTGAAAAGCCGCGACCGAAAACAAGCCGGACCAACCGCTCCACCCCAGGGGCTCTTTCTCGAAGAAGTAAAATATTGAAGGCAACCTTCTCGCTCAAAAAAACATAAGATGTCATCTCCGCGAAGGCGGGGATCCAATAAAATATTATCATTATTACGTGATCCCGGCTCAGACTACGGCTGTCCGGGATCATATTTTTATACTTTCCAGCAAAGGCACTCCATGTTTGCCAGTATATTTCTAGCATCCCATAGATCAACAATCATAGCCAGTATAGACCATTAAATTTTTATTACCTTTTATACCCATACAGTTTTGTTTTTTTATTGACAAGTAAAAATACTTGTTATATACTTGTTAGTGTTATGGTAAAACTAATACGAAAAACAAAAAATAGATTTAAATTTGTAGCTACTGTATCTGACAGGGGACAGATATTTATACCTAAGGCCCTTCAAAATTATTTCGGTATTAAAAGAAGGGACAAGGTTGCATTTATCGTTGATTTGGATGGCGGGGTTGTCTTTAAAAAAGGTCCGGATACGCGAGTAAGGAAAGGAGACTAAGTGAGATACAAAACAGTGATCAAGATCGATTGTGATGGGTTTGATGAAGATGATGCCAGTTACACTGCGGGGGAATATCTGAGGGGAAATGTTGATATGGGGGTACATATGTCCTGTTCGACGATGTCGACCGGAGAATACCTGGTAAGGAAGTATGGCATGTTGTCTCTGACAATAGCGGTTCTTGCTTTCGGTATTTTGGCATAGGATATTATTTTTAGGATCAGTCCTACTAAGAGGGGGGCATGAGATGACTGCAAAAAGATTTTCGCACAAAGTTTCGATCAATGAAAGACGCCGGACAAACAAGAAATCATCGGATTTCAGTGGAAAAGGCTCTGGCCAGAAAAACATGAAGGATGTATTTAACACTTATTACAAAGACCAGGTCAAGGCTCTTTACAGGGCAGTTCAGGATACTAAGTGAGACCTGTGCAGCAATAGTGTGAATATAGCTATCTCCGGGCGCGTGTGGAACAGTCCCGGTGGGGGTGCGCTTCCCTTCAGATAGACCTCTAAATCCTAAATTATTCTTGACAAAGTATACAGAATATGTTAATTTTACAACTCTGTAATTCGGTAGATTATGCCGGATTTTTTATATTTGTTATATAAGTCTTTAAAATAAACGATATTAAGATAAAAGGTGTTATTATGAAAACGAAGATATTGAAGGCAGAAGAAGCAGTCCACAAGTGGTATGTGGTTGATGTTGAGGGTCAGGTACTCGGAAGGGTAGCTACAGAGATCGCAATGCTCTTGATGGGCAAGAATCTGCCGAATTTTACTCCGCATGTTGATTCCGGCGCAGGAGTTGTTATTCTTAACTGCGACAAGGTAAGGGTTACCGGAAAGAAGGCAGAAACAAAGGAATACAAAAGCTTTTCAGGTTATCCAAGCGGACAGAAGGTTACGTTGTACAATAAAATGATGGAAAAAGATCCAAAGCATATTCTTAGGCACGCTGTCAAAGGCATGCTACCTAAGACTCGCTTGGGTTCAAAGATGATAAAAAGGCTTAAGTTGTATGTAGGAACAGAACATCCGCATATGGCTCAGAAACCAGAGGTAGTCAAATGGGAGATATAATGGAATTTGTAGCAGTTGGAAGGCGTAAGGAATCAGTTGCCAGAGTAAGACTTAGGCCTGGAAGTGGGGTTATCAAGGTAAATAGAAGAAAATTCGAGAATTTTTTTCCGAGAGAAACCCACAGGATCCAGGTTGTCAAGCCGCTTGAAGTGGCCGGAGCATTAGAAAAATATGATGTTTTAGCGACAGTTAACGGTGGAGGGGTCAGCGGCCAGGCTGGAGCCTTAAGGCACGGAATATCCAGAGCTCTTGTTGAGAGCGATGAAGGGTTAAGATCAGCCCTCAAGAAGGCAGGATTTCTTACCAGAGATCCTAGAGCTAAAGAACGGAAGAAATACGGTCAGAAGGGTGCACGTAAGAAATTCCAGTTTTCAAAACGTTAGAATTTATACAGTTGTACGCTTTAAAAGCAGGCCACGGATCACCGCGGCCTGCTTTTTTTATATATGGGTTATTATCGTTGACATGGGAAGCTATTTATTTTATACTTGGTTTTCACTATAGTAATATTATATATACCCAAATAATAATAAAAATAATAAGGAGTCGTTATGTATAAAGTCGGGGTTGTAGGGTCAACCGGATACTCAGGACAGGAACTTGTTCATATACTTGCCAGGCATACCGGTGTGAGCCTGGAATGTATCACCGCAAGGTTCGATGAAGAGGTGAAGTATGCCGATGTCTATCCCGAATTTGCCAAAATAACCGATCTTACATGTGAGGAGCTGGACATAGACAAGATATCCGCAAAATGTGATCTTGTTTTTGTAGCACTTCCACATACGGTTTCAGTGGACGTGGTTCCGGGTTTTCTTGCGAAGGGCATCAAAGTCATAGATCTTAGCGCGGATTACCGCCTGCCGGCCGATGTGTATGAAAAGTGGTAT
>CAYWDJ010000092.1:0-4272 GCA_964457005.1 uncultured Planctomycetia bacterium
TCCAGAGAATGGGAGAGCCTCAGGTAAAGAGGGCTAAACAACCGCTGGATCCCGAAGTTGCAAGGGTTAAGGAGGAGCTACAGCGTAAATTAGGAACAAAAGTTACGATAAGCCAGAAAAAAAAGAGAGGAAAGATCGAGATACAGTATTTTTCTAATGACGACCTGCAAAGGCTCTTAGACATTATACTTACATGATATGTCATCCCCGCGGAGGCGGGGATCTAATAAAAATATTGACAAATAATGCACTTAAGTGTATTATCTTCTAGAGATTAAACCTTTTAAACCGGTACAGCGAGACTGGAAAGGGAGAAAAAAATGAGAAGACAGTTATATATAGGAAAGCCTACTTGTCAGCAATGACGGGTGGGATTTTTTTTGCCTGAAGGCTAATAAAAAGGACGAAACCATGAATTTAAAGGAAAAATCAAAGATCCTGGACGCGGAAGGGATAAAAAGAACGATACAAAGGATCTCCCATGAGATCATCGAGAAGAATCAGGGGATAAAAAATCTCGCAGTAATAGGAATAAAAACGCGCGGCGCGGTGCTTGCGGAAAGAATAGCCTACAGTTTGGCACAGATAGAGGGAGAGAAGCCCGAAGTAGGAGCTCTTGACATCACTTTGTACAGAGACGACCTTACGGAGGTTTCGGAGCAGCCCGTAGTTCACGCTACAGAGGTGGATTTTGATATAAACGGTAAGAAAATTATCCTGGTTGATGATGTTTTGTATAGCGGGAGGACGGTAAGGTGCGCGCTGGACGAGCTTATAGATTTTGGCCGCCCGGCAAACATACAGCTGGCAGTCCTGGTCGACAGGGGGCACAGGGAGCTTCCCATCAGACCTGACTATATAGGCAAGAACGTTCCTACCTCCCAGCAGGAAAGCATAGAAGTGAGGCTGAAAGAGATCGACAACAAAGAAGAAGTCGTGGTGCTGGCTTAAACTAGAGGATGGATATATGAAGAACAAAGAACAAATAACCTGGACAAAAAAACATCTTTTGGGCATAAAAGACCTGTCCCAAGAGGAAATTACGACGATTTTAGACCAGGCGGTTGGGTTTAAAGAGGTTTTAGAGCGTCCGATACCAAAGGTGCCTACCCTAAGAGGAAAAACAATAGTTAACCTCTTCTGCGAAAACTCGACAAGAACCAGAGCATCTTTTGAGCTTGCAGCCAAAAGACTAAGCGCTGACACCCTCAGCATTTCAACTGACTCGTCCAGCTTCTCGAAAGGAGAAACACTAAGGGATACAGCCAAAAACCTTGAAGCTATGAAGATAGATATGATCGTAATGAGGCATTCCTGTGCGGGGGCCGCGCAGTTCTTGAGCCGAGAAGTCAAGGCATCCGTCATAAATGCTGGAGACGGGGCGCATGAGCATCCGACCCAGGCTCTTTTGGACGCATTTACAATAAGAGAGAATAAGGGCTCTATAGGGGGGCTCAACATTAGTATAATAGGGGATATCGCCCACTCCAGGGTAGCCAGAAGCAATATCCTGGCGTTGACCAAGCTTGGGGCAAACGTTACGGTTTGTGGGCCAAAAACACTTATTCCGGTTGGCCTGGAAAAGATGGGAGTCAAGGTGACCTATGACGTAAAAGAAGCGCTAAGGGAGGCAGATGTAATAAATGTGCTGAGAATACAGCTAGAAAGACAAAAACAGGCCCTTTTCCCAAGCATAAGGGAGTACATAAAGCGTTTCGGGATCACAAAAGACCTGCTAGCGGAGCATGCAAACAAAGGCCTTCTCATCCTTCACCCGGGTCCCATAAATAGGGGGGTCGAGTTAAGTCAAGATGTTGCCGACAGCGAACACTCAGTTATCTTGGACCAGGTCACAAATGGAGTCGCGGTTCGAATGGCTACCCTTTTTCTGATAAGCCAGATCAAGGACAAAGTGGAGCAATAAGACAACAATAGCAACAGAAATGCAGAAGTGCCGCCAAAAACAACTAAGAAAAAAACAAAACGTGGAGTAAGTATGAAAATATTGATAAAAGATGGAATGCTGGTTGACCCCGGACAGGGGCTCAATAAAACAGGAGATGTCCTGGTTGACAAAGGAAAGATTGTACAGGTTGGAGGCACAATAACTTCCGAGGGAGCTAAAGTTATAGACGCTAAAGGCAAGATAGTCGCCCCCGGGTTTATCGACATGCATACACATTTAAGGGAACCAGGGAGAGAAGACAAAGAGACAATAGAAACGGGTCTCGCGGCAGCTGTAAGTGGAGGGTTTACAACAGTTTGCGCAATGCCAAATACAGAGCCGTCCTGTGACGGGCAGGCTGATGTAAAATTTCTTTTGGACAGAGCTAGGGAAGTTGATCTTGCCCATATTTTACCTGTGGGAGCAATAACCAAGGGAAGGGCAGGCAAAGAGCTTTCGGAAATGGGAGAAATGAAAGAAGCCGGAGCTCCTGCGATCTCCGATGACGGAGATTCAGTGGAAAACACAGATCTTTTAAGAAGGGCGATGGAATATGCCTCGATGGTAGACCTTCTGGTCATCTCCCATGCCGAGGACAAAGGCCTGGCGGGAGACGGGGTGATGCATGAGGGCTACTGGTCGACCTTTCTCGGCATGAAGCCTATTCCTCGAGAATCTGAGATAATAATTGTGGATAGAGATATCCGTTTGGCCAAACTTACAGGGGCCAGACTGCATATTGCGCATATTTCCTGCGCGGAAAGTATAGAAGCGGTAAGGAGAGCCAAGAAAAATGGGCTGAAAGTTACTTGTGAAGTAACTCCGCATCATTTTACCCTGACAGACGAGGCGCTGCAAACTTATGACACGAATCTAAAGGTTAATCCTCCTTTGAGAACAAAAGAAGACATAAAGGCGGTAAAAAAGGGACTAAAGGACGGGACAATAGACACGATAGCTACCGACCATGCTCCACACCTTGACAATGAAAAAGAAAAAGAGTTTGATTATGCTCCGTTCGGGATGATAGGGTTAGAAACAGCGCTGCCTTTGGCGGTAACAGAATTGGTATCGGAAGGAGTGTTGGATTGGAGCGGGCTTGTTGAAAAGATGGCAACCAATCCCGCAAAAATACTTGTATATGACAAGGGCACGTTGAAGGAAGGGAAAGATGCGGACATAACGATATTCGATCCCGACAAAGAATGGGTCTATACGAAAGAGAACATTGTCTCTAAAGCGTCAAACTCTCCCTTTATTGGCAGGAAGCTCAAGGGAGCGGTAACAGATGTTATCGTTGGCGGCAAACTTGTTTTGGAGGGCGGTAAAAAGTGAGCAAAATAAAAAAGAAAGTTCTTACGGCAGAAGTTCTGTCCAACAAACATGTGGCAGCCGACCATTATCTTTTGCAGTTGAAACAGGAATGGCTTGGAAAGCATTCTTGCCCGGGACAATTTGTTAACGTAAAGGTCGAAGAAGACACAACCGCGCCGCTCTTAAGAATCCCCCTGGGCATACATAAAATAGAGAAAGAGGGAATAAGCCTTCTTTACAAGGTTGTGGGAGACGGGACAAAAAAATTGAGCGAAAAGAACAAGGGAGCAGAAATAGGCATCCTTGGCCCTCTGGGGACCGGATTTGATCTTTCTCCTCTGGGAAAAAAAGGAGCCGAAGCTGTCTTGATTTCCGGTGGACATGGCATAGCTCCTTTATTTGTTCTGGCGGAAGAGATCTTAAAGAAAAAAAGGAAAGTAAAGTTTTTGATAGGAACAAGAACGAAAGAACATGTGCTTTGTGCCGCCGAGCTTTGGGAGATGGGGGCGGAGGTCTATGTTGCTACGGAAGACGGGACTCTTGGCAAAAAAGGTTATGTAACTTGTCTTTTGGGCGAACACTTAAAGGGGGACATGAAAAACACGACAGTGTATTCTTGCGGCCCTAAGCCTATGCTGGCAGCGGTTAGCGAAGTAGCCGAGATGTACGATGTTCCCGCGCAGGTGTCTTTAGATGAATATATGGCCTGTGGGATAGGAGCCTGTTTGGGGTGCGCGATAAAGACAAAAAGCGGGTACAAACTGGTTTGTACGGACGGTCCGGTATTTGATTCAAAAGAACTGATTTGGGAGAAAACACCGGTTTGTTAAAAGGAGAAAGATGGATCTAACAATAAAAATAGGAAATACAAAATTCAAAAATCCGGTATGGGTTGCGTCGGGAACTTTTGGATACGGAAAAGAGTTCGAAGAGTTTGTCAACCTGGACAAGGTTGGAGCCATAGTCACCAAGACAATAACGCTTAATGCAAGAGAAGGGAATCCAACGCCAAG
>CAYWDJ010000092.1:4372-6652 GCA_964457005.1 uncultured Planctomycetia bacterium
CCATAGTCACCAAGACAATAACGCTTAATGCAAGAGAAGGGAATCCAACGCCAAGGATAGTCGAGACTCCGAGCGGCCTTTTGAATTCGATCGGCCTTGAGAACAAGGGGGTCGAACATTTTAAAAAGAACTACATGCCGTATCTTAAAAAGCTGGACACAAAAATAGTTGTCAGCGTTGCCGGGTCAAAAAAAGAGGAGTTCGTTGAATGTGTACGGGTTCTTACCGGGAGGGCGGCGCCGGACGCGATAGAATTAAATTTGTCATGTCCGAACGTTAAACATTCCCAGACAAAATATAAATTGATTGCACAGGATCCCGACAGCACAGCCGCAATAATAAAAGCGGTAAAGAAGATCACAAAGAAACCCATTATAGCCAAGCTTACTCCAAACGTAACGGACATAGCGGTGATAGCAAAGAAATGTGAAAAAGCCGGAGCCGATGCCGTTGCTTTGGTCAATACATACTTTGGGATGGTTGTTGACGCTGAAACCATGAAACCCGTTCTTGGGAACGTTGTGGGAGGGCTAAGCGGACCGGCGATCAAGCCCATGGCACTCAAATCTGTGATGGATGTTTTCAATAATATTGATATACCTATAATAGGCATAGGTGGTATAATGAGTGGGATTTGTGCCGCAGAATTCATGTTATGCGGTGCAAGCGCGGTTCAGGTAGGCACCGCAAACTTCACAGACCCGGGCGCCCAAGCCTCAGTTTTAAAAGAGCTGGAAGCCTATCTTAGGCGAAAAAAGATCAAAAGAGCCAAAGACCTTATAGGAAAATTGGAGAAAGGGACCAAATGAACGCAAGAGAACGGCTGATAGTAGCGCTGGACGTAGACGACCAGCAAAAAGCTGAAGAGCTTATAGACGTATTGTCGGACGAGGTTGAGATATTTAAGGTGGGAATAGCTCCGTTTACAGATTATGGCCAGGCTATCCTGGAGAAGCTGGAAGCCTTGGGGAAGAAAGTGTTTCTTGATCTCAAATTCCACGATATTCCAAACACAGTCAAGAACGCGGCGATCGCCGCGGTTAAGAAAAATGTTTTTATGATGAATTTTCATTGCATAGGCGGACGCAGGATGCTTGAAGCCGCTGTAGCGGGAGTGCAGGAAGGATGCGTCAGGTTCGGGAACAAAGCTCCCATCACTTTGGGGGTTACCGTTCTTACCAGCATGGCAGAAGAAGACCTTGAAGATATCGGGATAAACTGCGCCGTGCCGGAGAAGGTTGCTGAGTTTGCTCAGATGGCTTGCGATGCGGGGCTTGACGGGGTTGTAGCTTCGGCAAAAGAAGCGAAGATGATCAAGGAAAAAAGCGGCAAAGACTTTGTTGTTGTGACGCCCGGGGTAAGGCCTAAAGGGTCGGTAGCGGGTGACCAAAAAAGAGTTCTCACTCCGAATGAAGCCATTTCAGAAGGAGCGGACTATATCGTTATAGGGAGACCTATTATATACGCCGACGACCCGAAAGGGGCCGCAAAGAGAATCATAGAAGAAATCTCTTCATAGGATCAAGCTCTAGCGGGAGAATCCTTGCAGATAGAAATGTAAATACTACTTAAATGAAAGGAATAGCAACATGCAGGAAAACCCTTCGCGGGAATAATCACGAAAAGGGGATCCTTGCAGGTGAAAAGGAAAGTAATATCAAAATAGAAGGGGTAATGAGATGCAAGACATGGAAGTGATGGATCTTTTTAAAAAGACAGGAGCGTATCAGCAGGGTCATTTTAAACTGTCAAGCGGCCTTCATTCGGGAGCGTACCTTCAGTGCGCGCTTGTTTTGCAGCAGCCGATAATAGCGGAAAGACTTTGCGCGGTTCTTGCCGAAAAGTTTCGTGCCGACAAGCCTGATGTTATTCTCGGTCCGGCAATGGGCGGGGTTGTTTTTGCGTATGAGCTTGCCAGAGCCCTTAATGCCAGGGCTATATTTTCCGAAAGAGACGCGGAAGGTAAGATGTGTTTGAGGCGCGGGTTCAGAGTTTGTCCGGACAACAAGGTTTTAATTGCCGAAGATGTTCTGACAACTGGAAAATCCACAAAGGAAGTAATAGCGCTTCTTGAAGGCGAAGATGTCCGTCCCATAGGGATAGCCAGCCTTGTAAACAGGAGTGCGGAGCCGATAGACTTTGGAGGGATAAAGACGGAAAGTTTATTGAAATTGAACGTCCCGACATTCTCGGAAGAAGAATGTCCTTTATGCCAGGAGGGGATACCCATAATAAAGCCTGGTTCAAGAAAAGACGCATAAAATAAGAAGCGCATGTCAT
>CAYWDJ010000093.1:0-6621 GCA_964457005.1 uncultured Planctomycetia bacterium
CTCTCCTTCATGTCCGATATAGTTCTCAAATTAAAATCAACGGGATCAGCAGGATAGCTGCTTACACATTTCAATAAGACTATATCTTTAACGCCAGCCTTCCTAGCAACATCAACAGCCTCCTTTATCTCCTCGGAGCTAGCCATTCCAGTGGACATTATAAGCGGTTTTCCGGTTCCCGCCGCATATTTTATCAATGGTATATCCACTAACTCGAACGACGATATTTTGTGTAAAGGAACTTTGAGATCTTCAAGCATATCTATCGAAGTCTTGTCGAATGCTGTGGAAAAAAAAATTAATCCAAGATCATCGGCTGTTTTTTTAAGCTTTTTAAACCAATTCCAGGGGGTATAGGCTTTGCGGTAAAGACTGTATAATGTCTCCCCTCCCCACACCGAATGTTCCACCTTAAACTGCTTCCTATCGACATCAATAGTCATTGTGTCTGGAGTATATGTCTGAAATTTTACGGCATCAACACCACATTCCTTCGCTTTTTTTATCATAGCAACGGCCATATTAAGATTCTGTCCATGGTTGGCCGATATCTCCGCGATAATAAAAACCGGTCGCTTTTCTCCTATCTTTTTATTTCCTACCTTAATATCCATAAACTCCAATCTCCCCCACTTTAATCTTTAAAAAGATAACTGAAAGGCCATCCCTCATTATGTACCTTAGCATCCTTATACCATACCCTCAGAAATCCTTCATCATCCACTTCCGCTGAATCCGGCATTTTCCATGTTGGATTCCACTTCAAACGCTCCTCTTTTTTATACCGGCTCTGTAATAGAACTACATCACCTCTTTTTTCACGTATTACCCCTTCATACAAAGTTATTTTTCCTATGTCCGTCATCGCTGTATACATGGGTTTACATCTGCCCGAAATACGTCCTGAAGAGCTTAAGCCTTTTATCAGATCCAGCCCTTTTTCAAGCATTGTTCTATGGTGACTCATACCCCATATTGGAACACAATGGAACATATAATGAGCTTCTATCCCGATCCTCCTCAGGTTTCCGTAAAGACGCACTAAAGTATCAAGCTCATCATTAACCCCTTTTAAAAGCACTTGTTGATTATAAATACGGATTCCCTGTTTCTGTAGAAAAAGATAGGCTTCCACTGCCTCAGGAAACAGTTCTACCGGATGATTTACCTGCGTCCCTATCTCTATCCTCAGTCCGTTTCTCTGTCTTAATGCGTTGATAAGATTATCCTCAAAAATACGTTTCGGATCTTGCACAGGCAATCTGGAACCGATCCTTACTATCTCAATATTGGGAGCGTACTTTTGTATAGAGTCTATCGTAAATTCTAAAAGCTCCGGCACAAGCAAGGGATCTCCCCCTGTTACAAGGACCTCCCTAAGGTCATCCTTAGTGCATTCATTGCCAAAATATTTTGTTGCTCTCTGGATCTCTTCTTTACTTAATGTAAATGGATCATAGTTGGCACGCAGACACCATCGGCATCTCGCGGCACATGCCGTGGTAAGCTCTAAAACTACGGCTCTTCTATATAATCGTTCCACCCCCCTGAATAAATGTCCCTGATTATCATGCTGGAGATCTGCCTCATAATGTCTTCTCCTTTCAGTCTTGTACTCAGACTCAAGTTCTTTGGAGTCAAAAATATATTGACGTGACAAACCTAAGAAGTCACCGCGGCTTTCCTTCTTCAACAAATCCAGTTTTTCCGCCAAGAACGAAGACACCAATTCTGGATATTTCTTTTCGTTACTCATTTCACTCCTTCAATCATGATCAGATTCTCCCTCTATCTATCTTTTAACTTCCTGGCAGGATTTCCCGCCACGATTATTTTTTCATCTACATCCTTTACTACCACGGAACCAAGTCCAACAAAAGCACCTTCGCCTATAGAAATCCTCTCGCGTATGGAACTATTTGGAGCTATCCAGCAATTCTTTCCTATTACCGCCGCACCACATATGACCGTACCACAAGTTATCAGGGAATTCTCGCCTACGACACAATTGTGCCCAACCTGAACAAGGTCGTCTATTTTAACATTATTTTTGATAACCGTTTTGTGTATGTGTGCCCTCTCTATAGTGCTACCAGATCCTACCCATACATTATCTCCTATTTCAATACTTCCTATATGAGGAAAATGTTCAGGAACCCCATACTCGCTATATTCAAAACCAAAACCTTCTTCTCCAATAATAGCCCCGGATTTTATAACACATCCACTACCAATGGTTACTCTCCCGATGATAACCACATTATGGTGCACCCTTGTACCATCTCCTATAAAAACATCCGGACCAATAACGGAATTAGCCCCCACAAAAACATCTTTTCCTATAGTTGCGGCAGGATCTACTTTAGCACTCTTGTCAATGCCGCTTTCTTTCGTCGGGACAAAAAACTCCTCCACCGTTCTTAGAAAATCCAACCCAGGATTATCCGAAATAATATAGGAAGAATTGACTTTATCTTTGTAGTCTTCACAACATATGACAATTGACCCCGTGCAAGCATTGATTATATCCATATATTTGTTGTCGAACTTTCGGGCAAAAGACAAAGAATTCTCCGAAAGCTGCTCTAGGGAAACAACGTTCTCTATAAGAATATCCGCCCCAAACAGTTTTCCACCCAAGAACTCGGCTACCTCTGACCCCCTAATCTTATTTGTCTTTCCCATAACACTTCACCCCCTGATCGTTTATGCTCACCTAACAAATCATCTCTCGTATTCTCCTGACTTTTCCGTCGGTACGCGGTATTGCACCATGTGGCACCATTTCTATTTTAGCGGTAAAGGTTAAATCCTCACGAATCTTCTCCTGAAGCATCTCCTTTACTGAACCCTTTTCCCCCACTGACAACCCATCCTTATATTCAACACGGATATCGAGGTATTTATGCGTTGGGCCCTCTCCTAGAAGTATTTCAAATTCTCCCGTAACTAAATCATTAAATTTGGCTAAAAAATTTTCTATAGCATTAGGAAAAATGTTAACGCCCTTTACCACGATCATATCATCACTTCTACCAAGAACCTTAAACCGAAACCCATCACGACCGCACTCACACTTCCCAACATGTGTTATAACAACAATATCTCTGGCACGAAAACGAACCAGCGGTTGCGCTTCCCTCTTAAGATTTGTATACACCATTTCTCCCATCTTGCCTTTTTCTATCGCAATACTTTCCCCTCTCTCTGGATCTATCAATTCTGGATAGATTATCCCCTGACCATGAAAATGCAAACCATCCCTCACTTCACATTCTGACCCAAAAGCACTCATCACATCAGAAACACCATAATTGGCGTCAATTGCCTTCATCCCCCATTTTGTTTCTATCCTTGTACGTATATCCACACTTTGAATACCCGGTTCTCCTCCAAATATTCCTTTTTTGATTCCCAGGTCTCGAGGCAAAAGTCCAAATTCTTCTTTTAATATTTTTTCCAAACGTGACAGATATGAAGGCGTACAAGAAATCGCTGTCGGCTTCAAATGCCTTATCAATTCTAAAAGTTTTCTAGTGTTCCCCACACCGAAAGGAACAACTGTGGCACCTGTATTCTCCAAAGCCATGTGATCTGTTATTCCTCCTATCCATAAACAATAATTTAAACAATGGATCACGATATCATCCGGTCTGACTCCAGCACACCAGAACATCCTTGCACCAGCCTCAGCCGTATCTTCAGCATCATTCGAAGTAAGCCCTATCAACGCCGGATGCCCCGAATATCCAGATGTTCGGTGTATTCTTACTATTTCTTCTTTCGGAACAGCAAGAAATTTTCCAAAAGGCGGACTATTCTCTTGGTCCGAAATGACTTCTTTTTTTTCAGTGAAAGGAAGTATACTTATATCAAATCCCGAAGCGTTTATATCTTCCTCCAATATACCTAACTTACTGAATTTCTCACGATAAAACTCACTATGGGCTATAACATGTCGAAGCTGCTTGGTTAATAACGGTTTCTCAATATTTTCACGCAACTCACACATGGAAAGAGTTTCCATTTCAGGGGCCCAGATGTTTTTGTACTCTTTCTTTGTCGTCATTTTGCAAGTCCTTCTTTTTTGAATAAATTTACCACAAAATCAGCTATTCTGTCGGCTCCCCGGCCGTCTATAGTTTTTTTCGCGATATTGGATTTTTCCAAGCGCACTGTAGGTTCCGCCCAATCACCTAATACCGAAAGGACCCGCTCAGCTAATTGATCATCAAACTTCAATCCCACGCACTCTGCAAACCCTATTTTTTGCGCAAACAGCGATTCGTGAAACTGGTTATCTGCCGCAGCTACTATTATCACAGGTACTCCTACCCGAGCAAACTCATACAAAAATTGCCCGCCAGAAGATATAGCAACATCTGCATCTAACATAAATTCGACTACTTCCTGTGCATCCGGATAATATATCATCTCTGTTTTATCATCTTTTTCTTTCTCTATTTCCAGACCATTCTTGAACGCTTTGCCAACTACTACACTTTTTTTAATTGAAGGATACTTCCGTACTAGCAATCTCAATATATCAGGCGTACTATCCCTGCAATCACTCCCTCCGAAGGCAACCGCGATATTTTCAATATTATCCTTAGTCTGTTTTTCCGATACCTGCCTAAATTCTTTCCTCAAAGAAATATATTGAGGGCCCACTAAATATGTCACGTTATTCGTTCCAGGATATTGCAAATTTTCGGCATATATGCTTCCATTAACAACTATCCCTTCTGGACAATCTATCCTGACATCATCATCTAAACAAATAATACCTAACGCGGTATTTTTTATTTTCCTATAAAGTTCACTTTCAGCAAGATAGGAATCAATAACTACAAGGACTTCCTTGTTTATATGTTCAAAAAGGCTGCATAGATCGCTATGCCAATCCAACATCACGTATCTTGTCCCCAGTAAAAGATCAACAACTGTATCATCCCCATTTACAAGAAGTACGGGATCTAACCCCCGGCTCATAAAGGCGTGATGCAACGCGGTACATCTAGTTATATGGCCAAACCCTTGACTGATTCCACCCTCAGTCAAAATAACAATCCTACTATTCATTTTTCCCCTTAAACAACATCTACCAAATAACTGTCCACTATCCCCACATCCCGCAAAGCTTCGCATATTGCAAAACATCTAACCACATGCCCAAGGCCCTGATCCTTCGCTCCTTCTGTAAAAATTACGATTTCCATTGTTTCTCTAAAAAATCCTTCGCCTTTTTCAGATCCTGTATTTCCAAAAGTTTTAGCGCTTCGGCTATCTCGCCATCCAGATTATTTAACGTTTTCTGCACCACTTTTGAGTTTATTATTTTAAGCCAAGGTTTCTTCCTGAACAGATCTACAATATCAGTAGTAGTAAAAAAACTGCTCTCATTATATAAATCGTCGTAGACCTCGCACAATACTGCGTAATCTTCTGCCGTATCAAGCGTTAGACGTATCTCCGGACAATAAAGATCCCCTGTAGCCTCGATATAAGCTATTTTAAAAGCCTCGGGGTTTGTGCTATAAATATACGGACATACATGTTCTCTTTCATGGGCGTCTCTCGCCTGAAGAAAAGCTGTTTCTAGGGCCTTAAAGGTGAACACTTCCAGGTCCCCAATACCTCGAGGATAACTTTCTCTTACACTCGCGAAATCGTTTTTCTCTTCAGTTACTTTCCTCACAACACTATCAATTATCTTCCAGTCAATACAGGGACAATCACCTGTTATCCTTACAATGATATCAATATCATTCTCTCTTGCTGCATGGAAATATCTTGATAGAACATCTTCTTTGCTACCCCTGAACCCCTTGACCTCTTCTTTTCCGGCGATTTTCGATATCTCATCGTCCTCGGGGCCAGTAGTTGTCGCGACAATTACCTCATCAACCAGAGACGCTTTCAGAACTCTCCTTATAACCTGCTGTAACACGGTCGTACCACTATTATAAGGCAGTTCTTTAAGCACTTTACCGGGTAACCTTGACGATGAAGTCCTCGCCTGTATTATTGCCCCGACACTCATTTAACCCCTCCGACAACATCCAACAACTCTTTTATCACGTAATCTATATCTTGATTCGTCATCGAAGGATACATGGGTATACTGATCTCCCTGCTGTAGAAATCCTCGGCATTGCGGCACAACCCTTTTTTGTACCCCAAACCCCTGTAATAAGGCTGGTTATAAACAGGTATGTAGTGCACCTGCAGCCCTATTCCCTTTTTCTTCGCTTCCGCGAATATGAACTTTTTCTGATTTCCCTTAGCCATGTATCCCCCTAAGATATTTATTGTCTATTACTGCATTATTCAATTATTGACGCTGTCAAAGGTGTTCCCTTTTTTATATCCTTTTTGGCCGTTTCTTTTAAAACGGCTTCATAATATTTCGGACTCAGGCCGTTTCCCGGCCGAATGGATCGAATATTCTCTTCTGTAAACCGTTCACCCTTTTTGATGTCCTTTACTGCAAAAAGAGACCGGCGGCAATGAACATGTTTCTCTTGTTTTTCAGTAAGCCCGTACTTTACTTCCCCTATAACTGTTTCCGCGAGGCGAACATTCTCCACCAGCTCCTTCAACGCTCGCGGTTCTATTGAG
>CAYWDJ010000094.1:0-6591 GCA_964457005.1 uncultured Planctomycetia bacterium
ACATCCTAAGGATATTATTCAAACTGCCTGGAACTGGCACAATAAATAGAAATGCTACTCTGGGAGCTGGGCAGCAGTATTCCAGCTCAAACAGTCCTCGACCTTGCAGGCCTGCGGAACTCGCTGGGAACACTGCTGCCCAGCTCCCATGCAAGGGCGCTTTCAGTTCAAACAGTCCTAGGCCTTGTGGTCCTGCGGAACTCGCGGGGAAAGCCATAACCCAGAGCTAGTAGTTAGAACGGCTACCATTCCTGTTCATCTTAGCTAAAATAATTGGAAAGAAAATAGTTAAATAAAAAACATTGACTTTTCTATCAACTGAGAGTAAACTAGTATCAGTTAAAAGGCAGGAGGAAGAAGTGAAATTTTTGACAAAGAATACAGATTATGCGGCAAGGGCGCTTATGGTGTTGGCGGGGCACAGGGATGAGTATATGTCCGCTAGAGACATAGCAGAAGAACAGGAGATGCCGTATCAGTTTACTAGACGGATCCTGCAGGAGCTTATTAAAAAGGGTATCGTTGCTTCAAAAGAGGGCGGACGCGGGGGGGTTATTTTGCAAAGGGACCCCGAAGATATAAAGATAGTAGAGCTTATAAATATTTTTCAGGGAGAGGTTGAACTCTTTGACTGCATGTTCAGGGATAAACCGTGTAAAAACAGGGCAACGTGTGTGTTGAGACAGAAGATACAGAAGATAACAGCGATAGTCAAAAAAGAATTTGCCGATATTACTATAGCCAGCTTGATGGGGTAGTGCAAATAGGGGGTAGGTTGTGAAAAGAAAGATCATTAAAATTGATGAAGAAAAATGTAATGGCTGCGGTTTGTGTCTTCCTAATTGTCCGGAAGGTGCCATACAGATGATAGACGGAAAGGCACGCCTTGTTAGCGACCTTTGTTGTGACGGGCTGGGAGCGTGCCTGGGGCATTGTTCCGAGGGTGCCATTACTATAGAGAAAAGAGAAGCCGAGCCATATGATGAAAAGAAAGTGATGGAAAATATTGTTAAGCACGGACCCAATACCATTAAAGCGCATATTGAACATCTTAAAGATCATGGAGAGACAGAATATTTAAATGCGGCGATGGAATTCTTGAAAGAGAATAACATTGATGTTCCTGTTGGAGATGAAGGTGAAGAACTAACCCCTGCGCATGGCGGAGGGGGGTGCCCTGGATCCAGGGGGATGGATTTTACTAACAATGAACCGGTTCAAGCCGCCTCAGAAGAAGGGAAAAGGCAGTCTGAATTGAGGCAGTGGCCCGTTCAGCTGCACCTAGTCCCTCCGCAGGCACCATATTTTAAGGAACAGGACGTGGTTCTTGCTGCAGACTGTGTCGCGTACACGATGGCGGATTTTCATAAAAACTTTCTCAAGGGGAAAAGCCTGGCGATAGCCTGTCCGAAGCTTGATACAGACCAGGAAATATACGCAGAAAAGATAAAGGCGCTGATTGATGAGGCAGAGATCAATACTCTTACAGTTATGACAATGGAGGTTCCTTGCTGCCATGGCCTTTTAGCGTTGGTAAAAGAGACTGTCGAAAAATCCGAAAGAAAAGTACCTGTTAAGCATGTTGTTGTAAGCCTGCAGGGTGATATTTTAAAAGACGAGTGGATCTAGGAGGGAATATGAGTGAAGATATTTTAGCAAAAGCTATAGGCTTAAAGGGAATGGTCGCTTATCAGGATGGAGCTGTGGTAAGCAGGACTCTTATAGATAAGGGAACGGGAACGGTTACATTGTTCTCTTTTGACGCGGGGCAGGGACTGAGTGAGCATACTGCGCCTTTTGATGCTATGGTAGTCGTTACGGATGGAGAGGCGACGGTTACCATAGAAGGACAAGCGAGTGTCGTGAAAGAGGGAGAAATGATAATTATGCCTGAAAATAAGCCTCATTCATTGAAAGCCGAAAAACGGTTCAAGATGATGCTTATCATGGTCAGGAAATAAAAACTTAGGAGGAACAAATGGGTATGTTTTGCTATCAATGTCAGGAAGCTTCGAAAAATACAGGGTGCTCCGGGGCGGCCGGGGCGTGTGGAAAGAAGGAAGATACGGCCAATCTGCAGGATCTTTTGGTGTATGTGCTCAAGGGAATTTCGGTGTACGCCGAGGTGGCTAAGGAAAAAGGGCTGCTTAAAAAAGAACAGGGCGCGTTCATTTCGGAAGCGCTATTCGTTACAATAACTAATGCTAACTTTGATGACGCGAAGATAATCGCATATATAAAGGAAGCGTTAAAAGTGAGAGAAGAAATAAAGGCCGGTTTGGATCCCGCGGACATTTCCGCAGAGCTTCATGACTCGGCGGTATGGTCTTCATCGGACGAGAGCGAGTTTGCCGACAAAGCAGCTCAAGTAGGTGTGCTTTCAACGGAGAATGAGGATGTCAGGTCGCTTCGTGAACTGTTGGTGTATGGGCTTAAGGGGATAGCGGCATACGCTCATCACGCGGAAGAGCTTGGATTTGAGAATGACGACATCTATAGTTTTATCGTAGAAGCCCTGGCCTCTACAACTAAAGATCTCTCGGTTGATGAAATGGTAGCGCTTGTACTTAAAGCGGGAGAAACGGCTGTTACGACAATGGCTCTATTGGATGAAGCAAATACAACCGCGTATGGCCAGCCTGAGATCTCAACTGTCAATATCGGTGTGGGCACTAAGCCCGGCATATTGATCTCCGGGCATGATCTCAAAGACATGGAAGAGCTGCTCGAGCAGACAAAGGATACAGGAGTTGACGTTTATACGCACAGTGAAATGCTGCCGGCGAATTATTATCCCGCATTTAAGAAATACGACCACTTTGTGGGGAATTATGGTAATGCCTGGTGGAAACAGTCAGAGGAATTCGAATTGTTTAACGGTCCTATCCTTATGACGACCAACTGTATTACTCCGGTCAGAGATTCTTACAAAGACAGGATCTTTACGACGGGTGCGGCGGGATATCCGGGTGTTAAGCATGTTGCTGACAGGTCGGAAGGCGGCAAAAAGGATTTCTCGGAGATCGTTGAGCTGGCAAAAAAGTGCGAAGCGCCAAAAGAGATAGAAACAGGGACAATAGTAGGAGGGTTCGCGCACAACCAGGTTTTGGCCTTAGCCGACAAAGTTGTTGAAGCGGTAAAGTCCGGAGCTATTAAAAAGTTCGTTGTTATGGCCGGGTGTGATGGACGTCAGCCGGGGAGGAACTATTTTACGGAAGTGGCGGAAAAGCTTCCAAAAGATACGATCATCCTGACAGCGGGCTGTGCCAAGTATAGGTATAACAAACTTGATCTTGGCGATATTGGCGGGATCCCAAGGGTGTTGGATGCGGGACAGTGTAATGACTCGTACTCTCTTGCCGTTATCGCGCTTAAGCTGAAAGAGGTGTTCGGCCTGGACGATATAAATGATCTTCCAATAGAGTTCGATATCGCCTGGTATGAGCAGAAGGCAGTAACGGTTCTTCTCGCCCTTTTATTTCTCGGGGTGAAGGGGATAAGGCTGGGGCCGACGCTTCCGGCATTTCTCTCTCCGAATGTTGCCAAAGTTTTGGTTGAGAATTTCGATATCAAACCTATCGGGGACGCACAGGCAGATATAGATGATATGATGAGATAAAAGAGAGCGATGTACACTCCGGGCAAAGATATTTTAATAGTTTGCCCGGGGACGCAGGCCCTGCTCCAGCGGCAGGGCCTGCTCGATATTCACTTCGCAATTTTTAGGCCTCCGGACTAAAAAACCAAGCTTGCTCGTTCATAACGCCCCTTACAAAACTTTAAAATATCTTTTCTTTGGAGGTGACAAAGAGTAGCGATTTGCTTGACAATATTAGAATATTAGAATATACTAATATTATGATGTTGTGGAGTCCAGCGAAGGAGAGAGAGTGACAGTTAAATATCCGTTTGAAGAAGCGGCAAAAATGTTGAAAGTTGTAGCGCATCCCATCAGGTTGAGCATAATTGCTTTTCTTAAGGGTGGGAGAAAGAACGTTACGGAAGTGCAGGAGGCGACGGGGTGCAAGCAGTCCATAACAAGCCAGCATCTGAGTGCTATGGCCGAGAAGGGAATATTGGGCAGGGATAAGATCGCCAATGAAGTGTTCTATTATATAAGGAAGAAAGAGGTTTTAAAGCTCCTAAGCTGTATTAAAGGATGCTGCGACTCTAAATAAAGGAAAGAATATGTTTAAAAAGATAATAAACTTTTCAGTTGAACGGCCCAAGATAATAATCGCCATAGTTGCCGTTGCTCTTATTGTGAGCATGGCTCAGTTTCCGAGGATCAAGGTAGACACCGATCCGGAAAACATGCTGTCCGAAGAAGAGTTCGTGCGTGTATTCCATCATGATGTTAAAAAGGAATTTGGATTATACGACTTTATAGTTCTTGGGATCATAAATGAAGAGCATCCGGAAGGGGTGTTCAATCCCGAGACGCTTGATAAGGTGTATAGAATAACGGATGAAATAAAAGGAATGGACGGGGTTATAGCTTATGAGTTGATGAGTCCTGCCACGAAGGATGACATAGAGCAGGCAGGTCCCGGGACCGTAAGCTTCAACTGGCTTATGGGTGAACCTCCGTATTCAGAGGAAGACGCGAAAAGGATACGGGACAGATCTGTTGAAAACCCTATGTTCTATGGAACCATCGTTTCAGAAGATGCAAAGGCAGTGTGTATATATGTGCCGATAGAATCAAAGGACCAGAGTTACAGAATATCCAGAGAGATAAAAAAGATCGTCGGCTCTCTAGGGGGAGAAGAAAAATATCATATTGCCGGGTTGCCCGTCGCGGAAGACACTTTCGGGTTTGAGATGTTCAAACAAATGGCGATCTCGGCGCCACTTGCTATGATAATTATATTTTTTCTAATGCTGGGGTTTTTTAAGCACCCCAAACTGGTAATAGCGCCGCTTCTTTTGGCTGGAGTAACTGTTCTTGTAACCATGGGAGTTCTTATAGGCCTGGGCTTTACCGTTCATATTATGAGTTCCATGATACCCATATTCTTAATGCCTATTGCCGTTCTTGATTCCGTACACATTTTGAGCGAGTTCTTTGAAAAATACCAGAAAACAAAGGACCAGAAAAAAGCCATACTTGAGACTGTCGACGATCTTTTTGTTCCGATGCTATTCACGTCTCTGACGACAACGGCGGGTTTTCTTTCTTTGGCGTTCGCAAAGATCCCGCCGGTGCAGGTTTTCGGCGTTTTTGTGGCCGGAGGAGTTATGCTTGCCTGGCTGCTTACAATGACATTTATACCGGCGGTTATCTCTCTTATGAATAAAGAGTCGCTGAAAAATTTCGGGGCAAAAAAAGAGCATGCTGAAACAGGAATAATGAATAGATTTCTTGCCGCTACGGGAAGGTTTTCGCTGAGGAGATGGAAAGCCATACTTATCGGTACGCTTGTTCTTGTTGCAATATCCGGGTACGGTATCTCAAAGATAGTTATTAACGATAATCCCGTTAAATGGTTCTCTCCGACACATGAAATACGCATAGCTGATGAAGTCTTGAACGAACATTTTAGCGGTACGTACACGGCCTACTTTGTTATGGAAGCCGAGGATGCCGAAGGGGAGGTCTTTATAGAACCGGAGATGCTCAGGTATGTCGAAAATCTGCAAGACTACTTGTTGGGAAAAGGGTCTGTAGGGAAGACTACGTCTCTGGCAGACGTAACCAAGAAAGTGTATTATGAGCTTTTGGGAGGGGACAAGGTTAATAATGTTATTCCGCCTTCAAAACCCGCAATAGCGCAATGTCTGATATCCTACGAAAATTCACATAAGCCGGACGACTTGATGCATTTCACTACGCCGGACTATTCAAAGGTGAATATATGGCTTCAATTGACTTCGGGTGATAATCTGGATATGACCCAGGCCAAGAAAGATGTCGATACGTACATAAGGGAGAACAAACCGCCGTTTCCGGTACAAACAGGCTGGGCTGGGCTTACCTATATAAATGTCGTTTGGCAGGACAGGATGGTAGTTGGCATGCTGAGGAATTTTATGGGAAGTTTCATTATAGTTCTCTTTATGATGATATTTCTGTTCCGGTCTCCCGTGAGGGGAATCATCTCCATGATCCCCTTAACGGTTACAATAGTGTTTATATACAGCCTTCTTGGCTTTACAGGGAAGAACTACGATATGCCGGTTGCAGTGCTTTCAGCGCTTACGCTGGGATTGTCGGTAGACTTTGCTATACATTTTTTGCAGAGAGCGAGGGAGATTTTCAGGATAAAAGGCAACTGGCCGGATACGGCAGAGGAGATGTTTAAGGAGCCGGGGAGGGCGATTTTAAGGAATGCTCTCATAATATCAATAGGGTTTCTACCTCTTCTGGCGTCACCGCTTATCCCATACAAAACAGTAGGAGCATTCATGTTCCTCATTATGCTGGCTTCCAGTGTCGGAACGCTTGTTATGTTGCCGGCAATAATAAGCGCTATGCCAAACATTGTGTTTAAAGAAAAAGGAGATAAATAAAATGAAGAAAATTATTACCTTTATGCTATTGATGGTATTTATGGGCACATCTGTTTTTGCTCAGACGGCCGCCGAGAT
>CAYWDJ010000095.1:0-4116 GCA_964457005.1 uncultured Planctomycetia bacterium
TCTTTCGTCTCTAGATCAGCATTCTTCACCGTAAGCTTTGTCATAGAAAGATTACCGCGATCTATAAGCCCAAGAAAATTTTTCCCGACCGGCTGATCAAATTCCAGCACCAGCTCGGCTTCATGATAAGGATTATTAGTAACGAACATAGTGTTCGTCCAGTTCCTCGTGTCCGACCAGGACGCCGAAAGTTCAGTACCAAGCATGGTCTTTTTCTGAAGCCCAAGGGAATATACATTTGTCTGAGAGTCGTCACCGGCGAACACGGAGGGCTGCGTTCTTTTGTCCTCCATGTATCCCACATCGCCAAAAACGAAGGTATCGAACACCGCCTGGGAATACAATATATCGGTTTCCGCAATAAGATAATCAAGTTTGGCGATTTTAACCTCAAAACTGTTGTATATCGCCACCTTTACACACTGCTCAAGAGTAAGGTCCCTCTGGGACGCGGCGGAAGGCGCACTTGCATCAACTTGAGAAAAAGCTTCGGGCGGCAACAGTAGCGACAAAATAAGTATAAATAAAAATATTTTCTTCATTTACTTCCTCAATATGTTATCGGCTACTTTCTTGATTAGCCTCAAGTACTCATCTCTTTCTTTGTCGGTAAGAACTGAATAGAGATCATTTGTCATATCAATACGTGACTGCGCGACTTGATCCGACATTTTCTTCCCTTTTTTGGTAAGCTCAACTTTAACAACCCTACGATCCTCGGGGTCCCTCTCCCGGGTCACAACTGCAAAATCTGTCATCTTATCTATAATCCCTGTGGCTGCGCTCATGGTAAGCCCCAAAGCAATAGATATCTCCCCCATGGTACAGGCTCCCTTGGACCGGAGAAGATCAAATACCACAATATTTGAAACCCCCATGTTCTCCTTGGAAAAAATATTCTCCTGATCCCTCATGGCTTCCCTAATCAACAAAGGTAGGATCCTTGACATCTCTACACCGAAATTTTCTTTAGCACTCATATCTTCTCCTCAACTCTCCAAACATTTTTTAGGATAAATATTTCACCTACTTAACTATTTCTCAATTAAAGTATATGTCAATAGTCCGGCGAAGTCAAGAACTTTTAGGGGAAATTTTACGGCCTAGGGCGGATATATGGTGGCCGAGCACCGCAATCAAGAAATTGGTATGCCCTAAATACGGACACTTCTCCGATACACTACACCTGAAAGGTCTTAAAGGCGTCAGTTTCTTGATAAGGCGCACAGGGGTTCCATATATCCGCCCTACACCTAAAACGTCAGACTCATCCCCCAGGTATAGTTACGTACTGGTGCAGGATAAAATGCGGGGTTCCCCTGCCAATTGCGCGTGGCATTGAAATAATACTTCTCATTCAAAAGATTGTCTATCCTTGCGAAGATCTTCACCCATTTGTATTCATATGCGAGGCCTATACCTATAGTGACATGCGGCTTAAGCTTGTCTGCCATATTCATCTGATCACTGGCAATATATCTGGATCCCAAATAATCCATGGTAAAGTCAAAGATCAGATCATCTATGATCTCTGCATCAAATCCGGCCGTTATTTTAGTTTTCGGTACCAGAGGAACATTATTTGAAGCGAATTTCCCATCGACGAAATAGGATTTCTGGAAATTATACGTAAAGTAGGCATTAACCTTTTCAAAGAAGTTCGCCCTGGCTGAAAGCTCCAGCCCATGATGAATAACATGATGGTAATTTTCATTCTGAAAGGTTATAGGATCATAATATATCTCGTTCTTATTGTCTATCAGATAATACGCGGCATTAAGCTTCACATTATCAAAAGAATTATCCTTTATACCTATCTCATAGTTATTCCCCACCTGATGCTTAATATCAGTCCTGAGAACTGCCGGAAAGACCCTCACTGACGACGTCCACCAATCAAAGGACTCATATGCCGATGTAAACAATTCATCCGTGGCAGGAAGCCTGAAAGATCTTGAATAATCAAAATATACCTGAGAGGTATCGTTGTACTTGTATCCCATCCCGGCATCATATGCAATTTCCCGGGGTGACTGGGTATTATATGACGCAGCCGGTTGAAACTGGTCAAAAACATATTCGGCCCATTCCCCCCTGATACCTCCGCTCAAAGTGATATGGTTATTTATAAGAATGCTATCATAGGCATATATTCCAAAAGTCTCCTTTATGATATCTACCTGAGACTTAGTAAATGCTGTATCACCGCTCAATATCTGGTCTTTGGCATAAAAATAGTCCATGCCGAGTATCAGTTTGTTTTCCACCTTTCCATCAAAAAGATCGGACTTAACTTCCAGCTTGGGTTTTACTTCATACGTCTTAATGTGATGATTTACCTCATAGACATTAAACCCCTTATTTACAGAATTTACTCTTCTTGATCTGTACGACATAAGTGTCGAAAGAACTACCTCATAATTTGTATTCTCCCATGCTAATTGAGGCGTGACGGAGAAAAAATAATCCTCTGTCTTTGCTTTGTCATTAGGGAAACGTGAGCCCTCCCTTCCATCAGAAACGATACTCCCGTCATAAAGAGCCCCGGGCTGACCGTACCAATCCTTATGATATCCTGCGGAGAAATGTATCTTCGCCCAATCTACGGGCTTAAGAGTAATACCGGTAAATATATTATTTGCCTCATAACCATTGTTTAGCCGATACCCGTCTGTGTCCTGATATGAATAGTCAAAATAGAAATCGACAAACTCATGCCCTCCGCTTACCGAAAAATTTGATTTCTGGTATTGATAGCTTCCAAAATCCTGATTATACTGCAACTTAAACTCATCTTCTTTACCACGCTTGGTGATAACATTTATTACACCACCCGTGGCATTATCACCGTAAAGAACTGAACTGGCACCATTAATTATCTCTATACGATCTATCGTGCTCACATCAACCTGGGAAAGATCCGCGCCCGCAAGATCTATTTGATTAGTCCTCCTGCCATCGACTAAAAGCACATAGTTCATGGGGCCGGCCTCCCCAAAACCCCTCATATCAATGCTATTGTCTTTTGGATTACCAAAATATCTATTTACGACAATCCCCGGCTCCTTAGCTATAACTGTCTGTACATCTTTCGGGTTGTATGTTTCTATTCTATCTTCCCCTAAAACGCTTACACTCTTGTTGATATTGTATACGTACTCTTTTGTCCTGGCCGGAGTTTGGGCCACAGACCCCAAGCTCAAAGTATTTTTTATTGCAGCTTCCGCAGGATCCAGGATCAGGTCGATCAGACCATCTGACTCAATGGGCCTGAAAATAGCTTTAACCGGTTTCTTGATAAAATCAAACAATGTCTCTCTTTCGCTATTAATTTCCTCCGCACACGCTAGAACGGGGTAAGATAACAGCATACTTAAAAACAATACGCCGGCACACGTCTTCTTCAACATCAAAACTCCTTCTATATAACAAAAAAACCCCCGGCTTTATTTGCCGAGGGTTATCCGTATTTATAAACCTCTATACTCCCTACAGATCTCCGCGGACCATGGGATATTATTGTCATTCAGGTAGGTCTTCTGACTCCCCCGTAGTTTTGACACCTTCCCATCCATGTGGACAGTGGCATATCGTCAAAACATCCTCCCCCTAAAGGGCGGGGTAACAGCGGCGGGACCGTTTCCGGTTTTCACGGAATTCCCTATTAAGATCTCTCGATCACCTGTATGGTTATTGTCCTTAAGAACTGGCTAAAAGGACTTTTTTATATTTTGTCTCACCAACGAACTTCTTAGCAAGTTCATAGGCTCCAAACAGAACAAATGAAAACACAGCGTTACCTACTAAGGTAACTCTGAAAAATGGAATAGCTTTAGCATAGCAATCAATGAAACCAACCCACGTTTTAGGATACCAGGCTATCCAAACTCCAAAATTAGTAACAACATAAAAAAGGATCGCTGCGACTATAGTGCCACCAAAAACATTAAGAAGATTTATACGTCCTTTGAGGAACATACCAAGAAGCGCTATTACGGCAAACGCTCCCCATGTGAATAATACCACATCATGCATGCCTATTATAAGATCCGAAAACACCATGATCAAAAGAGGCACCCATAGGGCATATTTTTTGTTCAAGCATGCTCCCGCAAA
>CAYWDJ010000095.1:4216-6553 GCA_964457005.1 uncultured Planctomycetia bacterium
AATCTCACTTTAAAAAGTGTGGCAGCTACACATCCGGTCCATGCCCCCGTGATAGGAAGCGGCACGGCGACAAACAGGATAAGCCCAATCGCTTCATATTTCTCGATAAGATTAGCTCTTTTCCTAGTTCTCGCTTCCAACCAGTTAAAAAATTTTTCGAAAATTGGTATATGCCTCAACTTTTCAGAAATCGGCTGAAACAGGAACAAAAGAGGAATAACCGGCAAAAGATTCCCTACATATGCCAAAATATATGTTTTCAACGGTGAAAAACCAAGACCCAGCCCCAGAGGTATAGCTCCTCTCAGCTCAGAGATAGGAAGCGCCGCCAAAATAACAACCGCTGCTTCTTTGTTCACACTCACTAATGTTTCCGTTAGCTGCTCTAGCATCCCTACTCCCTCTTCTTCTTTTTTCGGCGCACTTCACTTAAACGAAAATGCGACTTTATTATAAGCTCAAAAAACTTAATAGTATCTCTTACAGGGTGTATCTCGGAAACCTCATCACCATAAATGGTCTGTATAGGCACGGAGACTACATTCATCCTCATCTCCGCCGCTTCTATAAGCATTTCAGACTCGATGTCATATTTCTCGGTTTCAAGATTCATTTTTCTTACCGCATCGGTACTCACCAGCCTGTAGCCACATTGTGAATCCGGAATATCATGCTTACATATCCAGGAAAGAACCCCTGACGTGAACTTATTTGTCCAATACCTTACTGGCGGCATACCCTTTGCGTCAGACATCCTGTTTCCAAGAACCATATCCACATCACCGTTCGGAGTGGTTGCCTCCATAAATGATGCAATATCCTCTGTGTGATGTTGCCCGTCACCATCCATGATCAACAACCACTCATACTTGGTCTTATCAAGAACATAGTTTATGGCCTGCCTTACCGAATACCCTTTGCCCACATTAACCTTATGACGCAGGACCATTGCTCCGGCATCCAGAGCCAGACGCTCTGTGTTGTCGTTCGACCCATCATCGATAACAAGAACGGACATACCCATATTAACTATATCCAGGACTATATCCCCTATAGTCCTGGCTTCGTTATATGACGGTATTACAACTATTGTATTGTCGTTTATTGATCCCATATTTTTTTAAACACATACCATTGTTCCGGATGCGCCCTTATGATCTTTTCAAAAACCTTAACATATTTTTTCATTAGCTCTTGCACATCTTTATCCATATCCCCCGTAGGAGTATAGCTGATCGCCTCCTCCATTTTCAGTAAAAATGTATTACCTTTCTTTCGCGTCATTACGGTAATTATAATGGGCGCTCCGGTCTTTAACGCTAATACCGCTGCGCCTTTGGGAAGCAGTGCTTTTTTTTCAAAAAAGTCCACATAAACTCCGTTGCCGGTATAATTTTTATCGCCCACTATGGCCAAAAGTTCATTGCTTTTCAGCGCTCTGAAGCATTGCTTTACCGACATCCCCAACGGAATAGCTTTCACGCTATTAACACGCCGCTGCTCTTTGAAAAATTCGTTTATTTTTTTATTATCATGTTCCAAGACTAAAGCGTTAAAAGGATACCCCAAATGCCCTACGACAAATCCCCCCAGCTCCCAATTTCCGGTATGCAAAGCAAGGAGCACCGCCCCTTTGCCTTCAGCAAGAGCTTTTTCAATATGCTCCTCTCCCTGAATCTCAACCATTTTGTCGATGTATCCGTCAGGGATACGGGAGTATTTCATAAAATCGGCAAGATACTTAGCAAAATTGATAAATATCCTGCGGACGAGTTTATTTATTTCCTTCTCACTAACACCATCCCCGAGGACCATCTGCAGATTTTCCTGTAGAGCTACTTTGTCACTTCTGGCAAAGAAATAGTATCCCCTAGAGATGACAATAGCCACCCCATACCCCACCTGTATGGGCAACGTCCTGGCAAGAAAAATTCCTAGCAAATACAAATAATACATCATTCGAACCCTTTAAAAACTAACTTGGCCACATTCACCGCGCTATCCGGTCTAGAGATATGTTTGATGTTTTCTCTCATATTTCTGAGCGCGCTCTTCGAATCAAAAAGACTGTTTATTTTGTCGTATATCAACTGGTGATCACCAATTTCAATAGCCGCCCCGCGATTGACAAGATATTTGGTATTCATGCTCTCGTGTCCGGGAATTGGTTTCACAATTATCATCGGAAGCCCTTTTACCAAAGCCTCTGAGGTTGTCATGCCTCCGGCTTTTGTGATAACAAGGTCTGAGACCTCCATTAGTTCCCCTATATTGTCCACAAAAGAAAACACCTTGATCCCGGAACTGTTATTCTTCTTCCCCAGTCGAACAAGCCTG
>CAYWDJ010000096.1:0-6450 GCA_964457005.1 uncultured Planctomycetia bacterium
CCCTTCATTCTCTTTTCCTTTCTATTTAAGCTGTAAGCCCCTTAGCAATATCAGGGACAACTTCTTTTAGTGTTTTCTTGGCAAAAGCCCTGACCTCTTCGCCAGTTGTAAACGTTAGAGCTTTCTCCGCTATCTTCTGCGCGTCTGAAAAATTGACGCTTCTTACTATTTTTTTGATCTCCGGAACAGCTATAGGAGAAGTACTAAATTCATCCAGGCCTAATCCCAAAAGTATCATTGTAAGAGCTACATCACCGGCCATTTCACCACAAAGAGCAACGGGTATCCCGGCTTTGTGACCATTGTCTATAACGCTCTTTATAAGGCTCAACACAGCCGGATGGGCAGGCTCATACAGATAGGCGATCTTCTCATTGACCCTGTCAACCGCCAGCGAATACTGTATCAAGTCATTGGTACCAATACTGAAAAAATCCGCTTCTGCAGCGAGTATGTCGCTTGTTATGGCCGCGGAAGGCACCTCGATCATAACACCGATCGGAATGTCCTCATCAAAGGGCACTCCCTCTTTTCTAAGATCAGTCTTAACCTCTTCAAGCACTTCGTTAGCCTGCCGAAGTTCCCCTACTCCCGATATCATAGGATACATTAGCTTCAAATGGCCAAAAGACGATGCCCGGAGAATCGCTCTCAGCTGGGTCTTAAATATATCCGGACGAGCGAGACAAAATCTTATGGCGCGCCACCCAAGAAACGGATTCATTTCCCTCGGAACATCAAGCTGCGAAAGGAACTTGTCCCCGCCAAGATCTAGGGTTCTTACAATAACTTCTTCGGGTTTAATGCGCATAGCAACAGATTTGTACGCGTTAAACTGCTCCTCTTCTCCCGGAAGGTCTCTCCTGTTCATAAAAAAGTATTCTGTCCTGTAAAGCCCTATCCCCTGCGCCCCGTGAGATATTACACTGGCAACATCTTCCGGCAGCTCGATATTGCCGGCAACTATTACCTTTTTATTGTCAAGGGTTTCGCTGGGAAGCGTCTTTAGCTCCGTCAGTTCTTTCTCAAGACATTCGTACCGTTTCTTTTCCTTCTGGTACTTTTCAAGGAACCTCTTATTTGGATTTATAATGACAACACCGTGGACACCATCAAGTATCACTGTGTCACCGTTATTAACAATATCCGTAATTGACTCCAAACCGACAACAGCCGGGATCTCAAGAGACTTAGCCATAATAGCCGTATGTGAAGTTCTTCCTCCAATGTCCGTGGCAAAACCCATAACCCGGCCTTTATGCATCATAGCGGTATCCGACGGAGAAATGTCATAGGCCACAACGATACATTTGCTATCAAGGTCAGAGAGACTTATTTCTTCCTCCCCCATAAGGTTCCTCAGTATCCTTTTCCCCACATCTGTTATGTCGGTTATCCGATCCCTGAGATACTCATCCTTGGCTTCCGATAGAACATTTATATATCGGTTAAGAACTTCCGCGAAAATAAATTCTATATTTTTCTTTTTTCTTTTTAGGCGGGTTTCAACTTCCTGAACAAGCACGCTGTCTTCCAAAACCAAAAGATGCGCGCTGAAGATCTTCCCATGCTCAACACCCATTTCCTGGGATATCTTCTGTTCTATTTCTACTATTTCTCTCTTTGTCTTTTTCAGGACATCAATGAATTTCTTCAGTTCCTGCGGCACGTCTTTTCCGGAGATGCTCCTTTCCCGGGGCATGACATCTTCAGTACCGAAAATGTGCACTTTTCCGATGACTATGCCTGGAGCGGCTGGAATTCCTTTAAGTTGTATTTGTTTTTTTCTCTCCATAAAAACCCCAAGTTAAAGAGTGTTAGAATCAATGTCCTTTACAAGAATATCTGTGAGCTCCGCAACAGCAGCTTCAGCATCTTCCCCTTCTGCAATAATGGTGAGCTTAGCGCCCCTCTCCGCGGCAAGCATTAGTATCCCCATAATGGACTTGCCGTTAACTTCCTGATCTTCTTTGATAATGGTAATATCACTATCGAATTTGTTCGCGATCTGGACAAAAAGCGCCGCCGGACGAGCATGTAACCCCGTCTTGTTCTTAATAACTATTTCTTTCTCTACCTGCATATATCTTATCCTATATTTATAATAATATCCAGCATTTCGCCTTCTGTTTCGCATCCCAGCTCAACAGTCCGTCCTATTACGACCGAAACACCCTGATACACCTTGGTTAAACCTTCTTCCGTCTCGTTCACCGTGTAAACCGGATAGGTCAACACATCATATCTACCATTAAGGTCTATTTCAATTCTTTTATCAAAAAACTTATCCCTTAAAACTATATTTTCTCTCTTTGATGCTCTTTTCTTCAGACTGATCTGCCCATCCCAGATCGAAAAATTAAATTCTACAGCGCTCCAAATGTTGCCTTCCCCCTTAGAATACTTTCTAAGTTCCTGAGAAACGGAAATCCGACCCTCCGGCCCGGGCTTTATCAGCTTTGTTACTTCCAGATCAACAAAGTCATTATTCGGCAAAAGAATCTCTTCTCTCTTTATATATACTTTTTCGCCGAACCTGCCTGTGGCTTCCGCATACAGGCCTTTCAAAAAGCTGTTACTGCTGCTTCTAGCCCTATCAATATTTTTCCAGGAACTCCCATCGATAATAATGTGGGTCAAGAAAGAACCTCTATTGTAATCATCATAATCAAGCAGCTTTCTCAATCTTGGTGTTTTAACCCCCAGCACGTCATGTATGTTTGGGAACTCACCCTTTAGCACTGCTTTTCTTACCCGGTTTATCCTCGAAAAATATCCCCACCCCAACTTGTTATGATATTTTTCCTTTGTCCTGGACATCATATTTGTAAGGTTAATGCCCTCACTTACAAGATCCAGCTCAGAAATACTACCGCCCTTATTTGTGGTATAAACTTTCAGGTCTCCGTTACTTATGACCGTTTCATCTCCACAAGGTGTTTTTTCGCTCAAAGCCGGTATTTTATCCAGTATCGCCTGGCCTTTTATCAGGTGGTTATACACCCCCTGCCTTAGATGAGGAAAGTATACTCCTCCAAAAGTTCCATGCCAATACGAACAGCTGCATTGCGACCTGAAAAGATGATCCTTGGCTTCTTCAAGTGTTTTTTGAGACACTCTTTGCTCCGCATCAAGGCTTGCCTCATTTACAGCATCGCTCAACCCGATCATCCGCCTGTGCATACGCCCGGACTCCGGATACCTATTGAAAAAATTCTTAAAATTACCCGAGCTCCAGTCCATCATCTCAGAATAACTTGAAGGTGGGATTTCCCCTACCTCTTCCGTCGATTCCGTTCTAAGAGCTTCTGTATACGTAGCTGTCTTCAGCCAATCCTGATTCCCGGTAAGCGTCCTGAAAAAATCTTTCAGCCACCCTTTCTGGTGAACCCACTTATATGTATGGGGCCATGCTCCGAACTTCTCACCGTCATCGGCAAAGAAAAAACAAGACGTATTATACGGATTCTTTTCTGCAGCATCTCTCATAAAACCCACAGTAACATTCGGCAACCTGAACGGCATATAGTACCTTAACTTCGTAAGCGAAGGAAATACCACAAAACTCCCCGACTTCCCGACTGTCTGACACGGCCTGTACACCTTGTGTTTTGCGACACCCGCCCTAAGTAAGTGATGATCATCCAGTATTGTGTATTTCATGCCTTCCGACAATAAGGACTCCACAAGAGCAGATTCCCACACCTTCTCAGTCAACCATGCCCCTTCCGGGATTACCCCGAAAAGCCTCGCTAAGACATCATTGTTCTTCCTGAGCTGTTCACGCCTGTCCCGTTCCGGGATGATAGCAAGTACCGGCTCATAGTATCCGCCTCCCAATAGCTCGACTTGGCCATTAGAAATAAGTTTATGTAAAAGAGCAATATATCCGGGTCTATTCCTGGATATCCATTCTATCGTATTACCCGAAAAGTGGAACGAGACTTTGATCTCAGGAAATTCTTCTACCGCCTCCAACAGAGGAAGATATGAATTCTTGTATGCCTTTTCTATCTCCCACTCAAAATTATAAACAGGCTGATGACAGTGAAACGCCATCGCAAAAAGCGCGCGTTTCCCGCCAGGGCCTTTAAGTTTTTTTGCTTTCATGGACAAGCTCCATGATCACGCTGCTGAGATTCAATGAGTCATGCCTCACAAATTCTTTGGTGCTTGCAATGTTTGCCTTAACAAGCTGTATCCTTTCATTCTGAAGCCATTCTTCATCTTTTTTATCCAGCCGGACAGGAAACTTGTTTTCCCCGCTATATTTTTCATAAAGAGCTTTAGGTATCCGCGAAATGTTCGCAATACAGTGATTTACCATATTTGGGCGCGTGTGCTTTGTGATGGCTCTCATGTGATCACTCACAGAATAATCGTCAGTTTCCCCTGCCTCTGTCATAACATTACAAATATAAATCTTCAATGCCTTGGACTTCGCTACGGCCTTCTGTATTCCTTCGATCAAAAGGTTCGGAAGCACACTTGTATACAGACTTCCCGGACCGAGTATTATGGCATCGGCGTTTTTAATAGCATCAACAGATTCCTGTGTAGCATTGCAAGCTTCGGGACGCAGGAACAGCCACTCGATAGGACTTGATTTTTCCTCACGTATGCGGCATTCTCCCTCTGTTTCCGTACCATCCTCTCTCCTCGCAACCAACACCACCTTCTGCAGTGTCGCAGGCAGAACATTCCCTCTTATCGCAAGAACTTTACTGGATTCCTTTATTGCTCTGGCAAAATCTCCTGTTACCTGCGATAACGCCGCTATGAACAGGTTACCAAAATTATGCCCTTCAAGCTCCTTACCTTCTTTGAACCTGAACTGGAACAAAGATCCCAGGAGGTCTGAATCAGCAAGAGCGACAAGACAGTTTCTTATGTCTCCGGGAGGCAATATGCCGAATTCTTCTCTCAACCTGCCCGAAGAACCCCCATCATCGGTAACACTTACAATAGCCGTAATGTTGCTGGAATACTGCTTAAGGCCTTTCAATAGGGTAGAAAGCCCCGTACCACCTCCGATAACTACGATCTTAGGACCTTTTTCTAAAATGCGTCTTTCATATACTTTTTCTACAAGTAAGTTTTCGTCTCTTGGCGAGCTAAGAACCGTCATAAAAGATTTGAGGATCCTTTTGATAGAAAAGATCACGCACAGCATACCGAGTATGATTATAAGTCCGGCTATAAGTTTATTTTGGGAACTACGTTCGTAAATAACTATCACGAACCCCATCGAGATCATTAGTATCCCAAAAACCGAAAGAGTTATCCACCTCTTTACAAGCATGCCTGGATAGAGCCATTTAAGTCTTCTCATAAATTACCTGACGGCTAGGTTAAGCCTTTTTCTTGCTCTCTTCATCTTTTATGATCTTGACGACTTCCGGAGCAGTAGCGCATGAACACAACCGTTCCCTTGTGAACTTATCGTCCAGAAGACGAGAGATCTTTGCCAAAGCTTTTAAATGCGGCCCCGGAGTTTCTCCCGGAGCGATAAGAATAAAAAACAGATATGTTGGCTCGCCATCAAGCGATTTAAAATCCAGACCTTTTTTTGACACACCAAAGGCAGCAACCATTTTCTTGACTTTGGCGGATTTGGCATGAGGTATCGCCACCCCTTTTCCAATGCCTGTAGAACCTAGAACCTCTCTTTCCTTGATCTTCTTAATAACGTCACTCTTGTCAGTTTTCTTTATGCTTCCGGCTTCTACAAGGAGATCAACAAGCTCGACAAGGACCTCTTCCTTAGTCGTAGACCCAAGGTCGACCCTAACGCTGTTTTTACCCAAAATTTCCGTGATGTTCATATCTCTCCTTCTATCTCAGCTTGTTCTTTTTTTATATTAAAAGGTACATTTGATGAGGTTTGCCTTTATAAGTGGAGCGGGTGATCGGACTCGAACCGACGACAATCACGTTGGCAACGTGATGCTCTACCAACTGAGCTACACCCGCCCGCAACCTGCGCAAATACGCGCTGCTATCATATACTAAAACTGGTACCCGCACAAGGGCTCGAACCTTGGACCCACTGATTAAGAGTCAGTTGCTCTACCAACTGAGCTATGCGGGCAACAATGTACCAACTTTTGCGAATGGGCATTATAACATAATAATAAAAATCATAGCAAGAAATATGTTTATAAAGATAAAACGTGAATAATGACCACCCCAGACTGAAGGTTTCAGGGCAGACACATAGGTCTGCCCCTACGTCTTTTATTTATAGAAAAATGGGTATGCCCGTGATTTTCTACGAAGGCGGATAAAATATAGTAGGGGCACATTGCAATGTGCCCCTACTATAAGCCAAAACACCCGACGCAGGATCCCTGCCGGGCGTTTATGCCGTAAAGAGGTTTTATTTAGAAAAATGAGCTTTTCTAAATAAAAGCGAATGAAGGCATGAATAAATCGTTTACCGCATTTTTT
>CAYWDJ010000097.1:0-6396 GCA_964457005.1 uncultured Planctomycetia bacterium
GCTATAGCTGCCGCCTGTGCCAGGGAATTCACACTAAAGGGTTCTCTTACCTTATCAAAAACCGCGGCTATCTCGGGCTTTGCCACTCCATATCCAATACGGAGACCGGCGAGTCCATAAGCCTTGGAAAAAGTCCTTGTCACCATAATATTGCGGTCTTTCCTGTTTATAAGATCGATGGTCTCAGGGTAATCCCCGCCCGTTGCATAGTCGTAGTAGGCCTCGTCAAGAAATATCAATACGTCTTTTGGCACACTGTCTATAAATTCGTTCAGTTCATCTTTCGTCACGTAACTGCCGCTCGGGTTATCGGGATTGGCTATAAAAACGA
Organism: uncultured Planctomycetia bacterium; assembly: GCA_964457005.1. Classification (GTDB taxonomy): domain Bacteria; phylum Omnitrophota; class Gorgyraeia; order Tantalellales; family Tantalellaceae; genus CAYWDJ01. The sequence continues at coordinate 332 of CAYWDJ010000097.1, forward strand.
TTTTAGTTTTTCGATTGATAGCCTTGCGCATAGCCTTAAGATCATATTTATGATCCTTGAGAGGAACCATCTTTACCTTTGCTCCGGCCAGAACAGAAGCCAGACGGTAGATCAAAAAAGTCGGGTTTGCTATAACAACACCGCTCCCGGGTGAAATAAAGGCCCTCGCTGCCAAAATTATCAATTCATCGGATCCGTTACCAAAAACCAGGCTCTCTCCAGGAACGGAAAGCTTTTCACTTAAAGCTTTCCTCAAATAAAAGCAAGTTCCATCGGGATACCTGTTTACTGTTTTTACCTCTTCGGTAACGGCCTCAACAACCTTCGGAGAAACTCCGAAAGGGTTCTCATTCGACGCGAGCTTTACCACCTTTTCAAGTCCAAGCTCACGCTTCACTTCTTCGATCGGTTTGCCCGGTTTATACGCGGGCACAAAGTCCAGTATCTTTCTCCATGGGTTCTTTTTCAAGAGTATCTTTATTATCTCCAGAGGTTTCATTATCGTCCTTTCGGGTAAGACCCCAGAACCGTGAGAAAATGACATTTTTTCTCCAAGCTATCCAGGGTTTTCTTCACCTTTTTATCTTCACAATGTCCTTCAAGATCAATGAAGAAAAAATATTTCCACAGCCCTTTCTTCGAGGGCCTTGATTCTATCTTAGTAAGATTTATCCCGGCGGCCTTGAATGAACTCAACATATCATGCAAAACCCCTGGGCGATCCTTCACACTGAACATAACAGACGTTTTATCGCTTCCCGTTGCCGTTCCTATATGGTCCCCAATAACGAGAAAGCGTGTAACGTTAGTGGCGCTATCTTCAATGGACTTTGCTATCATCTTCAGTTTATATTTATTCAAGACAAGATCACTTGCAATGCAAGCTGCCCCGGCCTCCTTCTCCGCTATCTGGGCAGCCTTCGCCGTTGAATTAACACTGTGAAGTTTAGCTCCGGGAATATATTTTTCTATCCACCCGCGGCACTGTCCGAAAACCTCTTGTTTAGAATAGATCTTCTTGATCGACTTAAGATCTTTTCTTTTACCCAATAGACTATGCTTGATCGGAAGAAAAACTTCCGAACAGATCATGAGAGGCGAACCGGTAAATTTGTCAAGCGTATGGTTGACAGCCCCCTCGGTCGAGTTTTCTATCGGGACTACGCCATAATCAGCGTTTCCCTTTTCAACTTCGGTGAAAACATTCGAAATGCTGTCACAGGAAACATAGTTTACGCTTGACCCGAATTTTTTTAGAGCTGCCTGCTGAGTAAAGGTCAGCTCGGGCCCCAGATATGCAATTTTTTTTGGCTCTTCAAGTGCTATGCATGCCGACATTATTTCGCTGTATATGGCCTTTATAGAATCAACAGAAAGCGGCCCCTTCGTAAGCTTCTGGACCTTGTTATAAACCTGACTCTCTCTTCCGGGACTGTAGATCGGCTGGTTTTTAGCTTTTTTTACCTCACCTATCTTGTGGCTTACAGAGCCTCGCTTGTCTAGAAGCTTAACGATACTGGAATCTATTTTATCGATCTCTTTCCTCAAATCATTCAGTTTTTTCGGGCTCATCACTATACATCTCCTCATTTTGAGATTCTTCTACGCTCTCTTCCTGGTCCACAACCTCCACGGGATTCTGATCCTCTCCCGCTTCGACATTCTCTTCAGCAGACTGACCCTGTGTATCGTCCTCGTTCTCTATAGAGATCTGGTGCTGCGGCTTACCGTATTCAACATCCTCTTCCGTGAATTCTTTTAAAGCGGGAAGATCCGATAAAGAATTAAGACCAAAAATCTCAAGAAACCTCAGGCTTGTGCCGTACAGAAGCGGCCTGCCTATGACGTCCTTCCTTCCCCTGACCTCTACAAGACTCTTATCTAAAAGTGTCCTTATAACACCACCAACGCTTACTCCGCGAATGGCCTCAACTTCTGCACGAGTAACCGGCTGTTTGTAAGCAATTATTGCCAGGGTCTCCAATGAAGGACCTCTCAGCCTGTCCGGCTCTTTCTGGTAAAGATTGCTTATCCACGGCATATATTCCGGCTTGGACACTATTCTGTAGCGACCGGCAATTTCCGAAAGATTGAATCCTCTATCATCAGAATCATATTCCGACTTAAGTTTATCTATAGCGTCCGAAACATCCTTCCCGGAAACGTCCGGTATGGCTTTCTTGATCTCATCTCTACTAAGTCCCGCTTCCGAAACCACAAGAAGCGCTTCAATTATCGTCTTGATCTGTCTTGTCTTTTCCATCTTCTACCTCTCCAAGTGTTTCGTCCTGCCTCTTCGTCTGTTCAGGGTTTCGAAGTATTTCTATATCGCTAAAATTACTTTTCTGGGCGACAACTATTTCATGCATTTTCATGAGCTCCAACAGCGCAAGAAAAATGGTAATTATTTCATCTTTATTCCTTGCCTGACGGAACAGGTCGAGAAATGATATTTTCGACCTATCCGTAAGCAGATGATATATCTCATGGATTTTGTCTCCTACAGTAAATTCATTTCTTATAACTTTATGAAAAGCCTCTTTCGGAACTTCTTTCAGAACCTTGCGGAATGCCGTAATAAGATCAAATAGACTCGCTTCGAAATATTCTTCGCCATCAATAACATACGCGCTTTTTGTCGGAGTTTCACCCTTTCGCACAAAAACATTCCTATTGGACTCATACATCTCATGGAGATTTCCCGCGGCATCTTTAAATTGTTTATACTCAAGCAACCTTTTAACAAGCTCTTCCCTTGGGTCAAGCTCCTCCCCTTCCTCCAGTTCACCCTCTTCAACAGGAAGGAGCATCTTGCTCTTAATATACATAAGATTTGCAGCCATAACCAGAAATTCACCGGCTATATCCAGGTCAAGGAGTTTCAACAAGTCCATATATTCGAGGTACTGGTCAGTGATCTTTGATATGGGAATATCATAGACGTCTATCTTTTCCTTTTTTATCAGAAAAAGCAATAGATCAAGTGGGCCTTCAAAAATATTAAGTTTTACTTTGTACGACATAGTTCTAGCGTTTTACACCGGTTATAGCTTTAAGCTTTAAGCTATAAGCTATAAAAAGCGGTTTCAACATACAGCTTACAGCCTATAGCTTACAGCTAAAGCATTGTTTTGATCAGTCTACCATCTGGTGCAGGCACTTCTTTACCTTTATAAGCGTCTTCCGGGCAACCTTTCTAGCCCTTTCAGCTCCGTCCCTCAGTATCTCGCGCACTGCTTCGTCAGAAAGTTTTTCCCTTTTCTCCCGGATAGGTTCAAGGTAATTATTCAAGGCAATATTCAGCTTCTTTTTCACTTCTACATCACCGACTGTCCCTTTTCTATACCTCGCCTTAAGATCATCGACTTCATCCTTGTCCGGGTTGAATATCTCATGGTAAATAAATACCGGATTGCCTTCGACCTTGCCGGGAACATCGGCGCTTACCCTATTTGGATCTGTATACATGCTGAAAACTTTTTTTCTGACGGCCTCAGCTGAATCCGCCAGGGCAATAGTGTTGTTATAGCTTTTTGACATCTTCCTGTTATCCGTACCCACGAGTTTAGGCACTTTCGTCAGGATCGGTTCCGGCTCATTAAAAACTTCTTTCTTGTACAAACCATTAAATCTCCTTACGATCTCTCTGGCAAGCTCAAGATGCGGAAGCTGGTCCACGCCAACCGGCACAAGATCAGCATTGTACAGGGCTATATCCGCTGTCTGGAGCACCGGGTATCCCAGAAAGCCATATGTTGCAAGCATCCTTCCCTTGAGTTCCCTAAGCTGTTCCTTGTACGTGGTACATCTTTCAAGCCATCCCAGTGGTGTAATCATAGAAAATACCATAGCAAGCTCAAGATGCTCAGGGACCATGCTCTGGACAAAAATAACACTTTTTTTCGGATCGATACCACAGGAAACCCAGTCTTTAACTATCTCTATCGAACTTTTCTGTATATTGGAAGGATTTTCATATTCGCTCATTAAAGCGTGCCAGTCTGCTACCATAAAATAACAATCGTATTGTGACTGCAGCTCAACCCAGTTCTTAAGAACACCTACCAGATGTCCAAGATGAAGCTGCCCGGTAGGACGCATCCCGCTCAATATAGTTCTCTTATCACCCATTTCTTACCTCTGTCTTATTTCTCTAATCTGCGTGCGAATTTTTCTATAATGTATGCTTCAACAATATCGTTGACTCTGATATTGCCAAATCCCTTAAAGGACATCCCGCATTCAAACCCTTCCCTGACATCCTTGACATCATCCTTAAATCTCCTGAGAGCGTCTAAATATCCGTCAAAAATAACCTCCTGCCCTCTTTTGAGCCGCACTCGGTCTTTCCTGGAAATTACGCCTTTTTTAACCATACATCCGGCGATCTTCCCGGCTTTGGATGAAGAAAATATCTCCATTATCTGCGCCGTACCGCGATAAGCCTCTCTTTCCTCAGGTTCAAGAAGTCCTTCCATCCCGGCCTTTACCTCGGCTATGGCCTCGTAGATAACATCGTAGAGGTGAACATCTATGTTTTCAGCCTTGGTAAGTTCCTCTGCTTTATTATCTATTTTCACATGAAACCCGATCACAATGGCATTCGACACAACCGCCAGCATGGCATCAGATTCATTGATATTTCCAACTGCCGCATGAATCATTCTTATTTTTACTTCAGGGGTTGAAAGATCCTCAATAGCAGCCGAAAGCGCTTCAACCGATCCCTGCACGTCCGCTTTCAAAACAACTTTTAACTCCTTCACGTCACCCTCTAAGATCTGCAAATGAATATCTTCAAGAGTAACCCTCGGGCTTTTTGCCATACCTTTCTGCCTAGTGGCATTCTGCTTAAGTCCCGCCAGGGTCTTTGCCTTTTTTTCGTCTTTAACAACAAAGAATTCTTCTCCGGCTTCGGCAACCCCCTGAAGCCCCAAAACCTCAACCGGCGTTGCCGGAGCAGCTTCATCAACACGTACGCCTTTATCATTGATCATTGCTTTGACCTTACCGTAAAACGATCCACAAAGAACAATATTGCCGGCACGTAAGATCCCATTCTGAACCAGGACGTGAGTTATAACTCCCTGTCCGGGAGTCTTCCTGCTCTCAACAACTACTCCTCTCGCTCTTACTTTTAGATTAGCAGTAAGTTCCAGAAGCTCTGATTCGAGCATAAGCATATCAACAAGGTCATTCACACCTTCACCTGTTATTGCCGACACTTCCACCATTACGGTCGTCCCACCCCATGCTTCAGGGGCAAGTCCTTCCTGCTGAAGTTCCTGTTTAACCCTGTCCGGGTTCGCTCCGGGCAGATCACATTTGTTTATGGCCACAACTATGGGGACATCGGCTGCCTTAGCATGGTCAATGGCCTCTTTGGTCTGAGGCATAACACCATCATCTGCCGCCACAACGAGAACTACAACGTCAGTGGCATTGGCCCCCCTTGCTCTCATGGCCGTAAAAGCCGCGTGACCCGGGGTATCAAGAAACGCTACCGCTCCCTTTTCAGTTTCTACCTTATATGCCCCTATATGCTGCGTAATGCCGCCTTTTTCACCTTTTGTAACCATTGTGTCACGTATGTAATCCAGTAATGATGTTTTTCCATGATCAACATGCCCCATGAAAGTAACTACAGGAGCTCTTGAAACAATGTCTCCCTTATCACCTTCATGGACCTCGTCCATAAGTTCTTTCTGCATAGATTCGATCGTGTCATGAAGCTCCAACTCAAATCCGAAATTTGTCATGACCTCACGGACCATATCTTCTTCCAGGTCCTGGTTTATATTAGCCAAAACACCTTTTCCCATAAGGTACTTCATTATCTCCGCGGGCTTCAAATTCATTTTAGGAGCAAGGTCCCTAATGCTTATAGGAGCTGTGATCTGAAGTTTCTGCGGTGTTTTCCGTTCCTGTGTTACAGGAGCCGAAACACTTGTTCTAACCTTTATCTTTGACCTGATCTTAGGCCGGCTCGAACCTTGCCGAGTATAATCAGGCTTATATTTTTCTTTTTTATAGGGCTTTTTCTGTTTGGGGATCTCTTGAGAAGC
>CAYWDJ010000098.1:0-4666 GCA_964457005.1 uncultured Planctomycetia bacterium
GCTTATATTTTTCTTTTTTATAGGGCTTTTTCTGTTTGGGGATCTCTTGAGAAGCGACAGTTTTCTTTACTATGGTAACGCCCTCTTTGGCTTTAGATTTTGCTTCTTTTTTCTCTTTTTCCCTGGCTTCCTTAGCCTCTTTGACTTCTTTCTCTTTGGCCTTCTCCGCTTCAACCTGCTCAGGTTTGGCTTCGTGAACTTTTATGATCCTATCAAGGGGAAGCTGTCTACTTCTTCTCTTTTTTTCTGCTGCTGCGGCTTTTTCCTCTTCGGTCTCCTTAGGTGCTTCCTTTTCTTCCTTAGCTTTCTTTTCTTTAGACGCTTTCTTTTCCTTAGGCTCCGCCTTGGCTTTTTTAGCTTTCTTCTCCTCTCCCTCTTCTGCCTTTGCTTTCTTAGCGACAAGCGTCTTCTTTTCCGCAGGTTCTTTCTTGGGAACCTTAGCCTTGGTCTTTTTGGGTTCCTTCTTTTCAGAAACTTCAGGAAGTCCTAATTTTATGCGCAAAAGTCCGATTATCTTTCCATCTACAGTACTGGACTCATCTTCATAGTCGACATAAAGCTTTTGAAGCTGCTCCATGATCATGTCACTTGATACGCCTAATTCTTTTACCAGATCTTTTATTTTTTTTGCCATAAAAACACCTATTTATTTTTCCTCTTGTTGGTTTTCTTCTTCAGGTTCTTCGTCTGATTCAGCTTCAGCCGCATCTTCCGCTGTGCCTTCTTCTGCTATTTTATCGACAGCTTCTTCTTCCTCGGATTCTTCAGCGACTTCCTCAGGAGCTTCGACTTCTTCAGGAATCGCTTCGGCCTCTTCTCCCGCCTCTTCTTCCTTTTTCTCCGCCGCGGCCTCCGCAGCCGCCTCTTTTGCCGCAGCCACTTCATTTTCACTGGCCTTTGTAACCGCCACCTCACAGGCTGCAATTATTTTTTCCGCCGTTTTTTCCCCGACGCCGTCAAGCTCTACCAATCCCTCGACGCCAGACTGCATTATTTTAGCGGCATCATCGTGTCCCGCCGCAAGTAAAACCTGTTTTGCTTTTGCGCTAATCCCGTCTATCTCATCTATCGGCACAGGAATAACCTCAACTATCTGTTCGGCAATAAGTTCCCACCCGACAAGTTTTGAAGCCAGGCGAATGTTTCTTCCCTTTTTCCCTATCAAAAGAGCCAACTGATCCTGAGGCACGCTTACTGTAACAGTGTTAGCTTCTCTATCGATCGTCATCCCGAGAGTTTCAGCCGGGCTTATGGCAGCTTTAAGATAGTCTCTCACATCATCACTCCACCTCACTATGTCTATTCTCTCCCCGTGAAGTTCCTTGACAATATCCCTGACTCTGGCACCACGCATTCCAACACACGCACCTACTGGATCTACTTTCTCATCTTTTGAGTAAACGGCTATTTTGGTCCTGTCTCCGGCTTCTCTGGCTATAGACTTGATCTCCACAATCCCCTGTGATATCTCCGGGACCTCAAGTTCAAAAAGTTTTTTAACAAACCCGGGGGCTGTACGTGAAAGAACTATTTGAAGGCCATTTGCGCTTCTATCAACATTCGTAAGATACGCCCTCACGCCCTCTCCCTGCCTGAATCGCTCACGAGGGATCTGCTCAGACCTTGGCAATACAGCTTCCGTATCGTCAAGTTCAACCAATATGTTCCCCTTATCAAATCTGTGAACAGAACCGCTGATTATCGTCCCTATCCTTGTCATATACTTTCCATAAACAACATCCCTTTCAGCTTCCCGGATCTTCTGTATAATCACCTGCTTTGCTGTCTGGGCTGCTATCCTTCCAAACTTCTCACTTTTGATCTCAACCCCGTCAGAATAGACACTTATCTTGCCTGTGATCTGGTCCATTGTTACGGATACATCTTCCTTCGCAAGATTAGGATCGCCGATGGCTTTGCGCGCGGCACTCACAAGAGCGCTCTCTACCGCCTCTATAAGAATCTGTTTACTAATCCCTTTTTCTCTTTCTATTCTCTCTAATGCATTTAGCAATTCTGCGTTCATATTTTACTCCAAAGTTTAGCCTTTGTTATGTTATTCACAGCTATAACCACCGACACCCCATCCTCGCCCTCCAGGGTAACACCGGCATTGTCATCGAACTGCACGAGTTTTCCAATAAAATCCGTTTTTCCATCGACTGGTTCTTCGGCATTGACCTTAACCATTTTTCCCGTTGCCCATTGAAAATCCCTGGGAGTTTTCAGAACCCTATCCAGCCCGGGAGAACACACATCAAAAGTATAACGCCCTTCAAAAAGATCGCTGTCGTCCATCCACGACATTACTGTCCTGTTAAAATCGCTGCATTCATCCAGAGTAATACCGCCCTCTTTATCCAAAGCGACCTCAACAAGCGTACCCCTGCCACTCCTGGCAACTATCTCCACGACACAAAAGCCCCTGCTGCTGGCTGTATCTTCAATGTAATTCCTTAGTTCATCAGGAATAAAACCGCTCATGCTTCTCCAATTGACACCAAATTTAGTCTACCCAAAAAAATAAGCGGGCACCTGGCCCACTTATCCGATTGCGTCTCCTGCTGTAATAAGATTCTAATATAATATTATATATATGTCAAGATAAAGTAAAGACCTGCACTCGTTTTGTGCCATGGGTAAGACATGGGGGTACTTTCTACTGGGCAATGCCCATACGAAAGCACCCCCATATCTTTTATAGCAATAAACTAGATTGCAGGGATCTTTTGGGGAGGGTAAGTAGGACGTGCCGTATAAGACTTACGGAGTAGCGAGCCCAACTCACTCTCCCGACAGATTCCTGTACTCTAGCGCTATTATAAAAAGGATGGGATAGTGTCTCGCGCGAGTTCCGCAGGCCGCTAGGCCGAGGACTGTTTGAGCACGAGACACTATCCCATCCTTTTAAGCATCTAAAGCGAGTGCAGGTCTGCTAATCCCAAGAATCCAGGACCCACTCTCCCGGAAACCCGAAATCATCAGATTCCGCATATGAGGACATCTCTTCCCGGCCGTATTTATCGTAATACTGAACTCCTTCACCCGCAACTGTGGGCGAGGGATTGTATTCTTCCGCCGGGAGATTATCGCTACCCCCCACATACTGTTTATCGACAAGATCGCCTTCAGAATTATATATTTTACGTTCCTGTAATTTACCATTGGCACCGTAGTAGCCTTCAGCTATAATATTTCCGTCCTTGTATAGCATCCTCATGGCTGCCCACCCATCAGCGCCATCCCTCAGCTGTCCGTTATTCTCGTAATAGCCTATGGCGACTTTATGCCCAAAAGTGTCGTAACTCTCTGTCTGTTCAAGAGTTCCGTCCTCCCGGTAATACCGGACCTGCCTCAAAACACCATTCTGGTCAAAAAATTTCTCTTGCTCTGGCTTACCATTTGGGCCGTAATCGATTTGAGAGGCTTTATTCTCGGAGGCAAAACAGTCTCCGGAAAAGAAAACACCCAAACACATTAAAAACACACATATTATCACGATTCTTATTTTCATATTATTCCTTTATTTCAGTTGACCAATCATATCCAATAAAATGTTCACGCCGTATATTCCCCTCGGGAATTCCCAGATCCGTTTTCAGGCCGCCGTCTATGCATTTCACCATACCCGGAGGTCCGCACAAATAAAAAACCCTATCCTTATAGTCTGGGACTTCCGTCTTGATCATACCACTATCGATATACCCGCAGCACCCCTTCCATCCACATGTTTTTACATCCGGATCTGATAATGTATACACAACCCTGAAATTTATATTCTCATCCTGCAGAACATCAAGATCCTGTTTAAAAGTTATATTTTGTTCAGCATCGTTTCCGTACAAGAGAACAATGTCGTTCGTCATCCCGGCATCAGTGGCATATTTGACCACACTTCTAAAAGGAGTTATTCCAATCCCCCCTGCAATAAAAACAACTTTTTTATCATTTTTGTCTAAAGAAAAATCTCCGAAAGGCATTTTTATACTTATCTGGTCTCCGACTTTTAACTTGCTAAGAGCCCTTGAAAACGGGCTGTCTGTGAGCTTCTTCGTAAATTCTATATACCCTTTTTCGGTAGGTGAATTCGAAAATGAAAACGGTTTAACGACATCTTGACCGTCCACCTGCAAGGTTAGAAGAAAAAACTGTCCGGCCTCAAAATCTTCAGTCTCTACATCCTTGAACCGAAAACTCCTTACGGCTTTCGACCTTTCGATGATCTCTATAACTTCCGTCTTGAAGTACGGCATTACATTTCTCCCTTCTCATTCGAACAGGCATGTCTGTTCTCCATTTCTTTGTTAAGAAAATAACTGAGCACAGTTCTTACCGCTACTATCGACCCTAATATAGCCATCTCGTTAAGAGAAGGATGTATAATGGTCTTAATAATGTCGGCAGCTATCAGAAACTCAAGTCCAAGAAGTATGTATGACCCCAGATGATGCCTTAGATGGTCTCGGTCTGCGCAAATATTTGTGCCCGTCAGAGATTTGAATTCAAGATAAAAGAATTCCATAGCGGACTTTACAACTCCCCAGACGATAATAAGTGACCCCACTATGCCAATAACTAAAGATACCGTATAAACTATATCTCTCATCTCGACTCCCGTCTCCAAAAAAACTTAGAGTTCTTTTATCCAACATTCTATTTTATTTTT
>CAYWDJ010000098.1:4766-6348 GCA_964457005.1 uncultured Planctomycetia bacterium
CTCCCGTCTCCAAAAAAACTTAGAGTTCTTTTATCCAACATTCTATTTTATTTTTTATCTGGTCCCTTATGCTCCTGGTCTCCTCCAGCTTCTCATCTTTTGAACCCGAGATATCTGATAGACCAGGGAATCCCCAGTGAAGTTTTTGGACTGTTCCGGGGAAGATCGGACATCTTTCCGCGCTGGCTTCGTCACAAACCGTTATAACGTAATCGAAGTCTTTCTCAAGCATCTCGGAAACACTTTTTGTCTCTTTGCCTGAAATGTCGAGTCCCGCCTCCTTCATAGCTTCAACAACCACGGGATTAAGTTTAGCCGGCTCTATTCCCGCGCTCCAAACACAAAATCTATCTCCGCCTATCGCGCTGAGGAACGCTTCTGCCATCTGACTTCTGGCAGAATTGTGTATACACACAAATAAAACTTTGGTTTTAGACATGGTTATGTTCCTTGATAAAATTAAAAAGGAAAAATTAAAAATCCAACATTGAGAGCTAAAGCTGTTAGAAACACTCTTTTATTAGCTGACACCAAGGTTTTTATAACGACCTACGAAAAAATTCAATCTTACATTTAACTCTTTCATTTGGATCTTTAATTTTGGATTTTGGATTTTAAATTTTGAATTAGCTTACCCTATCTACTACCCACCCAACTATTTCATCTTTCTCGACAAGAGCCTTTTCCCCGGTCATCCTGTCTTTGACCTCTATCTTTCCTTCCTCGAGGCTCTTTTTACCTATGACTACCTGATAAGGAAACCCTATGAGTTCCGCGTCCTTGAATTTCACACCGGCTGACTTTCCCCTGTCATCTATTATAACATCTACACCCGCGTCCTTTAATCCCTGATATATTCTTTCCGCCTCGGCAACGACCTCTTCATCATTTGTTTTAAGAGGCATCACAACCGCCTCGAACGGGCTCAAAGACACAGGCCATTTTATGCCACATTCATCATGGCTGCTCTCAATGAGAGATGCAAGTATCCTGTTAATACCAATGCCGTAACATCCCATTATTATGGTCTTTTCTTTGCCATTCTCATCGAGAAAATTTGCTCCAAGCTTATCGGAATATTTTGTCCCCAGCTTAAAAGTATGACCTAGTTCAATGGAATACTTCAGGGTTATTTTTGAAGCGCATTTCGGACATGGATCGGCCTCAGTTATAACTCGCAGGTCTTCCCATCTGTCGACATCAAAATCTCTTCCGGAGTTAACATTCCTGAGGTGCTTATCCTGCTTATTTGCGCCTGCGACAGCATTGACCATCGCTTGTACCGCAAAATCACCTAAAACCTTTATATCAAGCCCGACAGGACCGGAAAACCCAACGGGACCTTTTGTAACTTCGGTTATTTTCGCATCATTTGCAAGTTCCAGAGACGCCGCTCCAAGAACATTTTTTATCTTGGGCTCATTAGCTTCATGGTCCCCCCTCAAAAGTACGGCTACGGGGACTTCATCGGCAACATATATCAAGGTCTTTATCAAACCTGAATCTTGAATTTTCAGAAATTTACTTACGTCTTCAACAGACCTGACTCCCGGGGTCTCGACTTCTTCAAGCTTTTCTTCAT
>CAYWDJ010000099.1:0-6332 GCA_964457005.1 uncultured Planctomycetia bacterium
GTACTCATAAATATAGTATGTATGGAGGGAGAAGTCAAGTTGCATTGGCGAATAGGAGGTACCTCTGCGCTCCTATCAAGAAATCGATGCCTTTAATATTTTACAGGAGTAGGGAATCAGGGAAGTGTACAAAATTAATTATACATTTTGTGTTCCGGGTTCGCTTTTGTGTTACGTGTTCGCGGCCAGAGGCCGCTCCTACGAAGTCTGTAGGAGCGGCCTCTGGCCGCGAACCTATGGGAAGTTAATTTCTGCAATTGGCATGAGATGTGGGAAACGTCCCCCACTTGGAGTAGCGAGCCCAACTTACTCGCTCAAAAGATTCCTGTACTCTAGTGTTTCTTGAAAAAGGTATGGATGCTTTTGTACTGGGAGGATCCACGCCGGGCGGAGGGGCCCAGGTAGACAGTATCCATACCTTTCCCGTGCCTAAAACGAGTTCAGGTCTGCACTATTCACTGTCGTAATTGATCAATGTTGTTGGTTTATATTTGCCTATCTTTTCCTCGTAGTTCAAAAACGGAAGGCCTATTACCGAGAATATTCCGGCAACTTCAGCTCTTTGCTGTTCTACCATACCGGCCACGGCTTCAAGTGTGCCGCCGGTAGCGATAAGGTCGTCTACAATGAGCCATTTTTTGCCTGGAGTCAGGTCTGCCTTGTGGATCTCAAGGGTTTCTTCTCCGTATTCAAGAGAATAGCTTCTATGGATGATGTCACCCGGGAGTTTCCCCTTTTTGCGGGCAAGGACCAACGGCAGGCCCTTTGAAAGGGCGAAGGGGGCTCCGAAAAGAAACCCTCGACTTTCTATGGCGATAATCCCGTCTATGTCTTCCTTCTCGTATATCTCTTCCATGCGCTTTTCTATGAATTGCATTGCTTTAGGGTTAGTGAAGAGACTGGTAATGTCGTAGAAGAGTACCCCGGGTTTCGGGAAATCCTTTACTTTACGGATGGCACTGTCGAGATCCATTTTGGCTCCTTGGTTGAAATAAAAAAAGCTCCGGAAAGTTTCCTCTCCGAAGCTTTATTATAACTTACTTATAAGCTTAAAACAAGCTTATGAATTTATCGTGCAGAACTACGAACAGTCCGCCGAAAACGAGTGATACTATACCCATAAGCTTGATGAGTATGTTCATGGCCGGGCCTGTTGTGTCTTTGAAAGGATCGCCTACGGTGTCTCCGACAATAAGCGCCTGGTGAACATCGGTGCCTTTGCCGCCCATATTACCTTCTTCGACCCATTTCTTAGCGTTGTCCCATGCGCCGCCGCCGTTTGACATCATGATGCCCAACAGAACACCGGAAACAGTAGCTCCGGCAAGAAAACCGCCAAGCGCTTCAATTCCAAGAATTATTCCTACAAGGAAAGGGGAGATTATCGCAACTATACCAGGAAGGACCATTTCTTTTAATGCTCCTGTTGTTGCAATGTCTATACAGGTCTGAGTGTCCGGCTTGCCTGTTCCTTCAAGAAGACCTTTTATTTCTCTGAACTGTCTGCGAATTTCCTGTACAAGGGCGTTAGCAGCTCTTCCAACAGCTTTGAGTGTCATTGCCGCGATCGCGAAAGGAATGAGTGCTCCTATAAAGAGACCCACGACCGGGAGCGGCTTGATAAGATCTATAGCCTGCAAGCCTGTGACTTTCTGGAAGGCCGCGAAAAGGGCGAGGGCAGTAAGTGCCGCAGAACCTATGGCGAAACCTTTACCAACAGCTGCTGTTGTATTTCCAAGAGAATCAAGTTTATCAGTGATCTTACGTACGCCTTTCTCGAGTCCCGCCATTTCAGCGATGCCGCCGGCGTTATCTGCAATAGGACCGTAAGAGTCGGTAGACATGACTATACCGATAGTACAAAGCATTCCGACTGCTGCAAGGCCTATACCATAAAGACCTGCTACATGAAAAGCAATAAGTATCGCTCCGCAAAGAGTCAGTATCGGGAGGATCGTGCTTTCAAAACCAACAGCAAGACCTGCTACGATAACTGTAGCCGGACCTGATTTTGCGCTTTCGGCAATGTCCTTAATAGGTTTGCCGGAAGTAAAGTATTCGCTTTCAAGGCCGATAAGAGTTCCCGCAACCAGACCCGCAAGTATGGCCCAGAAAGGATTCAGGCTGTTCATCATGCTGTTTGAAACTATTACTGCACCTATCAGAAACAGCACACCAGATATAAGGGTTGAATTCCTAAGCGCAGTCTGGGGGTTCATCTTTTTAAGAAAACTCATGGAAAGAACGCCTATCATGGAAGCTACAAGGCCGATAGTTATTAGTATGATAGGGAAAGACATTGCTGCCATTGCGTTCGGCATCAAAGCACCGATCGCCATAGTGGCTATAACAGAACCTACATACGATTCGAAAAGGTCAGCTCCCATTCCGGCAGTGTCGCCAACATTGTCACCTACATTATCAGCGATAACGCCCGGGTTGCGGGGGTCATCCTCAGGGATGCCGGCTTCTATTTTACCAACAAGGTCAGAACCCATATCAGCAGCTTTTGTAAAAATACCTCCGCCGACGCGAGCAAAAAGAGCAATAGAACTTGCTCCAAGGGCAAACCCGGTTATTATTTCAGTATCTTTTGTTATCATGAACCATACACCAAGTCCCAAAACACCCAGAGCGGCAACGGTAATACCCATTACAGATCCGCCCTTGAACGCTACAAAAAGAGCGTCAGGCGCTCCAAGGGAGCGGGCAGCTTCACATGTTCGCGCGCTTGAACGGGTAGCGGCTTTCATTCCGATAAAACCCGCAAGCATGGAACAGAAAGCCCCGGATAAGTAAGCGAATCCTGTTTGAAGTGATAGGAATGCCGCGATCATTCCGAACATTACAGCGACAAAGATAACAATTATGCGGTATTCCCTGCTAAGGAATGCCATAGCTCCTTTGTGGACCTCATGGGATATCTCTTTCATCTTATCAAGCCCTTCAGGCCTTCTAAGAAGAGATAGAAATGTTCCAAGAGCAAAAAGCATACCCACAACACCAAGAAGCGGGACGATTATAGCGTTTGACATATCTTTCTCCTTACTTTTATGATTAAAAATTATACTGGAATATTATAAATTAGAAGACAAGGTATCATATTCGGGGCTAATTTGCAATATAAAAAAGCTGTAAGCTGTAAGCTATAAGCTATAGGGCAGCGGGGTAGGAGGGGGCTTAACCAATGGTTTCTTTGATATGCTTTAGTATTTCATCCGGCCAGATGAATTTAGATAAGACCTTAGCGGCACCTTCGTCTTTTGCCTGTGTTATCAGCTCGCTGGATATAAAAGCGGTAAGTATAAAGATCTTTTGGTCGGGGCGCAGCTCTTTTATATGTTTTATCAGATCTATGCCGTTCATCTCAGGCATCTTGTAGTCAACTATAATGAGATCAAAGTCTTCATTTTTAACTATTTCAACAGCCTCGACAGGGTTGATTGTGCTGCTGACGGAATATTCAGAGTCCAGGGTGATAACGTCAGAGAGAGAATCGCACATGTCTTTATCATCATCAACGAGTAGTATTTTTAGTTGTTTTGCAGGGTTCATTTTTTTGTTTTTATTGAAGAAGGCAGCTGCAAGATGAAACTAGTGCCCCTCTCGGATGTTTCTTCGAGGCCCAGAGTTCCGTCGTGTGCTTCAATGATAGATTTTGAAATAGAAAGACCTAAGCCCGTACCTGTTATTTTCGTGCTATAGAATAAATTAAATATTTTGTTCCTGGAGCTTTCTAATATTCCGGGACCGTTATCACTTATCCGTATATTGATAGTTCTGTCGTCGTTAGAAGGGAAGGCGTGTACGGAAAGCTTTCCGCCTTCTCGCATGGCCTGGATGGCGTTCAGGCAAAGATTTTTAATGACACTATACAGCTGGTGGAAGTCCATAAAAACCTGGAGTACTTCGGGTTTGTCCATGATTAAGTCTAACTCAACACTTTCAGGCGCCTGCAGGTCTTTCATAACCTCATCAACGCATTCCTTGATGGAAACGTTGGAAGCCACTTCCGCTTTAACACGGGAATAACTCAGGATGCTTTCCAGAATATTACTTGAAAGTTTGACCTTATCGTCGAGTATGTGCAGCCGTTTTTCGAATAGCTTATGATCTTCGCTGCCTTCTTTTCTCAGAAGGAAAACAGAGTTCTTTATAATGCTCAAAGGTGTTCTTAGTTCATGCGCGATCTGACCGGCAAGTTTTCCGAGAACGGCGAGTTTATCTTTTTCAACCACTCCTCCGCTCATAAGCTGGATTTGTCTCGCCTTGGCTTTTACCGTGGCATTGAGGGATACAACCCAGAGGACACTTCCAAGCAGGAAGATAAGGACACCCAGGCCGCTTGTAGCAAAAAGCACCATCTTCCACGGGAAGCTCTGTATAAGCGTTATGCCAAACCACTTTCTTTGCAGTTTTTCAAGGGTTCCATTGTCTTCCAAAGCCGCAAGGTTTAAATTGATTTCCTCAAGGAGTTCAGTATTTTGTTTATTGGTGGTCAGGCAGTAGCTATATGCTTGTTTTATCGGGGAGCCAACAAGCTTAAGCCCGGACATGTCTTTTTCGTTGATATAATAAAGGCCCGCGTATTTTTCGGCAATGACAGCTGTTACCTGCTTGGTTTTTAGCATGTTCAAAGCTTCCGGGATAGAAGAGGTTTCTAATACTTCGATGTTCCTATACTTCGCGATAGCCGTAAGGATAAGGCTGTTTTTTGGAATAGCCACGAGCGTACCCTGCAGAGATTCAATGGAGGTTATATGTGGTGAAGTTGATTCCACAAAAATGGAGTAGTCAAGCATTGCTATCGGAGAGGAGAAGTTCATTGACACTGTAAATCTTCGGTCAAGCGGAGCGCCTATAAGCCCGTCAAGGGTGCCGTTTTTCATCTTCTCGAGACATTCTTTCCAGGGGAGCAATTCTATCTCGATAGTGCGGTTCATTGTTGCTGATAGTATCTTTGCCAGATCAACGGAGTAGCCTTCTGGTTCGTCCTGTTTCAGAAAAGAATATGGTGCGAAATCAACATTTCCGCCGAAAATGAGAGAGCGCTCTTCGGCGACAGTTTTTTGTGTGCAAAGCGAAACGGAGGCACATACAGTTATTGTGAGAACAATGAAAAGAAAAATGGATTTTTTCCTCAAGGTCGAACTCCTCTCGAAGGTATTGTTAGTGATACTCAATGTTACAATAATTATATATTGCTACCAGCTCTTATGCAAGACCTAAAAAGTGTCAGTGTAAGATAGGGTAAAATTGACCTTTTGATTTGTAGACTAGCAGCTGTGATAGTGATAAAATGGATGGCGTGAAGGTAAAATAATGAAAGAAAGAACAAAAACATATATTTATGTGGCCTTGGACATAGTCAGTCATGTTGTTTTGTCTATAGCGCTGGCAGTCGTGTTTTACAAAATGACCGGAGGGTGGTTATGGCCTGTGCTGGCCATAATTGGAGGAGTACTTATAGATTTGGATCACTTCTTTGATTATTTTCTTTATTACGGGCTTAAGGTAGATATCCCGGGGTTTTTTGCGCATGGATATGTTAAAAGCGGGAAAGCATATTCGCTTTTTCATTCGTGGGAACTGGTAGCTATTCTGTGGGTGGCAGGCATTTTTTATAGTTTTTGCATACCTCTAGCGGCCGGGATGACCCTGCATATGGCGACGGATTTTATATACAGCTATACTAAACAGCCATGGAGGATGTTTTTTGTATACCGAGTGAAGCATAATTTTGAACTTGATAGAATGGATCCTGAGGGACATAAGAAAATGAAGCAACAATTAAAAAATTAAAATGTATAATTGGGAGAGAGGACCATGATAGACGAACATGCTATAAAGGCTGTATTTATTGGGGCGCTCAATCTGAAGCCGGATGAGTCCTGTCTTATTGTGGCTGATACGATCAAAGAGCCTATCGGGAGAGCTTTTTATGAGCACGCACTTACGATAACCCCGGATGCTAAACTTATTGTTATTGACCCCACCGGAGAGCATGCGTCTGAGCCGCCGGAAGAAGTAGCTGAAGAAATGCTGAAGTATGATGTGGAACTTTTGATAACGGAACATTCTCTTACGCATACAAAAGCAAGAAGAGAGGCTACGGGAAAGGGCGCCAGGATAGCCACAATGCCTTCAATAACTGAAGATATAGCTAATAGATGTCTTGATATTGATTATGATGACCTCAGGGAGCGGTCCAACAAGCTCTATGATCTTCTGAATGCCGCCGCCGAGGTACGGGTAACTACAGAGCTTGGAACTGACATTACTTTTCATATTGGAAAGAGCCATTTTTTTGGCAAGGACGGAGGCTCTTTCGA
>CAYWDJ010000100.1:0-6265 GCA_964457005.1 uncultured Planctomycetia bacterium
CAAGCTGTTCGGGAAATGCCTTGGTCTCCTGTAAACACAATATGTCCGGAGACTCCTTCCGGAGCCAGTCCAGAAAACCTTTTTTCTGCACGGCTCTTACACCGTTAACATTCCATGATAGTATTTTCACTGAATTGCTGCTTTCACCGCATCGACGTATTGCTTAACCGTGGCGCCTATCGCGGTATAATCGCTCTTTTCTATGAGTTCCTGCTTGAATACACTGCCACCAAAAGCTACGGCGCTTGCACCCGACCTAAAATATTCGCTGATATTTTCGGACCTTACTCCTCCCACCGCCATGAGTTTTACCTTATTGAAAGGGCCTTTTAATTCTTTGAAATATTTTGGGCCGAACATACTTGAAGGAAAAACTTTAACCATGGACGCTCCTGACTCCCAGGCATTCCACACTTCCTGCGGGGTAAAAGCCCCTGGAAATACGGGAATCCCATGCGCCTTACAATACTTTGAAACCTCGGGAACCTGACACGGCATGACTATGAATTCGGCCCCGGCATCAAGCGCTTTTCCCATATCATTGACTGAAAGCACCGTACCCGCCCCCAGGCTCAACTTGCCTGAAACGGCCTTTTTGACCCTGGATATGAGGCCGGCAGCGTCGTGTGAGTTCATTGTTATCTCTAATGTTTTGAGACCGAAAAAAACAAGGGCCTCAGCCAGAGATTCTGCATCTATCTCCGCCTTGGCCCTTAATATTCCCATTAAAGGAAGTTGTTCAAAGTTTTTCAAATCCACTTTTACCTTTTACCAATTTTGGATTTTAAATCTTGGGTTTTAAATTTTTAATTTTAATTTTTAATTTTAATTTTTTACTCTATCTCAGTAGCTGCCATACTGTCATAGAATTTAGTATAGTTATCCTTGTTTTCACTGTCCCTGAGAGCGATAGCCCGTTTAGGATGCTCATTGAATATACCGGTAAGAGCGTATGGGATCAAGTATCCCCATTCCATTTCCTCTCTTAATGACACAAACTCTTTTTCTATAATTTCCAAAATAGGCCTGAGTTTGAACTTAGGGTTCTTTAGAAAACCTACCAGAAGTTCAAGGGGACAGTTACCCGCGCCTCTCCCGATACCATAAATAGTAGCATCTACAAAATTGGCTCCTTCGATAATGGCCTGTATCGTATTGGCGTATCCAAGCTGCTGATTGTTATGGGCATGCATGCCTAGCTCTTTTGTCTTAATACGGCTTTTATATTTGTCCATCAGATACTGTATGTTTTCACTATACATCGAACCGAAACTATCTACCAGATATACGGCCTGAGCTTTCGTTTCTTTCTCGATCTGGTCCAAAGCTTCATCAAGTTCACTTTCAATAGCCTGAGAAACCGCCATGATATTAACGGTTGTCTCATATCCTTTTGCCTGTATTTCATTTACAAGCGAGATCGCTTTATCCACGTCCTTAACATATGTCGCCACCCGCATCATATCCAGGACGCTGTCTTTACACGGCAATATGTCTTTTTCTTCAACACGCCCAATATCTACCATGGCCGAGAGTTTTGTATGGGACTCTATTCCGTCTATGGACCTCTTGATATCGTCTTCCGTAGAGAATTTCCACTTACCGAATTCATCCGGACTCAATATATTCTTTGAGGCCCTGTACCCTATCTCCATATAATCGACACCGGCGTCCGAAACGGCCTTATATACCGCACGGACCAGATGATCTTCAAAAAAGTGATTATTTATGAGACCACCATCCCTGATAGTACAATCCAGAACCTTTATTTCATCTCTATACATCATTACTCCCCTATTTTAGTTGGGCCTACGGCCCTTTATTAATATTATTTGTTCCAAACTATTTCCTTACAAATTCCGCCAAAACTTCTACATGCTTTGTCTGGGGGAACATATCAAAAGGCTGTACTCTTGTAAGTTCCAATCCGCCTTCGGCCGTTAACAGTTTTACGTCCCTGGCCAAACGAGCCGGATCACATGAAAGGTAGTACACCTTATCCAGATCTCCACAGTTTGAGACCATCTCCAGAAAACCTTTTTTGCAGCCTATTCTCGGAGGATCCAGAAAAAGAATATTCTCTTTGCTCTTATTTCTCGAGAATACATTGAAAAACTCTTTTTCAGCGTCATCTTTGTAAAACTTTATGTCGGTGAGATCGGAATTTCTTAAAGTTGTCTTCGCGCAATCTATGGCTATACGGCTTATATCCATGCCTATCTTCAAAGAAAAGTCTTTTGACGCGAGAAATGTAAAAAATCCAGCCCCGCAATATGCGTCAAAAAATACCGCACCCTCACCGGACACTCCTATCCAGTCGTTCAATACATCCGAAACCTTCCCGGCTATATAACGGTTAGCCTGGGAAAAAGCCTTTGGTGACAAGTACATATCAAAGCCATTGTACCTATCCACATAAAACCTTTGCCCGGGACGGGTTGAAGACCAGACATTCCCATTGTGATCCGACTTAAGAGTCACGTCATCCTTACCGGAAGCACTCAGCTCTCCGATAGATTCGTTAAGGGATTCCTCGGCTATGGCACACTTGTCGATAGCTACTATAATTTCTTTGTCCCTCGCAACAAACCCATATTTCCCGTCTCTTCTATGCAGAGTAACACTGGACCGGTAGTTATAAGGGCTGTCAGACGGGACGATCGCTTCAACAATAGGCTCTTTTATTCCGGATATTCTCTCCAACAAGTCCTTTACCTGAAGTTCCTTGTAGTAAAGTTCTTTCTCATACAAAATATGCTGAAGCTGGCACCCTCCACACTCTTTGTAATACGGACACTCAGGGGCGACCCTGTCTTCTGAAGGTTTTAATACCTCTACCACTCTGCCTTTTATGAATTTTGGATCGACCTTAACCGCCTCAAATTCTACTTCTTCGCCCGGCAGCGCTCCCTCGACAAAACATATTTTGCCGTCTATTTTGCCTATGCCTTCGCCTCCGAAAGCCAATGAATAAATTTCAGTTCTCATATTTAATGTTCTTAGATAAATTATATGGGCAGGATTATAGTTACGATAGTTCCTTTTCCGACCTTACTGCTATACCTAAGTTCTCCTCCATGTCTATTGATTATGGTTTTACATATTGAAACACCAAGTCCCGTACCGTTCTTCCCTTTGGTTGAAAAA
Source organism: uncultured Planctomycetia bacterium (assembly GCA_964457005.1). GTDB lineage: Bacteria > Omnitrophota > Gorgyraeia > Tantalellales > Tantalellaceae > CAYWDJ01. The sequence continues at coordinate 3,148 of CAYWDJ010000100.1, forward strand.
AATGGCTGGTAGATCTTGTCCAATACTTTTTTAGGGATACCTTCACCGGTATCCTCAAACTCTATCCGCACATATCCCCCCTCTTGCTCCGCCCTTATGGTAAGCGTACCGCCTTTAGGCATAGCATCAGAAGCGTTGTTCACTACATTCATAAAAACTTCCTGCAGCTGCTTTTCATTAGCTTTGATAGCAGGTAACTCCGCGTGCATTTCTTCTACAACCTCAACTTTCGCCTTGCTGAGTGGAAGCTCAAGTATTTTTATTACCATACCAATGGTTCCTGAAAGATCCAGGGGTTCCTTCTTGGTCTCCCCGGTTCTGGCATACGCCAAAAGCCTTTGCAAGATATCCCTCGACAAATGAGCCTGGTTAAGAATGATCTCAAGCGCTTGTTTTACCTTCTTCGACCTTATGTTTTCACGGAGGGTCAATTCCGTCCTTCCGGCAATTATCATCAAGGGACTACTCACCTCATGTGCCATGTCAGAAAGAAGTCTGCCCAGCTGTGCGAGACGCTGGCTCTCTGCTATTTTATTGCGCTCTGTCGTGTCTTGCATCTGGATAAGGTATCCTCCGGTCTTACTCTGCGTTTCAAGGGTTGATATCGTAAAAAGTATGGATCCGGCACCTGTCCTGGAATTAGCGAATCTTGCTTTCTCAAAGTTATATATAGCTTCATGCTGCACAACTTCACCCTTTTGTGTTTTTTTTACTATCCGAGCGGGAAGTTTGAAATCATTAAAAATATTGTGTGTGGTTATCTCCGAAAAAGAAGATGCTTCAAAAAGATCCATATATGCCTTGTTACCTACCATTATCTCTCCCGAGTGGTCAAAAAGACCCATACCTATAGGAGACTGTGCAATAATATCCCCAAAACGCTTCATCGCTTCGACAAGGGCATCCTGAGTGTCCAGTATCTCCTGCTCCTTCTTTTTTAGAGCCTTTTTGATCTTACTTATCTCCGGTTTCTTTGACATATACGTACTTCCTTATAAAATTTTAGGGTCAGACCGTAAAATATAAGATCATCAAGACCCATATTTTTAAATCTGACCCCACTAAGACCTGTAAAAATTATCTGCCTTTTTGATTCTCTGCAAGACCGTCTTTATATCCCTGGGTGTATCCGGCCTTATACCCGTTAGCATAACCAGATTCATACCCTTCAGAGTATCCGCCCTGCTGATATTGCGGCTGCTGCTGATACTGCGGCTGCTGCTGATACTGCGGCTGCTGCTGGTACTGCGGCTGCTGTTGCTTGGAGTTATCCTCGGTCATTGAGTCCAAAAGAGCTCCTCCAAGAACATTAACCCCTGCTCCAACAAGGGCACCCGTCCCGGCATTCCCTCCGCCGATGGCTGACCCTGCCGCACCGGCACCGGCTCCCAAAAGTCCTCTCTTGAGGATATCACTGGAGCTTGAACTCGCCATAGCAACCTGTGGCACCAAAACTATTACAAAAATTGATATGAGCAAGCAAACGAAAAGTCTGGACCTCATATGTCTCCTCCTTCTTTAAAATACTACAAAATACCATAATATATTAGCATACTATAGGTGGTACAACAACGAAAAATAGAAAGATATGATTAGGCCGACGATTCCATGGCCCTGGCCTGGATAATGTATCGCCTGTATGTCTCGTGAAGTATATCGGATATTGGTATTGCGGGAGGCAATACTATAAGAAGAGCCCCTCTTACCTTCTGCCCTGCTGCCCTGTTCGCTTCCATCAATTTCAGGACAGCGTGCATAAGAGAAAATGCCCTGTTCCCAACGGAATCGGAGAAAACTACTACGGGAATGCTATATCGGCTTTGTTCTGCCATAAAATTTCTCATATCTTCATTATCAGCCCGTCCGTTAAGAGGTCCCCTGACAACACCAAGGATCTCGGAAGGGTGGTGAAAAAGACCGACCTTAGAGTTTAGCATATACCTCAAAAGGGCTTCGGTTTTTTTATGATCAGGTATCCCATAATACTCACCTTTGTAAAACCTTTTAACTTCTTCAGTTGATACCATCTCGATAACCGCCTCAGAGTTATGGCTCAAAATAATATCTTTCACCATATCAGCTTTTAACGGATTGTCATAATACAAAACAAGTTTACCCAGAACTCTATTTTCTCCATCCCCAAGTATTGCCGCTACCTGGGCCAGATCAAAAACCGCGGCATTGTCGACAATATCGTCAGCAAAAACTATAACGCTCTTGCTGCCGACACCTATCGGATTTTTCTCTGTATATTTACCAATGGTACCTCTAAGTTTCTTTGATATATCCTCTATTAAGGATATCATATCCCCCCTGTCCCACTTGCTGTCCTTTTCATCGTCTTCCGTATGGTCTGTCACTGAGAGTTGATACCCGGCATTGAACCCATCGGGAATAAGCTCATATTCCCCTCCTACAGGAACTTCTGCCGCAGCTATTCTATGAAAGGTCATTGCGTATAGATTATACTTCTGAAAGTTTCTAAACTCTTTTACCGCAATCCGTATATCCTCCATTGAGGCCTCGCGCTTAAACTTCACCCAATCGCTATATCCGGCTATCTGAGCTACAGCCTTCTGGTGCAGGACGAGCTCAAGGCACTCATGCCCTTTCAATTCCTCATATTTGCTCTTTCCTTTCACTATGTACATACGCGACGTGGCAATACCCGCATGCCCCGACACGAACTTAAGCTGTGACAGCCCTTCTTCGAAAAGAATATCCTCAACTTCTTTCGGAATGCCCGCGGCCCAGCAAGCTTCCCTAAAATCAGACTCTACACGGCCTTTGAGCTCGCTCGGCAACCTGTCATACAAGTCTCTAAAATTGTTACATGTGTCGTCACCCACAAATACAACATCCACACCTTTTCGGACTTCATCCGGCTTTAAGGATTTCTCCGTAGGCATGGACCAGCGCAATACAGCATTTACCAATCTGTGATCAGGCGCATGCAAGGCGTCATTGGCGATAGGTACCTGCTTATACCTAAGGGCTCCCTGTTTATCTCCATCTTGCTGCTCCGCCGGAACCTTATCGTCTTCCGGATTCTTTTGGTTAAGCGTGTCCTGGATCTCCAGTATTATTTTTTCTTTAAGTTTTGCCCTTTTCAACTGTT
>CAYWDJ010000101.1:0-1568 GCA_964457005.1 uncultured Planctomycetia bacterium
TATATGAAGCTTTTTATAGGCAATGTGGGCGGGTCTATTGGAGAGACATCGGCTCTTGCGCTTTTGATAGGGTTTGGATATCTGCTTTACAAAAAAATAATCGATTATAAAATACCTGTTGCCTACATGCTTACAGTTGTTGTGTTTTCCGGTATTTGTCATCTTATAGCGCCGGCAAAGTTCATGCCGCCTATGTTTAATCTGCTTGCGGGTGGCCTTATGATAGGTGCTATTTTTATGGCGACCGACCCGGTTACAACACCGGTTTCGACTAGGGGTAGAGTGATCTTCGGTATAGGATGCGGATTTATTACGATGATAATAAGGATATGGGGAGGGCTTCCCGAAGGTGTTATGTACTCGATCCTTTTTATGAACGCTTTTACACCGCTTATTAACAGAATGACTAAACCCAAGAGATACGGGGTCAAAAATGGGAAATAATTTTTTAGCTAAGATATTTAATAACGAGATAGTAAGGATAATCTTTGCGTTGGTTCTTGTAGGGGTGCTGTCCGGTGCTGTTTTGGTGTTTATATACAATTACTCCATGCCTAAGATAAAGGTTAACATTCAAAAAGAGACGGAAAAGGCAATAAACACTATCTTTCCAGGTGCCGCCTCGAATTCCCCGACGAAGGATAAAGGCGTGTACAGTGTCAAAGATTCTACTGGTAAAGTTATCGGGTATGCTTTTATCGCTGAAGGCAATGGGTATCAGGGGCTTATCAAGCTTCTTGCTGGTGCCGATGCCAAGATTTCAATCCTAAAGGGGATAGAGGTTCTTGAATCGTCGGAAACACCCGGGCTTGGCGCGGAGATAAACACGGAAAGTTTTCAGAAACAGTTTGTGGGCTTGCCGCTAACTCATGATATAGAGTATGTTAAGAACCAGAAACCGGAAAAGCCTTACCAGGTAGAGGCAATAACGGGAGCGACGATATCGTCGCGCGCTGTGGTTAATATCCTTAATGGAAAGATCAACGAGATCAAAAAGACGCTGAAATAATTATGGTAATAAAAGATTTTGTAAAAGGATTGTGGCGTGAGAACCCTGTATTCATACAGGTTCTCGGTATGTGCCCTACACTTGCCGTTACAACTAAGGCGGTTTTCGGCCTTTCAATGGGGCTTGCTACCACGTTTGTCGTTGTGTGCTCAAGTGTTGTCATATCCTCCATAAGAAAGCTTGTTCCGGCGCAGGTCAGGATACCGATGTTTACGGTTATAATCGCGACATTTGTTACAGCCGCTGACTATTTCCTTAAAGCGAATTTTTTTGAGATCAGTAAGGCCCTGGGGCCGTATGTCCCTCTTATAGTTGTTAACTGTCTTATTCTCGGAAGGGCCGAAGCTTTTGCTTCTAAACAGGGAGTGGGAAGGTCGTTTTTTGACGCGCTTGGTATGGGAGTAGGGTTTACCTTTGCGCTTGTTATCCTTGGGTCGGTAAGGGAAATACTTGGAGCGGGAACGATCTTCGGTTACAGAATAATGTGGCAAGGATTTACCAACTGGATAGTTATGGTTCTGCCGGCGGGAGCTTTTATAACTTTGGGGCTTCTTGTGGG
>CAYWDJ010000101.1:1668-6152 GCA_964457005.1 uncultured Planctomycetia bacterium
AATGGAAAAACTAATACTGATATTCATAGCGGCAAGTATAACGAACAACTTTGTGTTGGCGTACTTTTTGGGTATATGCCCGTTCATAGGCGTGTCGAGCAAGGTAGACAGCGCTATTGGCCTTGGGATAGCTACAACATTTGTTATGACGATGGCGGCTACGGTTACATGGCTTATATACCACTACATACTCGTTCCATATAATCTGATCTTTTTGCAGTATGTAACTTTCATTCTTGTTATAGCCAGCTTTGTCCAGTTTGTTGAGATGTTTATCAAGAAAGTATCACCGCAGCTTTACAAAGCGCTTGGTATTTTTCTTCCACTAATAACCACCAACTGTGCTATTCTTGGGCTTACGCTTTTTATGGTCTTGAGGGACTATGCGTTTCTTGAATCAGTGGTGTTCGGATTGGGCGCCGGCGTAGGATTTACGCTTGCTCTGGTCGTTATGGCGGGGATAAGGGAAGATCTTGTTTTTGCGGATGTACCGGAGGCTCTTAAGGGAGCGGGTATAACTTTAATAATAGCCGGATTTCTGGCGCTTGCTTTCATGGGTTTTGGCGGAATAATAAGTGGGTAGTGTACAGCTGTAAGCTGTAAGTTAGGTGTGGATTAGGATGTTTTAGATGTAGGGGTTTAGTTTTTTCTTATAGCTTAAAGCTTATAGCTTATAGCTACTAATAAGGTACGATTTATGGATAATTTAATGTTAACCTCAGTTTTAAGTATGGCGGGTCTGACAGTTATTTTTGCGGGCGTTCTTGCTTTTTCTGACAAAAAACTAAGAGTTGAAGAAGATCCTAAGATAACGGAGATAAATCATCTTCTTCCCGGGGTTAATTGCGGAGCATGCGGGTATCTCAGCTGCCATGATTTTGCCGAGCACATAGTAACGGATAATGAAGATCCCGCGAAGTGCCGTGTAGTAGGGGAAGAAGCGAGGTATGAGCTTATGGTGGCTACGGGAAGGGAAGGCGGAGAAAGTTTTCCATACCTGCCGCTTGTTCATTGCGCCGCTGAATGCAAGAACAAAGAGCCTATGGCCGAGTATAAGGGGATACGCAAGTGTTCGTCAGCAGTTGTGGCTTTTGGCGGAGGCATGCAGTGCCAGTATGGATGTATGGGGTTTGGCGATTGTACAACGGCATGTCCTTTTGACGCGCTTCATATGGTTGATGGGCTCCCGAGGGTTGATCTAGAAAAATGTACAGGCTGCGGTCAGTGTGAAAAAGCCTGTCCCCGCAATATAATCAGCATGCAGGAGAAGAGAGAGAAAGAACTTTATTTTGTTGCTTGCAGCTCTCATGATACGGGAGTAAGAGTGCGCCAGGTCTGTGGAGTGGGATGTATAGGCTGCGGCATTTGTGAAAAGCTGGCTCCTGAAAAGTTCTTTTCTATAACAAATTTACTTTCTCGTGCTGATTTTTCAAAGCAGAAGGATCAGGAGAAATGCGAATTTCTCGCCGGGAAATGTCCGACTAAAGTAATAAAGAAGCTATAAGCTGTAAGTTATAAGCTGTAGGGGGTAAGTCTGCAGTTCGTTCTTATAGCTTAAGGCCTATAGCTTAAAGCTTAAAATTATGAATATTGCTGTTTTTGTTTCAGGTTCTGGAACTAACCTACAAGCGCTCATTGATGCGCAGGAACAAGGGAAGCTTTCCTCTGGGAAGATAACCCTTGTTGTATGTGATAAGGCCGAGGCGTTCGCTCTTAAGCGGGCGGAGAAAGCGGGGGTAGAGACATATCTCTTGGAAGCTTCGGGATACGCTTCCAGGGAAGAATATGACAAAAAGATAACGGACAAGCTTAAGGAAGAGAATGTTGACCTTGTCGTGCTTGCCGGCTTTATGCGTATACTAAGCGATCCATTTATAGAAGCGCATACAGGGAAGATACTAAATGTCCATCCGGCCATATTGCCTTCGTTCAAGGGTACACATGGGATAAAAGACGCTTTTGAATACGGAGTAAAGGTGACAGGCGTTACCGTTCATTTTGTAGAAAAAGAACTGGATGCAGGGCCTGTTATATCGCAGGAAGAAGTTAGGGTAGAAGAGGATGATACTCTTGATTCTCTTGTAGCGAAGATACATGCTGTTGAACATAAGTTGTACCCCGAAGCGGTGAGGCTTTTTGTGGAAGGGAACTTGAAAATAGACGGAAGAAAAGTGATAATTTCATAAAACAAGGAGAAAAGAAATGTCAACGAATATCAAAAGTGTAGTGGGACGCGAAATAATGGATTCAAGAGGAAACCCTACGGTTGAAGTAGATGTTACTCTTGAGGATGGTTCTTTTGGAAGAGCCGCTGTTCCAAGCGGAGCTTCAACCGGTGTGCATGAAGCCGTTGAGCTCAGGGACGGGGACAAATCAAGATACATGGGAAAAGGTGTTACCAAGGCGGTAGGTAACGTCAATGGCGAGATTGCTGCTAAGGTAACAGGTATGGACGCTACCGATCAGGCCGGCGTAGATAAGGCGCTCATCGATCTTGATGGAACTCCGAATAAAGGCAGACTTGGTGCGAACGCTATACTTGGCGTTTCCATGGCATGCGCGAAAGCCGCAGCAGCTTCAAAAGGCCTTCCGCTTTTCAAGTACATCGGAGGAAACGACGCTTGCATGCTTCCGATACCCATGCTTAACATACTTAATGGCGGAGAACATGCTGACAATAACGTTGATATCCAGGAATTCATGATCATGCCGACCGGAGCTCCTTCTTTCAAGGAAGCGCTCAGGATGTCTTCAGAAATATTCCATAACCTCAAGAAGATACTTCAGGACAAAAAACTCTCGACAAGCGTAGGGGACGAAGGCGGTTTTGCTCCGAATCTCCAGTCGAACGAAGAGGCTCTAGAGGTTATCCTTGAAGCTGTTAAAGCTGCGGGTTATGAGCCGGGCAAGGATGTTAAAATAGCTCTTGATCCTGCTTCGAGTGAGTTCTTTAAAGAAGGCAAATATGTGCTCGGGGCCGAGGCCGTTCCTGAAAAGTCGCCAAGCGAGATGGTAGCTTTCTATGCCAACTGGGTAGCGAAATATCCGATAGTAGTGATCGAAGACGGTATGGCTGAAGATGATTGGACAGGGTGGAAAGAAATGACCGATGAGCTAGGCTCAAAGATACAGATTGTCGGCGACGATCTTTTTGTAACTAACACCGAGCGTCTTAAAGAGGGTATAGACAAAGGCATAGCCAACTCTATTCTTATCAAATTAAACCAGATCGGGACGCTCACAGAAACTCTGGCGGCCATAAAAATGGCTAAAGAGGCCGGTTATACAGCGGTCATTTCGCACCGTTCAGGTGAAACAGAAGACACTACAATAGCTCACCTGGCAGTAGCAACAGGTGTGGGGCAGATAAAGACCGGGTCGACAAGCCGTACAGATCGCGTTTGTAAATACAATGAGCTTCTCAGGATCGAGGAGATGCTCGGCGCTAAAGCTGTTTACGGAGATCCGGGATGGAAAGGAAGAAGCTAGTAGTTACAGCGATCATATTGATCGTTGTTTTGATCGTCATATTTCTTCCCGGTTTTTCTGAGAACCAGAAGCTAAGGGAACAAAATGAACAGCTGGAAAGACGGATGAAACTGTTGGAACAGTATAACGATAAACTCAGGGAAGAACTTTCCATGATGGCGGAGGACCCGACATATGTGGAAAAGAGGGCGAGAGAAAAACTGGGTATCGTTAAAAAGGGTGAAATAATATATAGGCCATCTGAATAAGACAGGTGGCCTATGTTTTTAAGCGTGGAGAAGCATCATAATGTTTATTGATGAAAAATTTAGAGATAATAAGGCCAAATATATAGGCCAATTTATTTTTGCCCATTGAACATTATCTGACCTTGAGGGTTCTTTATACGGGGACGGGAGGCTTGGCCGTAGGGACAACAATGTTCCTGATGGCTATTACGAACACGGAACATGTGCCCGGAATCAGCGTAGCGCTCGGGTTGGTCATAAATGATTGGAGCTGGTATACGATAGTCTTTATTTTGATAGGCATTATGCTCATTTCGCTTATTCAGCGAAAACTTAAAAATTGGATGATAGGCCTGGGGTAGAATGAAAGAACACGGCACGATTATTAAAATAAAAAAAGACACAGTTATTGTAGAGATAAGGCCTCATGAAAAGTGTACAAAATGTTGTTCATGCGGCGCCGGACGGAAACGGACGGTAACAGTCGATACAGATAATGTTACGCATTTTAATGTGGGTGACAATGTAGAGATAGAGGTGGATTCGTCTAAGATGCTAAAGGTCTATATTTATCTTTACGGTATCCCGTTAGTTGTTTTCGTCGGCATTATTCTGGCAGTTCATTTCGTGACGGAATCTCCGATAATAAGTTTTCTCGTATCTTTGGCGGGAACGGGAATATCGTTATTTGTGATCAGCGCGTTTTTAAAAGAAAAAAAAGAATACTCTCCTAAGGTTAGGAAAGTGCTCGAATAAAGGAGGAAAAAT
>CAYWDJ010000102.1:0-1625 GCA_964457005.1 uncultured Planctomycetia bacterium
TATTTTTAACGGTCTCACTAAGGTGAATAAAGACCTTCAGGTGGTGCCTGATCTTGCCGAAAGGTGGGAGCTGTCCGGTGACGGCCTGACCATAACTTTTTTTCTAAGAAAAGACGTGACCTGGCATGATGGAGAGCCTTTTACGGCCAAAGATGTACTGTTTACGTACAAGACGATACTGGACCCGGCCAAAGGATGCCCGTACATATCAGGATTTATAGATGTAAAAGATATTAAGCTGGTAGATTCCTTTACAATAAGTTTTGAGTATTCCCGCCCGTATGCACCTGCTCTTTCAAAATTCGGGATGGGTATAATCCCCCGACATATTTTTGAGGGAAAGGATATTAAGAGTTCTACGTTTGCCAGGAAGCCTGTAGGGACGGGACCCTACAAGTTTTCAAACTGGCTTTCCGGACAGTATATAATACTTGAGTCCAATCCTGATTATTATGAAGGGGCACCGGGCATAAAGTATTACGTATACAGGATAATCCCGGACCAGGCGGTGGGGTGCCTGGAGCTGGTATCAGGTGGAGTGGATGCTATGGTCCTGAACCCATACCAGTACACCTATAGAAGCCATACTCCTGAATTCAAAGAAACAATAGAAAAATACAAATATCTTTCCAATTCTTATTCATATATCGGATATAACCTGAATGATCCTATTCTAGGGAATAAAAAGGTTCGGCAGGCTTTAAGCCTGGCCGTTAATAAAAAAGAAATAATAAGTTCTGTTCTTATGGGGCTGGGGGAGGCCAGTACTGGGCCATTTCTTAAAGGAACTCCCTATTATAATGAAGCTGCTGAAGGGTATGAATATGATCCGGAAGCAGCAAAGAGGCTTCTTTCCAAAGCCGGGTGGGAGGATACGGACGGAGACGGCATTCTTGATAAGAACGGAGAAGATTTCGTTATTAAACTTGTTACCAACCAGGGCAATCAGGTAAGGGAAGATTCTGCCACAATCGTACAAAAGAATTGGAGCGACATCGGGATAAAAGCCGAGATACAGGTGATAGCCTGGGCTGCGTTCCTGGACCAGTTTATAAATAAGAAGATGTTTCAGGCGGTAATGTTGGGCTGGAGCCTGCCTGTTGATCCGGATCCTTACGCGGTATGGCATTCAAATGCCATGGCTAAAGGAGGGCTCAACTTTATTTCATATTCTAATGGCGATGTCGATGAACTTATTGATATGGGCCGTAGGGAATTCCTGACTGAAAAAAGGGCGGAAATATATAAGGAGATACATAAGATCATAGCCGAAGAGGCCCCGTATACATTTTTATTCATGCCGTATTCTATTCCGGCAATAAATAAAAGGTTTAAAGGAATAAAACCCGAGCCGGCGGGAATAGGCTACAATTTTGATAAGTGGTATGTTCCGGAAAACGAGGTTAAATACAAGTTCTAATGAAAAAGGAAAAATTAAAAATCCAGAATTAAGGTGTCATCCCGGATTCGACATAGGCGAAATCCGGGATCTGTAAAAAGTAGTTCTTTGTGTTAGAATTTTACATTACTAATTTGGATTTTTAGTTTTAAATTTATGAAACGATATATTATTAAACGATTATTACTTATTGTTCCCATGCTTCTGGGCATTTCGCTTTTGATGT
>CAYWDJ010000102.1:1725-6013 GCA_964457005.1 uncultured Planctomycetia bacterium
ATTAAACGATTATTACTTATTGTTCCCATGCTTCTGGGCATTTCGCTTTTGATGTTCGTTATTATGCATCTTGCTCCGGGCGACCCGACAAGCATGAGATACGGTCTTAATCCTGAGGTGTCCGAAAGCGCTCGGGCAAACTTTAATAAGATGTATGATCTGGATAAGCCCGTTCTGGAGCAGTTTGGCCTGTGGCTTAAAAGATTCCTGTCGTTCGATTTTGGTAATTCACTGTTGGATGACCAGCCCGTAATGCAGAAGATAGCGGCGCGTCTTCCGGCGACATTGCTGCTGCAGTTAGTGTCACTTTTCGTAGTATTCGTGATCGCCATACCGGTAGGTATAATGAGCGCAGTGAAAAGGAATTCTCTGTTTGATAAAGTAACTACCGTTACTGTTTTTATAGGTTATGCCATGCCTGCGTTCTGGTTGGCTCTTATCTTGATAATGGTGTTTGGTGTCAGGCTGCAATGGTTCCCGATATCCGGGATGAGCCCATGGTATACGGAGTATATAGGCACTTGGGCCAAGTTCAAGGATCTTATCTGGCATCTTGTGCTTCCCGTAGCGACCACGGCGTTTGGCTCTTTAGCGGCACTGTCGCGGTATTCACGCTCCAGCATGATAGAAGTGTTGAATGAAAATTATATACTTACCGCCAGAGCAAAAGGACTTCCTGAAAGCCGTGTCATTTTTGTTCATGGTCTTAGGAACGCACTTCTTCCGATCGTTACCATTCTGGGTCTGACTTTGCCGGCCCTGATATCCGGAAGTTTTATTTTTGAAACAATATTTGCCTGGCCCGGAATGGGAAGACTGGGGTACGAAGCGATAATGAGCTATGATTACCCGGTTGTAATGGGTGTGGGAGTAATAGCTACGCTCTTAACTCTGGTTGGTATATTTTTATCAGATATTCTGTACGCATTTGTAGATCCAAGGATAAGATTGAGTAAACAATGAAAAGAATAATTTTCGGAATAATAATACTCTCAGTAATGGCATCAAGTGCTGTGTTCGCGCCTTTTGTAGCGACACACGATCCGTTTGAGATGGATCTTTCGGATTCCGCGAGGCTGCAGCCGCCATCGGCTGAGCATTTTTTCGGAACGGATAATCTTGGACGGGATGTATTCAGCCGTATGGTATATGGAGCAAGAATATCACTTAGCGTAGGATTCGTTGCGGTGTTTATCTCAGTTGTCGTAGGCATTCTTCTTGGGGGCATAAGCGGTTACTATTCCGGGTGGATCGATAGTGTGATAATGAGAGTAGTCGAAATAATGTATTGTTTTCCGACAATATTCCTTATCATGATGGTCATAACATTTCTGGGCCCGAATATAATTAATGTTATGGTAGTTATCGGGCTTACGAGCTGGGCGGGCCTATGCCGGCTGGTAAGGGCCGAATTTATGACGCTTAGAGAGAGGGATTTTGTTCATTCCGCCCGTGTTCAGGGAGTGTCAGATCTGAGGATAATTTTCAGACATATACTTCCTAATGCCATGGCGCCTGTTTATGTAAGCGCTACTCTCAGTGTTGGCGGCGCAATACTTATAGAAAGTGCGCTCAGCTTCCTGGGACTGGGGGTACAGATACCGACACCAAGCTGGGGCAACATACTAACGGCCGGTAAGAACTATATAGACTATGCGTGGTGGCTTACGCTGTTCCCTGGGGTCGCAATACTTGTGACTGTGTTAAGCTTTAATCTTGTAGGTGAGGGGCTCCGGGAGATAGTTGACCCGAAACTCAGAGAGAGGAAATAAATTGAGTATACTTAAGATAGATAACCTTACGATATCGATAGGCGGACAATGTGTTCTGGATAATATCTCTTTTGAAGTAGGTAAGGGAGAGGTCCTCGCGCTTGTAGGTGCCTCCGGAAGCGGGAAGACCATGACAGCCTACTCGATCTTGAGGCTTCTGCCTCCCGCGGCACGGATTGACAGAGGAGCTATCCTTTTTAAAGAACAGGACCTGGTGAGCTTGGACGAAGAGCCTCTGAGGGCCATAAGAGGAAGAGATATCTCAATGGTATTCCAGGAACCATTCACATCACTTAATCCGGTTATGAAGGTCTATGAGCAGATATATGAGACTATCGCTTATCATACTGATCTAAAAAAACAGGGAATAGAAGAGAGACTCTATGAACTGCTGTCGATGGTGAAACTTGACGATGACGTTGCCGGAAAATATCCGCATGAACTGTCCGGCGGGATGAGACAGAGGGTTATGCTGGCTATGGCGCTTTCAAGTGATCCCGAGCTTCTAATACTTGATGAGCCCACCACCGCACTTGATGTGTCTGTACAAAAACATGTTTTGGACTTGATAAAAGAGATACAAGATCGAAAGGGAATAAGCATTTTGTTTATTACACACGATTTTTCCGTTGTAAATATGATAGCCGACAAGGTATGTGTGATGAAGTCCGGAACGATAGTTGAAGCGGGCGATAAAGATCAGGTGTTGAAGAACCCCGAAAGCGATTATACCAGAAAGCTTATTGAATCTATACCAAGACTGGGCGATGAGAGGGAGAGGTTATAGAAGTTGTCATCCCCGCGACACCGTGTGGCCATCAAGGCTAAAAGAAGGAGCCTCGAGCCATCGGCGAGAGAAGGCGGGGATCCAATAAAAATATTATTATTTTCATGTGATCCCGGGTCTCGTCTGCCTCGCCCGGGATCACATATTGTGGATGTGAGGAACAGATATGAACGTAATACTAAAAGTCGATAATTTAAGCAAGAGATTTAAAACTCGTGGAATATTTAATGATGACGGCATTGTTAAGGCCGTTGATGGTATAAGCTTCAGCATAGAAGATGGAACTACTTTCGGGCTTGTAGGAGAATCAGGATCAGGGAAAACTACAGTTGCCAAGCTCATAGTGGGTATATTGAAAGCCGACGAAGGGACTATTTCTTTTGGTGGTGACGCGGATATAGTTTTTCAGGATCCCTCAAGTTCTTTGAACCCCAGGATGACAATAAGGAAGATAGTGGGCGAATCCTTATATGTTAGAGGAGTTAACAAACAGGAGATCGCCTCCAGGGTAAAAGAATCATTGCTGTTGGTAAAATTAGACCCGGATGTCGCCTTGGATAAATATCCCCACCAGTTTTCAGGAGGAGAAAGACAGCGTATAGCCATAGCGAGAAGCCTTATTCGCCGGCCCGCCCTTATTGTTCTTGATGAGCCGGTCTCCAGTCTCGATGTATCTATACAGGCTGAAGTGCTTAATCTCCTAAAAGACCTCCAGGAAGAGATCGGGTTGACCTATCTCTTTATATCACATGACCTTAGGGTTGTAGAATTCATGTCGGATGTGGTGGGCGTAATGAATCAGGGTAAGCTTTGCGAGATAGCATCAAGCCGTGATATTTACCAAAATCCCCAGAATGAGTATACCCGTCGTCTCCTTCAGGCGATACCTAAGATGTAAGCCGTAAGCTGTAAGCTATAGGCGTGGTTAAATCCCCCAATTACAGCTTAAAGCTTATAGCTTATAGCTATTTAAGGTATTGATTTTAATGGTAAAATTTGTTAAACTTACATCTTAATATTAATAATAGAATATGCGCTATACACTAAACCTAGGAGACAAAATGGGTTATACGATAACCGAAAAGATACTCAGGGATCATGCAACCGGTGTTAAGGATATCAAGCCGGGCGATTTTATAAGGGCTAAACTGGATCTGTGTCTGGGAAATGATATTACCAGTCCCATTGCTATACAGGAATTCAGGGAGCTGGGCCTTAAAAAGGTCTTTAACAAAAAAAGGGTAGTTCTGGTTCCGGACCATTTTTTGCCGGCGAAAGACATGGAGAGTGCTAACCAGGCTAAGATCCTTGAAGATTTCTCTAAGGAATTCGGTATTGATAACTACTTTGAACTTGCGGAGATGGGGGTTGAACACGTTCTTCTTCCGGAGAGAGGGCTGATACTTCCTGGAGACCTTATGATAGGGGCGGATTCGCACACATGTACCCATGGCGCGCTTGGCGCGTTCGCGACCGGAGTCGGCAGTACGGATCTTGCCTATGCAATGGCATATGGAGAGTGCTGGTTTAAGGTCCCGGAAACAATACTTATTAAATTTTCGGGTAAGCCCCGTAAATGGGTAAGCGGTAAAGACCTCATACTCCACGTAATATCCGATATTGGTGTTTCAGGGGCCCTTTATAAATCACTTGAGTTTGCCGGAAACACCATTGAACATCTTTCTATGGATGACCGCTTTGCCATATGCAATATGGCGATAGAGGCCGG
>CAYWDJ010000103.1:0-5996 GCA_964457005.1 uncultured Planctomycetia bacterium
TTATAAAGCCTTGCGTTCTCAACAGCTACGGCGGCGAGTTCTCCAATAATGTCAAGAATACGCAGATCATGCTGGCCGTATGCGGATTCATCCATACTGTCTACCCTTATAACCCCGAGAACGTTACCCTCGATAACCAACGGTTTAATAATGAGCGACGTAAACTCTGTTTTGGGACCGCTTCCGTCTATGCTGAACCTGAAATCTTTTTTAACATCCCTGACAAGAAGATTTTTCATATTCTTCATTACCCACCTGTCAAATATATCTCCCATTTTATTCTGCACCGTGCTGCGTGTCGGGCCTTTCAAGACATGCACGAGATTGAGGTCTCCCTCTTCTTTGGGCACCATAAAAAGCATAACCCTGGAAAAAACTCCGAAAATGTCAAATGTCTTCTCTACCACCAACCTCACGACTTCTTCCTCTGAAAGAGATGAGCTCAAATTGTCGGCTATATCTTTCATCCGCATCAGGCTATCGATCTTATCGCCCATCGCCGTCACCTCAAGTTCCCTGTTCTTAAAATGATTGGTGATCAGGTTGGTATCCTCGCTAACCCTTTCTTTTGTAACCTTATATTTTTGACTTGATTGATGGATCTTCCTTGAAAAGTAATATCCGGCGTAGCTGTTTATGAAAAATGCCAGGATCAAAACACCGTAGTAATATGAATTTAACCCTGTTAAAGGTTTGTATAGGAAGATCATGGTTACGAGAAAAGCTAAAAGTCCGCCGAAAGCGCCCAGTAGTGCCCAGAATAGCATTATTACCAGGCTGAGGCCTATCATAATGCTTATGATAATGAACTCCAAATGCTGGACCTGGCTTTTAAAGACCGGTCCGACAAAGATCAAGCCGTACAGCAATCCTGCAAAAAGAAGAACCGATAAGGGTATTAGGAGATTCCTTTTAACAAAAGGAGTCATGAAAAACCTGATTAAGTTAAATTTCTAATTAAAAATAGGGGTTATACTATCGCCTTTTCAGTAACCTTATCAAAGAAATGGATCTTGCTCATATCAAAAACAAAGTCCATATCCTGGTTGATCTGAGGATTGGCGTCCCCGCCCATCCTGACGACAAGTACATGTTTTCCGGTGTTCATATAGATATAAACTTCCGACCCCAAATGTTCTACGACCTCACAAGTCATCGTTACAATATTCTCAGGAGGAGCTTCAGAGACGAACAGTTTGTCGTAGATATCTTCACCTCTTACACCCATTATAACACGTTTGTCCACATAATCTTCAAGAGCATCATACATACCTTCGATTATCCTGATACGAAAATTGCCCTCATCAAAATAAAGCTTCTTTTCAAGCTTAACCACTTTTCCTTCAAGGAAATTCATCGGAGGCGCGCCTATGAAACTGGCAACGAATTTATTCACGGGCTGGTTATATATATTTGTTGGAGTATCTATCTGCTGAATAACTCCGTCTTTCATCACCACTACCCTGTCTCCAAGTGTCATAGCTTCAGTCTGGTCATGAGTAACATATATCATTGTTGATTGCAATCTTATGTGCAGACGGTGGAGTTCCGTCCTCATCTGGACCCTGAGTTTTGCGTCAAGGTTACTCAAAGGTTCATCAAAAAGAAAAACCATAGGCTTACGCACTATAGCTCTTCCTACCGCTACACGCTGTTTTTGGCCACCTGAAAGTTCTCTTGGTTTCCTGTTCAGCAGGCTTTCCAACCCAAGAATACCGGCAGCTTCTTTTACCCTCGTATCTATCTCTTCTTTTGGATATTTTTTCAACCTAAGACCAAAAGCCATATTCTCATATACCGTCATGTGAGGATACAGAGCATAGTTCTGGAACACCATAGCGATATCCCTGTCTTTAGGCGGAATATTGTTTACTCTTTTGTTACCTATAAAAATGTCTCCGTCCGTAGCTGTCTCCAGCCCCGCGACGAGCCTGAGGGTGGTGGATTTTCCGCATCCTGAAGGGCCTACAAGAACAACGAACTCCTTGTTGTCGACACCGAAATTTACATTGTTAACAGCGACAACGCCGCCAGGGAAGGTTTTAGAAACATTTCTCAAACTTACTTGTGCCACAATGCCACCTTAAGAGTTAAATCTGATTTTTATAAAAAATACAATACCTTGGAACCCCTATCAACTACTGCCCGTATCTCACGTCCTTACCGGAGTCAGATAATCCATCAACTTGGAGAGTCTCTCCCTCATCATGTTCCTGGGAACGATCATGTCTATAAGCCCATGCTCCAGAAGAAACTCAGAACTCTGGAAGCCCTCCGGAAGTTCCTGTTTAATGGTCTGTTCTATAACCCTTGGTCCCGTAAATCCTATCAATGCTTTCGGCTCAGCCAGCATTATGTCTCCCAAAGAAGCAAAACTGGCCATTACACCGGCCATCGTAGGATTTGTAAGAACGGAAATAAAAGTTCCACCGCTTCTGTTAAGTTTGCCCAAAGCCGCGCTTGTTTTAGCCATCTGCATAAGAGAGAACATTCCCTCGTACATTCTCGCGCCGCCACCTGAACCGGAAATTATAATGAGGGGTATCTTTTCTTTGTCCGCGTGTTCTATCAGGCGTGTTATTTTCTCGCCTACTACTGACCCCATCGACCCCATAATGAATCTTGCATCGGTAACCCCGAGAGCGACACGCTTACCATGAATGGTACCCTCTCCTACTACAGCCGCATCCTTAAGTCCAGTTGCCTTCTGGTCCCTCTTTATCTTGGTCGGGTAATCACTTGGCCCCTTGAATTTAAGGGGGTCTTTACTCACCATGTTCTTGCAAACCTCTTTAAAAGATCCTGGATCAAGCGTTTTTTCTACCCTCTCATAAGCTGTCATACGAAAATGATATTCGCATTTATTGCAAACCTCGAGGTTGGCCTTCAATGCCTTATTGTAAATAAGTTCCCCGCAGGAAGGACACTTGGTCCACAATCCGCCAGGGATCTCTTTTTTCTTTGATTTTCCAAAAATAGGTTTTTTTGAAAAAAATGCCATAATTACACCTCAGATCCAGCCTTTGCTTCTTCAAACTTGTTTATTACAAGGCCTGTTAAGAGTTTTGGATAAAAATACGTAGACTTCTGCGGCATCATTTCGCCAAGCTCCGCTACCGCTTTAAGTTGAGATACCTTGGTAGCGTTCATTATAAACGCCGCTTTGTGAGTTCCCTCATCAACCAGTTTAACGGCATCCTCCGCATCACGCACATACGTGATATTCCCCTCTTTATTCTCAAGCGACAGTATGCTCTCCATAATAGCCGCGTGAAGAATACTTGCATCAAGATCTTTCCACACCTCGGACCTATCCTCTTTTATGAGGGCGACCAGCGCTTTTTTGTCCTTTGATCTAATGACAACATATCTTTTCCCTCCATAAAAACCGAAAGCATGCCCTTCGTCGGCAAGCTCCTCAAGCTTTTTCGTCATTTCATCAAGTGCAGAACATTCAATAACCTCAAAATATCCGCTGAGTTTATCTATTATAATATTTTCGTCAAGACCCTGTATGTCCTTTAAGGTTCTGTGTGTACCCATAACCGTCAGGTTATCGGTATCCGCCATATCAGCAAAGTACATAAGTATATGATCAGCGCGTCCGTCATACCCGGCTTCTTGCATCCTCGCCTTTTTGTACTGCCTGGCAACCTCATACCGGTGATGTCCGTCTGCAATAAAAACCCCGCCTCCGCCTATTCTTCGGACAATCGCATCGATCTCGCCCTTGTCTGTGATACGCCACAATTTATGTGTTTGTATCCCGGCGTCTATATCGATCACAGGATCCTGCGCTCCGGCAGTCCTGTTGAGAATGTCATTTACTTCACCTGACTTGTCGTCAAAAAGTGTAAAGATAGGACTCAAATTCGCCTTAACTTCTTGGAGCAGGTTCATTCTGTCTTCTTTTGGCTTTGAAAGAGTGTGTTCATGAGGAAGGATAGTATCTCGCCCCGGATCTGCTATTTTCATAAGTCCCAGAAAGCCTATTCTGGAGAACTTTTCCCCCTTGAAATCATATCCCTGCTGATACACATAAAAGGCCGGCTCTTCATCTCTTTTCAGAATTCCGTTGTCTTCCCAATCCCTGAAAAGTTTTCCCGCCCTCTTATACTTATTGTCGTCCGTATCGTCAGTTTCAAGTGATTTCCCCAAGATGAGGCGAATAATATTGTAATCGCTGGAATCATAGAGAGACTGCCACTGTTCCTCGGAAATTACGTCATACGGTGGAGCAACAACGTCCTTAAATGTCCCGCTTTTGGACTCGTTATACAATATTGCCTTAAATGGTTTGATTTCTGCCATATAATACTACCTTTGCTATTAATACCCCTACGGCAACCCCTGCAAGGTCTGCCATTATGTCATAAATACTTGCGCTCCTGCCCGGCACATAGAGCTGGGTCAGTTCCATTAAAATACCATATCCACCCGCTAATATCAACGTAAATAATGAGTTCTCAGCCAAAGACACCTTGGCGTATTTGAAGGCATGGGTCATCAGTAATGCTAAAACGATAAATTCCCCAAAATGAAAGGCTTTGTCCATATAAGATATCTCCGTCTGGGGGAAAGCGCTGGCCGGCACCGTGCTAAGTATAAGTACGATAAACGCCCATATACCAGTGATGCTCCATGTAACTTTTAAATACTTTTTCCTTAAAGTCATTTTCCCGCCTATGAACAGGCACAACTTGAACACGCAGGCCCATCCTTCTTGCCGCTTTTTGTATCATTTTTAGGACATGTATTTTTGTAATCGGTCTGATAAAACCCCGACCCCTTAAATATAATGCCGGCTCCGGCCCCGATAAGTCGCTTAACTTTTTCCCCGCATTTGGGACACTTTTTGACAGGCTCATCTGTCATGTTCTGAAATTTTTCGAACAGATGTTCACATTTTTCACATTTATATTCATAGGTAGGCATGTTACTCTCCTCTATTCGAACACTTTTTTCACTTTATCCATGATATTTTTTTTCTTTCTAGGCGATACCTTCCGGCCAAAGCTCTCTTCGAATTCCTTCAAAAGCCTTTTCTGCTCGGCATTAAGTGTCTTCGGCGTCTCAACCTGGACCTGAACATACTGATCTCCCTTACCTCTACCGTCGATCCTCGTGACACCTTTCCCTCTCATGCGAAACACTTTACCACTCTGAGTCCCTGCCGGGATCTCCAAGTCTTCATCTTTTTCAAGACCGGAAACCATTATGTCGTCACCAAAAACAAGCTGCGCAAAACTAACAGGTATCGAACAATAGATGTCATATCCCTTACGAGAAAACACGTCATGGTCTTTGACGTCAATATGGACATACAGGTTACCTGAAGGGCCCCCATTTCTGCCGGGTTCTCCTTCACCTGTGAGACGCAGCCTCACACCTGAATCTACTCCAGCCGGAACTTTTACCTCCAGATTTTTCACAATTTCTTTCTGTCCGGCACCATAGCATTCGGTACATTTTTCTTCTATAACCTTGCCGGTTCCCCCGCAGGAAGAACAGGCTCTCGTAACGCTGAAAAAACCACTCGACTGCCTGACCTGTCCGGCACCCCGGCAAACACCACAATCATCAATAGCCGTCCCGTTCTTTGCTCCGGTACCGCTGCAAACGGAACAGTTTTCATATTTACGGACCTTGATCTCTTTTGCCGTGCCTTTGGCCGCTTCAAGAAAATCTATTTTCATGCTATATTCCAAGTCTCGTCCCTGCTGAGGCCCATTGCGCCTCGACCCACCGCCGGACCCGAACATGCCTTCGAAAACATCTCCAAACGCTCCGCCGAATACCTCGCTGAATATATCAAACGGATCATGGAACCCTCCGGACCCCCTACCTCCCTGCTGGAAAGCACTTTCTCCGAACTGATCATATTGCTGCTTTTTAGCGGGGTCGTTCAGCATCTCATACGCGTGAGATATCTCCTTGAACTTATCCTCGGCTTCTCTATCTCCGGGATTTTTATCAGGATGATACTTTAGCGCGAG
>CAYWDJ010000104.1:0-5964 GCA_964457005.1 uncultured Planctomycetia bacterium
CTCTTGATACTAGACTGCACCGATTTAGCGCGCCTGGCTTTTGCCCGGAAAGTATCAATATATTCCTTGATCTGTTTTTGTTTCTTTTGCTGGTTAAGACGGTGCTTCTCATAGATATCTTCGTCACCCATTACCTGTTTATAGTATTTCTCTGTTCCACCTGCTATTTTGGTAACTTTTCGCCTGTGTATTCCCACTATATGCGTCGTAACGCTATCAATGAAATTCCGGTCATGGCTAATGACGATAAGTTCGCCTCTCCATTTTTTAAGAAAAGTTTCCAGCCATCTGATAGAAACTATGTCTAGAAAGTTTGTAGGTTCATCGAGAAGCAGCATATCTGGTTCCGAGACCAGAACCTTAGCTAGCTCTACCCGTACCTGGAATCCTCCGGAAAGAGTAGCGGGATCACCCATCATGTCTTTTTCCGTAAAACCCAGTCCTGCGAGTATTTTTTTTGCTTTCCAATGCTCTGTCTCGACATTTTCCGGGAGCATTTTACACACTTCTTCCAGAATAATATTTTCAGTGAACTCGATCTTCTGATGAAGAAAGCCTATATTGTATTTTTTGGGGATTACAATACGGCCTTCATCTTCCTGCTCTTCACCTGTAATAATCCTGAGCAAAGTCGACTTTCCATGGCCATTTCTACCAAGAAGGCCTATCCGCTCACCGGGATCTACATTAAAAGTAACTTCCTCAAAAAGAAGCTGGTTAATATATTGTTTTTTTATATTTTGTACAAGTATCATTTAGTCCTCTCGGTACTCAACCGGTTTTATGTCGCGGCCGGGTCCTTTATATCTTCGATATTTTTCATTATCAATGCTCTTCTTACAGATCAGAACGGCATCGGCCGGACACAGATCAAAACATTTCACACACAGAATGCATTTACTGTCGAAGGTGATCTCCCCGGCCTCGCTTCTTGAAATATTTTGAGTAGGACACACCCTGTAGCATAATCCGCATTTAACACAACGTTCTTTATCTACCGAATACCTTGTCTTATACGCGTCCGCTGTCCAGTAGAACGTTCTCTGCATAAATCCGCCCAATCTGGAAATGGGGCCTCTTCCTTCGACTTTTTTCTCTCGATTAAGAATAGAATTACATACTTTCGGGAGTTTCTGCTCGGCCTTGGAGAGTATGTTTTTAAGTTCGTCACCCACAGGTACCTTTTTCAAGACATTTTCAGGCAGCCACGGGATATTTATGTTGGTCGGCATGATGATATGATCCAGGTAGAACACATCGTACCCCTTCTTACCAAGGATATTTTTCCACCGCAACCCAGTATCTCCTGTAAACGCACAGCAATTCCCCACAAAAAAGACTTTTTTTCCATCGCCTTCAGGCATATTGTTTAGATACTCAACCATGGGGTCAGGCGGATTTGACCCCCATACGGGATAGAAAAAACCCAAAAGATCACAACCCTCTGATGAAAGGGCATCAGCATCTTTAATTATCTCGAATAATTTTACTGTATGCCCTTTCTTCTCTATAAGAACCTTTGCTTTCAGGAGAAGCCATAAAGTGTTTCCTGTAGAGGTAAAATATCCTATATTTATACGCATATCAACTCCTTTATAAGGTCGGCATATTATACCACAAAAAAAACCCCTGACCGCATATACGATCAGAGGTTTTAAATGCGTTAAACTGACTTACTAGTTTTTCTGAGTACTCGTCTTGTCAAACAGATTGTTGTTAGTTGGATGATCTAATGTCTCAGGAATCTGCTTTCTAAACAGGGTTGCGAAATCAGAGAAAAATGTTCTCACATTGTCAGTCTGGGTTGTGTCTTTTGTTGCTGCAGATGTTGAAGCTGCAAAGGCAACTGTTGAACCCAACACAAGCATAATTACTAGCACTAATGCTAAAGCCTTTCTCATGGCCCCCTCCTCTTATGTTAAATATAAAATACTTACTTACCTAAAATAGTATACCCACGCTTAAGTAGCTAGGCAAATTATTTCTCCTGTTTCTGGGCGTTTCTATCTAACCCGTAAGTAGCGCTCTTTTCCGTATTTGGTATCTGCTCGGTAAAAAGTTTCTGCAGATCGGCAAAAAATGTCTTTGCAACAGTATGTTCTGTCTTAAGCTTTGTGTTTGAACTTGCCTGCCCGGCGAATGCAGCGGCACAACCCATAACCAAAATCACAACAAGAACCAACGATACTAGCTTTCTCATTTCCCCTCCTTATTTTTCAGATCCCGGGTCTCGCTTCGCTCGCCCGGGATGACATATGTTCTACCTTCTCGCCCGGGATGACATATGTTCTACCTTCTCGCCCGGGATGACATATGTTTTACCTTCTCGCCTGGGATGCCATATGTTTTACCTTCTCCGCCCGGAATGCCAATGATTAACTTGTCCGGAATCATCTCTTAACTGTTCTAGTAGACACAACTTTAATATCCAAACCCACCAAGTTGTCACTTATAATATCACCAGCCATAACAGGCCCTGTAATGCAAAGTTTACTGATTTCTTGCATGGCATCAAATAACTTCTCTCTCGGAACGCCCGTATCGGTTTTGACCGGAATCATTTTTACAGATAGTCCTGAAGCCTTGACCGTAGTCGTTAAAAGCCTAACTGGGTTTTCTATCTCGTCTTTTGCGTATTCTTCGCCCTTAACGCATTTGTTGCCCTGCACTTTGATAACTTTATTGTTTTCGACTTCAACATCAAGAAAACAGCCCGCGGGACATTGAATGCATGTCATTTTTCTGTTCATTTGAGCCCCGCGAGATATTGCGCTGCCATTTTCCCCGCTATAACGCTATCTTTGGTAACAGAGTCCACAATATCATAAACCTTGTAAGAGTTACCGCATACAAAGAGTCCCGGTATGGATGATTTATTGATCTCGTCGGAGACAGGCGAATTTGTAGATCTATCAATCTCGACACCCGCCATCTCTATAAGTTCGTTCTCCGGGATAAGTCCAACCGATACCAAGACAGTATCACAATCAATAGAGTTTGTTGACCCGGGAATTTCATTAAGATCGTCATCCACCTCTATAATGTCCACTTTTTCGACGCGGTCTTTCCCGTGAATGCGTTTGATCTTATGGCGGTAATGTATCGGGATATCAAAATCTTCTATACATTGTACAACATTCCTTATAAGACCACGGCTTTCTTTGAGGATCTCAACAACCGCTTTTACTTTAGCACCCTCCAAAGTAAAACGTCGAGCCATAATAAGACCTATGTCTCCCGACCCAACAATAACGATCTCTTCACCCGGCAACAGTCCTTCGATATTGATAAGTTTTTGGGCAAGGCCTGCCGAAAATATGCCAGCCGGCCTCGTCCCCGCGATATGTATCATTTCTCGGGTTTTCTCACGACATCCGGTAGCCATAATAATAGTTTTAGCCTTAACCTCTTCAACAACACCCGGTTTAAGATATGTAAGAACCTTGTCCCCGGTAAGTTTAACCGCAAAAGTCTTTAAACTTATCTCTATCTCAGGAACCCGTAAAACCTTGCCTATAAATCTGTCAGCATATCCGGGACCGGTTAAAACTTCGTCAAAATATTCTATCCCGAATCCTGTGTGTATGCACTGATTAAGTATGCCCCCGAGAAACTGATCTCTTTCGAGTATCAATATGTCTTTAACCCCGTTTTCATAGGCTGACACGGCAGCTGCCATTCCTGCGGGTCCCCCGCCGACTATAACCAGATCTCTCTCAACCATCGCACCTGTTCCTTTTTACAATTTCCGAGCCCGAACCTCTCTTGCTGACTTCAAGAATACTTTTGCCTGTCTTTTCGGCAAGAATTCGCATAAGCCTCGTAGTACAAAATGTCCCATGACATCTTCCGGACTGCGCACGTGTTCGGAATTTAATGCCATCCATCGTGGTGGCGCCTCTATTTATAGCATCTTCAATTTCTTTCTCGGAAACCATTTCGCAACGACATATGATATCTCCATATGAAGGATCTTTCTTTATGATCTTTTTTGTTTCTTCAACCGGCATTTCAAATAAATGAACCGTTCGTTTTCTATGCTTATGAAAAAATAGTTTACGCCTCAACTTAAGCCCACTATGTTTTAGAATATCAACAGCCATTAACGCTATAGCCGGAGATGCCGTAAGGCCCGGCGATTGGATGCCCGCCACATTTACAAATCCCGACACGGAAGCTTCATGGCGTATAATGAAATCATGTCCTGATGCGGGTCTTAATCCGGCAAAATACGCTATAATGTCATTTTCATTAATTGACGGCACGAGTTTCTTTGCCGAGGAAATAACTGCAGTCAAAGATTCATCGTCAGTCGCAAGATCGTTCTTATCGTCTACATCCACGGATGTTGGCCCAATCATAGGATTACCGTCTGCCGTTCGTGTGACAAGTATTCCTTTTGACGTTTTTCCGGGAAGTGGAAAAAGAAGATGTTTTGTCAGGTTATGCCGTTTTTTATCGAGAAGAAATTCTTCTCCTTTTCGCGGGTGTATCTCGATATCTGTAATACCGACCATGTTCGCAATATTATCGGCGAAAAGCCCTGCGGCATTGACTATAAATTTAGACCTGAAAGTACCGTTGGCTGTACTTATCTCAAATCCCGGCTTGACATCAACTACCTTCGTATTTGTAAATATATCAACACCGTTCTTCGCAGCATTTTCTGAAAGATCATAGACAAGTCTGTACGGACTTATTATGCCGGCTGTAGGCGCGTACAATGCCGCCACGGCATCCTTATTCAGATTAGGTTCATTCTCAATTAACCAGCTTTTGTCGACTATCCGCAGGCCGGGAACTCCAAGCTTCTCCGCCTCGTCCTTCAGGCTGATGAGACGTCTCTGTTCTCCTGCATCAAAAGCGACTATAAGCTCTCCGACCTCCTGAAAATCTATGCCAAGATCTTTTGAGAGTTTACGAATAAGTTTGTTCCCCTCAACACAAAGCCTGCCCTTCAGAGAATCCACCGGGTTCTGTGTTCCCGGATGGATTATTCCGCTATTTGATTTAGAAACGCCGAAGGCCAGCTCTTCTTCTTTTTCAAGAAGGGCTGTTTTGACATTATATCTGGAAAGTTCTCGCGCAATGGCAGCTCCGATCACTCCTCCACCAATAATTATTACATCGTATGTTTTTTTCATACTCCCGCCAAAGCCTGCTTTACAGCCGTCAGCCATCCTTTATAAAGTTCGTCGGAATGCGTTTTCTTTATCTTTGGGGAGAACACCTTATCCTTTTTCCATATTTTTTTTATCTGGCCGGAATTTTTCCAATACCCTACGGCAAGTCCCGCGAGATATGCGGCCCCAAGCGATGTAAGCTGCACCTCTCTTGGACGTATCACGTCTATACCAAGAATATCCGCCTGATGCTGACAAAGAAAATTATTCACAACGGCTCCACCATCGATCTTAAGTTCTTTAATTTTAAAACCGGAATCTTTTTGCATAGCCAAAAGCACATCTTTTGTCTGATACGCCATTGCTTCAAGAGCTGCTCTTACTATATGTTCTCTTGTCGTGCCTCTGGTCAGCCCGGTAATGATGCCCCGGGCTTCAGGCTCCCAGTATGGAGCTCCAAGACCGACAAACGCCGGGACAAAATATACTCCATGATTATCTTTTGTCAGTTTAGCAAATTTCTCTGAATGCGAACTGTTTGGGATTATTTTAAGTCCATCCCTCAGCCACTGGATCGCGGCTCCAGCTATGAATATCGAGCCTTCCAGGACATATACCGGTTCGCCTTTAGGTCCGCATCCGATCGTCGCGATCAGGCCCTGTTTAGAGACAGGTCGCTTTTTTCCTGTATTCATGAGAACAAAACATCCGGTACCATAAGTGTTTTTCATTGTACCCGGAGCAAAACAAGTCTGACCAAAAAGTGCAGCCTGTTGATCCCCGGCGATCCCGGCAATGGGTATACCCGCGGGAAGCTTTCCTATTTTTGCCGTATATCCGA
>CAYWDJ010000105.1:0-5778 GCA_964457005.1 uncultured Planctomycetia bacterium
TACAGGTCATTAAAGCTGATCGGGGGAAGTATTGTTACCTTTACCGTTCCCGGATTCATGAGAAGGCTTCCCTTTTTGATGATCTTCATACTCCCGCCAATAGCTACAGGTACAACCCTGACTTTCGCTTCCTGCAAGAAGGCGAAACTGAACGACTTAAATTTCTGGAGTTCTTCATTATACGAACGTGTACCTTCCGGGTAGATAACAATGGACTCTCCTGATTTTATAAGACCTATTATGTTCTGAAATGTCTTTAGAGAGCTCCTGACCCGGCGCCTGTTTATGGGGATATAGTTCTTCATTTTCATATAGGCCCCAAAAATAGGTACGGAAAAAAGTTCTTGTTTTGCAACAAACAAATACTGTCCCGGGATGGCCCTGAAAATGATCGGCCAGTCGAGATCGCTCTGATGGTTTACCATATATACGACTGTCTCATCTTCATCCGGCAGATTGTCCTGACCCTCTATATCCAGCTTGATGCCGCCTACTGTCATAAGCGTACCGGCCCAGTGATACTCAGCCTTACGGGCTGTATCCCTGTCTTTCTGCCAGAATATCATATACATCGCCATTCCGATCAGAAATGCGCCAATCCAATCTATCCACCATATTATAGAATGTACAACTCTAATGAACTTTTTCAATGTATCCCTTTCATCCCTTTAAATTCACAACAACACTTCTTAGCTCTTCCGCCAGCTCCATGGAAGTGTCCTTGTTTATTTCATCATAATATTTTTCAAATAAAACCGGCTTTCCTATTTTCATAGAAACCTCTCCGGCTTTTATCTTCCAGGACCCTTTCGGCATCACATCAAAATCTCCGTCTATCGCTATAGGAACTACGGGTTTCCTGCTATGCTGAATTATCATGGAAGTTCCGCGTCCAAACGGCCCTACGCTGCCGTCCTTCGTCAGTTTCCCTTCCGGAAAAATCATAATAGACGTACCGTCTTTAAGCAGGTCTATTATATGATTGATCATTGTGATCGATTTTTTCTTATCTTTCCTGTCCAAAGACAAGAACCCCGCTTTTGTTATATTATGCCCTATAACAGGCATATCAAACAACTTCCTCATTATAACAAAGTTATACCCTTCGGGCAAATATTTGAGTAAAATAAATATATCAAAAAAGCTCTGATGGTTCGGCGCAAATATCACACTTGTGTCTGTGGGGATATTCTCCAATCCGGAGACTTTTACCCTCACAAACGAACAATTAACTATCAAAGTCCCCCATAATGTTGCCCATTTCTTATGAAACAGTACCTTTTTATCTTCATTTCTTATAAACAAGGGGATTATATACGATGACGCGTGGAAGGCAAGAGTATAAATCGTCACTAAAAACCAGAAAAGAACAGTATGCGCCATGATCAAGATGTTCTTCAATTGACTTCCTCTCTCTTCTTTATCCCCAGCCAGCATACCACGCGATCAGAACACAAATGAACGCCCGTGTACAATATCAACGTTATTACCACTACCTTAACTTCCGGGACGTAAACCAGTGCGCTCAAAACCATAGCGCCTATTATCCAGTCTATCTGATCCCATGGAAACCACGGACGGCCTGACGGCTTATCAAGCCTTCGCTTTATAAAGCTTTCCACCAGATCTCCCGTAAGAGCTCCCGCCCCCATTAAGCCCCCTATTACGGCAAAGTTTACACGGCCATAATCAACGAGTGTATTGTTCCTGAAAAACTCCGTATTAAAAAATAAAAGCGCCTGTACGCCTGCAACGATTATCCCCGTTAGAATACCCACTACAAGGCCTCGCCAGGTCTTATTCTTCCCGCAGATCTCTTTACCCTTCCAGAGCGCTCCGCCATCGATGGGAAGAGCTATCTTTGCAAGCCCCCTTTTTACGGGCCCAGGAAGAGGCAACTTGTTCCCGCAGGAAGCATTATGGTTCCCAAGGGCTGCCGGAAGCAAATACCAGAAACATGCGAAGATTAATTTTATCATGATCTATTCTGAAGGTTTTTTTGAACAAAAAGTATTCTCTGAAGTACGGTAAGATGGGAAAGGATAGCTATGATCAAGAGGCCCCAAAACGGCTGTGCGACACAAAAACTCGCCCCAAGAACTATTATTCTGACCGTACGCGGCATAAGGCCGACTTCACATTTCTCGCCAAGGCTTTCCGCTTTGGCCCTTACATAACTCACGGCCAAAGACCCTACTATGGCGACAACGACCAGAACAACAAGGTTGGTTTGGCCCGACCTCATAAAGTATATAAGTATTCCGAGATAAATAACAGAGTCAGCGTACCGATCAAGAACAGAGTCCAGGAAACTTCCAAAAACACTGGTCTTCCCGGTATGGCGGGCCACGCTGCCATCCAATGCGTCAAAGAACCCAGCCACCCAGATAAGGATACCTATGACCAGATAGCTAAGGCTGCCTATGGCAATAAAATAAGCCACAACGAAATTAGCTGCAAGGCCCAGAACTGTCACCTGGTTGGGGGTTATTCCCGTTTTAGACAGGATAGCCCCGGGATATCTCGCTATCATTCTGATTATTTTACCAAAGGGATCGGCCATTATAAATTAACTCGCCTTCTTTTCGGCCTTTTTGCCGCCGTAAGTAGAGATAAAATCTTCTACCATATCACGGGCCGTATTGTCATCATACTGCACAGGAGGCGATTTCTTAAAGTAGGCGCTTGGTCCGAGAAGAGCACCTGATATACCATTATCCAGGGCTATTTTCGCGCAACGAAGGGCATCTATAACAACGCCCGCGGAGTTCGGAGAGTCTTCCACAGAAAGGCGGCATTCAAGGTTCATAGGGACATCCCCGAAGTGTCTACTTTCTATTCTAAGGAAACAGATCTTATTGTCTTTCTGCCAGGGCACATAGTCACTTGGCCCGATATGAACATCATCCGCGTGTATTTCCATTCCTCTATTCTGTATCTGCGACACAACGGCATTTGTCTTTGATATTTTCTTTGAGATAAGCCTTTCTTCCTCTTTCATGTTCAGGAAGTCGGTATTGCCGCCTGTATTAAGCTGGTACGTGTGGTCTACCGGCATTCCCCTGTCCAAGAACAGGTTAGTAAGCACCCTGTGAAGTATTGTCGCTCCCACCTGGCTTTTTATGTCGTCTCCTACGACAGGAAGGCCTTTTTTCTCAAAACGCTTCTGCCAGTATTCTTCTTTTGCTATGAAAACCGGAACACAGTTAACAAAAGCACAGCCGGCGTTGAGGACCTGCTCAACATACCATTTGGTGGCTTCTTCCGAGCCTACCGGAAGATAGTTGATAACTACGTCCGTCTTTGTTGCCTTTAGGATACCGGCGACATCGTCAGTCTTGCCGGCAGCTTTCATTATTATGCGTGAAAGATATTTACCCAATCCGTCATGAGTCATCCCGCGATGAACTTTTACTCCGAGCTTAGGGACCGTTGCAAATACCTTTGTGTTATTAGGAGCCGTGCAAATGGCCTCGCTTAAGTCCTTTCCTACCTTGTTCTTGTCAATATCGAACGCGGCGGAAAATTCAATGTCTTTTATCTTATATCCTCCAAGATTGACATGCATCAACCCGGGTATAATATCATCGTCTTTAGCGTTTTTGTAATATTCTACTCCCTGCACTAATGATGACGCACAATTTCCCACGCCTATGATAGCAACTCTTATCTTTCCCATAGTTATTACCTTCTCTTTTAATATTATTAATTGGTGAACAGTATTGTTACTGTAATATATCGGGAACATTATAGCACAAAGGTCATATTTTGGCTAAAAGAGTTTATTTTTTTAGCCTATCTGCGCGCCAAGAAAAATTCCTGTAGGATATGACGGCATTCCTCTTCAAGAATGCCCCCCACAACCTCCAAAGAATGATTAAAAAGGCCGGGTTTGGTGAGATCTACCGCCGATCCGCAAGCGCCCGTTTTTGGATCCGGAGCCCCATAGACCACTTTCTTGAATCTGGCGAGTATCATGGCGCCTACGCACATGGAACACGGCTCGAGCGTAGCGTAAAGCTCACATTCGTTAAGCCTTTCATTTTGTAAATGCGCGGCAGCCTGGGTTATGGCTATCATTTCCGCGTGAGCGGTAGGATCTTTCAGTGTCTTTATCTGGTTATGGGCCCTTCCGATGATCTCTCCCTTATGCACAATAACGCAGCCAACAGGAACTTCTTCTTCATCGAATGCCTTCCGGGCCTCTCCAAGAGCGTATTGCATATAAAGCTCGTCAATTTTCATCCTATTCTCCGTTATCCTCTTCTACCACAACCATAATATTCGAAATTTTATCTTCGGCATTTCTCACGGGGATAAAAACAAATTTAAATTCTTTCTCTTTGTTCCCGGATCTCAATTTGAATTTCTTTATATCAACATGTCTTCTTTTTTTCTCCAGGTCATAATAGATGTGGCTAAAATCAATATTTTCTATCAAGTCGTGCACATTGCGCGAACGTATCTTCTTTTTATCCGCATTGAACACTTTTACAGCTCCCGCGGAACAGTTTATAACATCTCCCCGGACGTCAGTTAAAAGAATATTCTCGTCGGAACGATCTATCAGAAACCCGTTGATGTTCGATACTGAACTTATTTTGAGAGACTTCATGGTGTTAAGCGTCTGCAGATGATACAGAAGGTAGCCTACTTTTTCACCAAGCTGCCCCATCTGCTCCAAATGCGGGGAGATATCAAGCTTCCCGTATTCCGACAACTCTATCATCCTGTCCATTTTTTTAAGAACATTACTGCTTGCTCTCATAAAATATATAATGAAACAGACCAGTAGCAATACCAGTACAATACTGGCAAAAATAAAATTTTCGAACTGAAATTTTAAATCCAGGTCCTTAACCTTCTCCATTGCCTTCAGGGCCATAAAGAACCTCACCTCTCCCAGGATCAATATAACGCAGAATATAGCTGTAAGTATATACAGGTGTTTCTTTTTAACCAGGACCATACTATTTCTCCTTCAAACTTTGTATATTGGTTTCCCTACCAAGGATCACAAGCCTGTCATCGGCTTTTAATATATCATCCGGTTCAGGAGTAAATACTTTCTCTTTTTTTTCGGGATTGCCTAGCTCGTCGATCTCCGTTTCTACCCTCTTGATCGACACAAGGTTTACTTTATATATTTTTCTCAGCTCAATATCTTTCAATGATTTATCTATAAATTTAGACGGTATGCGCACCTCTGCCAGTGAAAGGTCCTCAGATATCGGTATGGTCTCGGCCATATCCGGAGACAGGATCTTGTTCGCTATTCGTTTTCCCTGCTCAACCGCTATGTTTATAACCTCTGTAGCACCAACCTGCTTAAGGACCTGCCCATGCACCGCGGATATGGATCTGGCTATGATGTATGGCACTCCTACATTTTTTAAAAGGACCGTGGTAAGTATGCTCCCGTCAATGCTGTCTCCCATGGCGACAACCGCCACATCGACATCATCCAACCCTACATTTCTGAGAGCGTCTTCATCTGTGGAGTCCAGAAGAACTGCTGACGAAACAATATCCTTTACCCTGTCTACAAGCTTCTGGTCGCGGTCCACCGCTACAATTTTTGCGCCCCTGTCGGAAAGTACTTTGCATATTTCCAGGCCAAACTCTCCAAGTCCGAACACCGCATATAATGTGTCTTTTTGCATAATTATCTCCTTTTTCTCAGCGTCATTCCCGCGCAAGCGGGAATCTCAATAGATCCCGGGTCTCGCTATGCTCGCCCGGGATGACAATTTGTTAGCCTTCCTACTCGCCCGGGAT
>CAYWDJ010000106.1:0-5737 GCA_964457005.1 uncultured Planctomycetia bacterium
AAAAGATACTGGCAATAGACGATAATATAGAATTTCTTGGAACGTTGAAAGATATCCTCGAGGATAAGGGGTATGATGTTACGACCTTGGCAGACCCCGTGAAAGCGGAGCATTACATCAATAAATATACACCTGATCTTCTGATAATCGATGTGTTTATGCCTGAAAGATCTGGATTTAACCTTGTAGAGGATTTTAACGAGAGGGGCTTATACGGGAGTATTCCAAAGATATTCCTGACCTGTCTTGATGATGATGTTGAAAGAATGACTGCCAGGGCATGTGGGGTGGCTCAGTACCTTACAAAGCCTTTTCAGCCTGAAGATCTTCTTGATCTGGTTGAATTGACTTTAGTTCTGGATCGAAAGAAAGAGGCTTAATGATGGGTGACGGAAAAAAGATAGTTATTGCGGATGATAATAAGGAGATATGCGAGCTTATCGTAGATATTTTCTCCGAACATGGATATGCAGTAGATTCGGTCTTTAACGGTTATGAGCTTCTGTCGTATTTGGAAACGAACAATCCTTCCGTTATTATACTAGATCTAATGATGCCGGAAAAAGACGGAATATCAATTTTGGGTACTATCAAGCAGGTGTCGCCTTATTCCAGGGTGATAATATATACCGGTTACCAGGAGTACGAAGATACCGTGTATGCAAGAGAGGCAGACAGGTTTCTGGTAAAAGGCAAAAGCGTAGAAGAATTGGTTGACGCAGTTAGAGATCTTTCCCGATGAACTTTTCAGTAATTCATACAGACACAAAATCTAAGGCAAGAGTAGGCAAACTAGTCACTAATCACAGTGAAATGGAAACGCCTGTCTTTATGCCGGTAGCTACGCAGGCTACGGTCAAAACTCTTTCCAGTGAGGAACTCAAAGAATGCGGCGTTGATATGATAATATCAAATGCCTATCATTTGTATCTCAGGCCCGGTCAGGAGATCGTTAAAAAGGCCGGCGGGCTGCATGATTTTATGTCGTGGAATGAATCTATCGTTACAGATAGCGGAGGGTTCCAGGTATTCAGCCTGGCGGCTCTAAGAAAGATAAGGGAAGAAGGGGTTGAGTTCCAGTCGCACATAGACGGGTCGAAGCATTTTTTTACGCCTGAAAGCGTTGTGGATCTACAGATGGATCTAGGAAGTGATATCATGATGCCGCTTGACGAATGTGTTCATTACCCGGCTGAGAGAGGTTATGTGGAAGACTCCGTGGCTCTTACACTTAGGTGGGCTAAGAGATCAAAAGATCGTTTTATCGAAAGGCAGGCTAAAACTTCTCTTTTCGGCATTGTTCAGGGAGGGACCTACCATGATCTCCGTAAAAAGTGCGCGGAAGAGCTTGCTGAAATGAATCTTGACGGATATGCCCTTGGTGGCATTGGTGTGGGAGAACCCACTGAACTCATAAATGAGATAACAGATTACACTGCTTCACTCCTCCCAGAGGGTAAAATGCGGTATTTAATGGGTGTTGGCACTCCACCTGACGTTTTAGAGGCAATTGCCTCCGGAGTGGACATGTTTGACTGTGTTATCCCTACAAGGAACGGTAGAAATGGACAGGCATTAACCTTTGATGGCGAACTTCAGCTCAGAAATGCACCTTTTAAAGAAGATTTTACTCCCATCGAATCTGATTGTAGCTGCCTTGCCTGCCGAAGTTATACCAGGGGATATATCAGGCACCTTTTCAATACAAGCGAGATCCTTTCCTTGAGGCTGATTTCTATGCATAACATTTACTTCTATGCTAGACTCACCCGGCTTGCTAGAGAGGCCATAAGGGAAGACAGGTTTGACCGGTTCAAGGACCAGTTCATAAAGAGATATACCGCGAAAAAAGTCCAAAAAATATGAGAATGAGTTGTATTTTTCTCGATAATAAGTATAATTAAGTTTACTATATATGTGATTAACAGAAAAGGAGTACTACAAAATGTTTACACTTGCATTCGCGCAGACTGCGCAGGCACCGGTTGCCGCAAAAGCAGCATCCAGTCCACTAACACAATTGCTTCCTATCGCATTAATTTTCGTTGTATTTTATTTTCTTCTGATAAGGCCTCAGAAGAAAAAGCAGAAGGAACATGCTGCTATGCTGCAGGGCATCAAGAAGAACGACGAAGTTGTTACTTCGGGCGGTATGTACGGCACGATAGTTAATATCCAGGATGATGTTGTTACTCTCAGGGTTGACGACAACACGAGAGTTAAGGTACAGAGGGGTTCAATCTCCAGACTTAAGAAAGCAGAAGCTACTGCATAGTGTGGACTTACTTCACAATATAAAAAAAGAAAGGTTGCACAATGGGCAATAAACTGAGATGGAAAGGTATTCTAGTTATTTTGGTGGCGGCTTTTGCTATATGGCTTTCATATCCGCCGCTTGATGTTCATGATAACGAGGGGAACCTTGTTGAAGAGGGCAAGATAAGACTGGGGCTTGATCTTCAGGGTGGGATGCATCTTGTTCTACAGGTAGATACGTCAAAACTGTCGGAGAACGAACGAAAAGACGCTCCGCAGCGCGCCCTTGAGGTCATCCGTAACAGAATTGACCAGTTCGGTGTTTTAGAGCCTGTTATCCAACTTCAGGGGAAAGATCGAATACTTGTGCAGCTTCCCGGTATAACGGACAGGGCCAGGGCGAAAGACATTATCGGTAAGACCGCTCACTTGGAGTTCCGTCTTGTTGTTGAGGATCCTGCTCTGATGAAGAGGGCAACTGAAGGCGAAGAGATAGAGGGGTATGACCTTCTGGAACTCGACCTTGGTGACGGAAAGACGGAGACATTGCTTGTCGAAAAAGAATCTAGGTTAACGGGTGACATGCTTGTAGATGCTACTACCGAGTTCAGTCAGCAGGGTTTTGGGCAGCCGTATGTTTCTCTTGAACTTAATGATAAAGGCGCTGATATCTTTTCTGATATTACCGCGAACAGCATAGGCAGAAGGCTTGCTGTAGTCCTTGACGGTGAAGTGAATACCGCGCCGGTTATCCGAGAGAGGATACCGTCAGGCAGGGCTCAGATAAGTGGTAACTTTTCTA
The DNA here is from genome assembly GCA_964457005.1 of uncultured Planctomycetia bacterium. Taxonomy (GTDB): domain Bacteria; phylum Omnitrophota; class Gorgyraeia; order Tantalellales; family Tantalellaceae; genus CAYWDJ01. Next base: position 3,059 of record CAYWDJ010000106.1, read on the forward strand.
TACAGGAAGCTAAAGACATTTCGCTTGTCCTCAGGGCTGGTGCGCTTCCTGCGCCGGTCGAGATCATCGAAGAAAGAAGTGTAGGGCCCGCTCTTGGTAGGGATTCCGTTACGAAAGGTATAAGAGCTATCGTTATAGGCGGTATAGTCGTTCTTGTTTTCATGGCGATCTATTACCTTCTATGCGGTCTTGTCGCTGACCTTGCACTGGTCTTGAACCTATTGATAATTACAGGAGCGCTTTCGTATTTTGGCGCGACACTTACACTCCCGGGTATTGCCGGGCTTGTTCTTACTATCGGTATGGCCGTAGATGCGAACGTACTTATTTTTGAAAGGATACGAGAGGAGTCTAAGGTAGGCAAGGCCCTGCGGGCCGCGGTTCACGCCGGGTATGACAAGGCTTTCTGGACTATTCTTGACGCTAACGTGACTACGCTTATCACAGCTCTTATTCTGTTCCAGTTCGGTACCGGACCGGTTAGAGGGTTTGCAACAACCTTGAGTATAGGTATTTTGGCCAGTATGTTTACTGCTCTTGTAGTAACGCGTCTGGCGCTTGATCTTATTACAATGGCAAAGCCCAATATGAAAAGACTGCCTATGCTTCAATTTTTCAATCAGCCGAATATACCTTTTACGAAGGTAAGGAAGTTTGCATATCTTGCTTCAGTCATAGTTATCGTTGTGGGTATGTTTTTCTTCTTAAGCCGGGGGTCCAAAAATTTCGGTATAGATTTTACGGGTGGAACATTGCATCAGTTTAGTTTTACCGAAGTGGTCCCGGTGGAGGATGTGCGTGGAGTACTTTCGGATATGGGGCTGGGCGACTCTTCGATACAATCTTCAGGAGAAGGCAAGGACGTGATCGTCAGGTCTTATGGCGGAGGGACGGATGATATTGTAGAAGGGCTTGAAGGTAAATTTGGTAAAGGTACATTTGAGGTTATGAGAGTAGAGACGGTAGGTCCTGCTATAGGGGAAGACCTGAGGAAGGCAGCTGTTAAGGCTCTGATATTCGCTCTTGTGGGTATATGTATTTACATATCCTTCAGGTTTGAGTTCAGGTTCGCTATAACGGCTATTATTGCTCTTACACATGATGTTCTTATAGCTCTGGGCATGTTAGCCCTGACGGGAAGGGAGATCTCTCTGCCTGTAATTGCGGCACTTCTAACGATCGTTGGTTACTCTATCAACGACACGATCGTTCTGTTTGATAGAATAAGAGAAGACAGAAAACTGATGAGGAAATCCAGTCAGGAAGAAATTATTAACACAAGTATAAACCAGACATTGTCGCGTACTGTACTTACGTCGACGACAACGCTTTTGGTTGTGCTTGCGTTGTTCCTGTTTGGTGGTGAAGTTATAAATGACTTTTCATTTGTGCTTTTGATCGGTGTTCTTGTTGGTACTTATTCGTCAATATTTATAGCCAGTCCGCTTTTGATCGATTGGCCATCCAAGAAAGCCCGGAGGAAATAAACGGGTTTATGTCGGTGTATTGAAATGCAAACCTATAAGCAAGGTTATAAAGCCGGAGAGAAAGGTGCCTGGTTTGGTATTATATCAAACCTGCTCCTCTTCGTAGTTAAGATCTTTGCCGGAATTTTTGGCAGATCTCAGGCTATGGTTGCCGATGCCTTCCATACTGGTAGTGACGCCCTTACCAGTATTGGTGTGCTTATCGGTTTCAAGATAGCCCGAAAGCCCGCCGATGACCACCACCCGTTGGGGCACGGCAAGACGGAATCTTTTGTAGCCTCAATAATCGCGATGGTGCTTATCGCTCTTGGTGTCGGGATAGTCGTTCATACCGGAAGGATACTTATAACAGGTAATTTTAAGACTCCGGAGAGCATAGCGCTGGTCGTAGCTTTGGTTTCTATAGTTGTAAAGGAATTTACCTTTAAGCGAGTTCTTAAGACGAGTAATGAAATAGGCAGCGCATCGCTAAAGGCAGACGCGTATCATCACAGAAGCGATGTAATCTCCTCTGTTGCCGCTTTTATCGGGATCCTGGGCGCAAGGCTTGGGTACGCTATTATGGACCCACTGGCATCGATAGTTGTTGCCGCGTTCATTCTCAAGATGGGTGCTGATACATTTCATCTTGCGTATGACGAGCTTTTGGACGCCGCGCCTCCTGATGAGTTCTATGATCACATAAGGGAGATCGTTGAATCGGTGGATTGCGTTGCCCAGATAAAGGATGTCTGCGTCAGAAAAGCGGGAATAGAACAGTTTTTGGAAGTGACAATTGGTGTTAGGGGCGAAATGACCGTTGACGATAGTCATATGGTCACTGTAAAAATACAAGATGCTCTTTTTGAAAAAGTACCATCGGTCAAAGACGTGGTCATACATGTTGAGCCGGTAGGAGATAAGGACTAATAAATATGATAAGAACGTGGAAAACGTATTCGGAAAACCAGAGAGTGCAAAAAACACTTTGTGATTCATTGGGAATATCGCCTGTCCTTGCGCAGTTGCTCGTGAATAGGGACATTAAAAAACCTGAAGTGGCCCAGGATTTTCTTTTTGGAGATCTTTCGGCGTGCCATGATCCATTTCTTATGAAAGACATGGATAAGGCTGTGACACGTATAAAAAAGGCTATAGAGGCCGAAGAGAAGATGCTGGTGTATGGAGACTATGACATCGACGGAGTTACGTC
>CAYWDJ010000107.1:0-5730 GCA_964457005.1 uncultured Planctomycetia bacterium
CCCCGGCCCACATTAGCATATGGAGAAATACATGGGTATTAAATGAAGATTTCAGGCACAAAAACAGATCTTTTAATAACGAAAAGGCAGAGGAATTTATCCAGCTTGTTAGAAGGAACACTATAAATCCGGGAGCGATTGTAGTGACGGAGTTGTTGGGTGGAGGTCAGTTTTTTCAGGTGGCTGAAGTTGTAGACGGTAGTAATTCGAACATAACCGGTATAGGAGGAAGGACTTCAAGCACATTTCAGCGCAGGAAGCAGTCGTTTGCCAAGTTAAAAAGATATATGATTGATAAAAATGTGGAGATCATTTCAAAAGTCGTGGGTTCCGGGGAGCAACCTTTAATATTGGGTCGGATAAATGAACCGGGCTATATACGTTGGGGGCATAGTTTCACTCCGGAGATATATTATAAAATTTATACATATTTTTCGGCTAATGCTAAAGGCGGAGTCCCTGATGAAAACGGGATCGCTAAGATACAAGAGGTTTTTGATAAGGCGATACTGGAAGAAGCTGGATTTGCCTCGCGTGCGGGGTCTGTCTCAGAGGCTATGGCGGGGATAAAGAACAGCGCTGAAAGGGCAGAGGCTATTAGGCTGATGATAAACGCTGGGATGGAAATGATCTCTGAAATAGTTGAGTTCTCGGAGAGAACTCGTATACCCGGGTGGACCGAGGTCAGACAGATATTGTCTATGGACCATATACTGGGATATGCCTCGGAAAGGGATAAACTTCTCCTGCGGTCGATCGAGGCTAATGGGTACAAGATAAACATAGCTAAGTGGATAGCCCGGGGATATTATTTCATGACGAGAAAGAATAAAAGCGCTAATGATATTCAAAGGGCCATATATTGCTATAAGACAGCATTGGAAGATGCCCGTAGTCTTTCAATCGATCCGAACACCAGGGATACTGAGACTGTGAGAACGATATTGCATGAATTGATCTCTATTGAATCACAAAAATATTCGGGGGTTGAGGATGTAAGAACGGCATTGCTGGATGATGAATGGATAATGGAAGTCGAGACGGAATACGCGGGGGGTAAAGAAAAGAATATCGGAGGGAAAGCCGCCGACAATAAAACTGTCGTTAATCCTGTCATCAGACAGGCCATAAAAGACGGCAGGGCAGTGAAATTTAGATTATGGGACAACCTGTTTTACAGGCCTGTTTATGTTGAAAATGATCCTGGCAGGATACTTGCAGATGGTGATGTCGGGGAGAAATTGAAAAAACCTCTTCTTACGGATGAAGAAATAAGCCGGTTAAAACAGTATCTGGGAAAGCCTCTGGGGATGAGCATGCTCTTTAAGGATTTGATGTCTGATCTGGATGAGGTAGCGGAAGCAGATGACATAATGATAGGGATCATAGAGGGACAGGCTTTTGTTAACCCTGCAGGGGAAGATCTTTTTAGCATAGTCCACACAGGAGAAAGCACTGCCACCATATGGTTTGGCGAGATTTTCCTGAAATATATGCTCTCGCCCGGGCTTGAAGCACAAGCCGTGAGAATGTTTTCCCATGAGATCAAACATATCACAGATCCAGATGCGGCCAAAGCTGAGCACGGGACCCGGGAATATAGATCTTTAAGGCAAAGCCTAAGAACAGAGGCGGACATTCAGGAGGCCCTGTATCTGTCTAAAACACTTTTAAGTTACGGGGAACCAAGTGATGTTTTGAAGCAGGTTGAGAGGGTAAGAAATGTCAGAAGGTCTAAGCTAAGGATAGAGGTTCCTGAAGAGTTTGCGTTGGACGGAGAGGTAACGTATATGAATTTTGTAGATCTCCAGGGGGTTCCGCACTCTGTTCTGGTAAGTAAAGACAAAGTAGCCCTTTTTAAACAGATGATAAGGAAAACATACGGCCCGGGGATCGATACGAGGGTGCTGGGGGCATATGCGTCGCGACGTATTGCCAGGGAGATCGGTTCTTTGAGCAGAAGGATTAGTGTCGTGAAGGGGCATGTTCTGGTGCCGCTATCAGCTATCGATACGCTCAAGGGAAATGCAGTTCCATATGTTTACAGCGGCGACGGTTTTATTGAGATCTGGCCTGACAGTAAAATCCAGGACTTTACGGAAGTGTTTACGGGCGGTTTTGAACCCATGTCCGCGATAGATCCTGATTTGGATGGTCCGGCTCTTGCGTTACAGATAGATCCGGCCTCAGGTGAATGGAAACAGTTCGCTTTCAATGAGGAACAGCATAAGGTCATTAACGAGGTTGTGGGCAGACTGAGAAAAGGTAATATTGAGTCAAGAAAAGGTGAGTTGTATCGCCTGCTTGACAGGCACGGACGAGAAAATGATGAAGAAGGCAGGTTGAAAAGCCTGAAGTCCGGGAAAGTCAAAGGAGTGAGCCTTGTTGTTATTCCATATCAGGATTTTTATGACCTTGTCGAGAAGATAGCTCTCAAAAGGAAGGTCGATTTTCCGGAGGCATGGACCTTTATAGCTCATGCCGGTACAAATCGTGATCTCACAGGCGAAGACAGGAGCCCGAGGTCGCTTAACCTGTTCATTCTCGATTCTGTGGCAGAGAGTCTGCTTATGGCTGAAAGATACGAACCGGACGCAATAGACAGTTTTCTTGATCACGAGCTGGGGCATCTGGAGGACAGGATAAAAGGGGAGATCCGTGCCGAAGAAGATGTGCCTGATGCCTCCAAGTTCCTTGAGTATTTCTTGGGGAGTGAGAATATCGTTGAAGAAGAGGAAGGTTCGCATAAGGAAGGGAAACTGGAAGAATGGAAAAGAAAGTATATGTCATTATTGAAGCGCAAGCCCGTGAATAATGAGATGTTGAGGGGTCTGGGTATAGTGCTTATGCTTCTCCAGGAAGGAGAGAACTCGACTATTATTCCGGAGACAGATGAAGATCTGATAAGGGTGCTGATACGTATGCTGCCTGTTTTTCATGGAATAGACGAACAGGTCACTGATCTATTGGTCAAGGTAAAAGGCTCTACAATAAAGCTCGTATTGGAAGGATATGCCTATGCCCCGGGGAGAACGCTTAAGATGTATGCTGCGGCTCTTCTCGGAGAAAGAGGGGTTAGGGTCAAGAATTGGAATATTATACTTTTGGAAGGGGTAAGGCACAAAGAACCGCATCTTTCAAGTCTAAGCGCTAGGGCCATAGTAACGATCCTAAAGAAGTATCAAGTTAAAGATGATGTGAAAAATGAGCTTCTTTCAGCTATGAAAAACGAGGTGAGAGGGTATAACGGTGGCTTTGAGAGAGAAGCCCTTATCGGGATGCGGCTGAGTGAGATTGGTATTGAATGGACCCATCCAAGTTCTGAAGTTTTAAGGCTTCAGGGTATTGTATTTGCTCTGGCCAAGTATTACAAGAACATGGATTTCTTCCTCCATATGGCACCCCTCTTTGACAGAATGAAACAGTTCTATCAGGACAATCAGGACGGGGAGATATGGTACGATGAAGGTGGATTTGAGTATGGTGTGGCTGTCGTCTTAAGGGAAATATGGAAAAAGGATGAGAGGTTCGCGGACTGTAAAAACTCAAAAGAATTTATCAATCGTGCGATGGAGTTGAGGGGGGATCTCGGGACGGCTTCAGGCAAGCCGGGAATAACTCATGACGCATTCAACCCTAAGCTTGCTAAGCTGCTTGAGAAAGGCAAAGGGACAACAATCTTTACATCGGGCAAGGATGTGTCCGAGAACAATACAGATGCTAGAGAAGATGCTAAGTATAAAGCTCTTCGCATGGCTATAGCCGATTCTATCCCTGTCTTGTCGGGAGTCCCATTTATTTCAAGAGATTTTGATGGTCCGAACATGACCGGGCAGTTTAACCTGAAAAACCTTATAAGGGGAAGGCCGGTTATGGGTGATCCTGCTGTAACTGCTGCCGCGTTCAGTGTCGTTCCCAATAAGATCGAGATAGTTTTGGTGGAGAGTGTCCCGTCCAATAAGAATACGCTTTATTATAACAAGAAGAAAGGCAAAGATGCTGTTATACAGGTCGCTCATGCCGGGCGGGGGAAAGACGGAGACGAAAAAAGCCTTGTTATTTACTTAGATAAACATTTTGTTGATGACCATCTCACGCGTAATGATATCCTCCTTCAGCTTATAGCCGAGGAAATGGCGGAGGAGATTGCTAAACGAAACGGCTATGACGCGAGATATGTACATAATCATCTTATTACCTCAGGGCAAAACGCGGAGCTGTATGAGGAGTACACGGAATACTACAAAGATATATTCGGCCATTCGAGGTCTAACTTTCTTTATGATACAAAAAGATCCATTTTTATTGATGGCCAGAACATAGCAAGCGGTAAACCTGAAGAAGAGGCCGTAGCAGATGATGCTAGGCTGGAGGATGCCGATAAATGGGTTACGGGACTGTGGGATCTGGAACAATGTAAAAAACAGTATGAGGATAATGCCGCGAAGAATAAAAAAATTAATCTGTGGCGTTTGAGGAGCAGTTTATTCGCGCTTTCGAACCGAGAGAGGACCCGGTTCCGCGCATGGGCGAAAGAGATTGACGATAAGCACAAGAGAGAGGGAACTATAGATGATATTCTGAAAAGTTCGTATTACGCAAGATACAGACCCGTATACGAGCTATGGGAAAACCTTTCACCGTTGGACGAAGGCCTGTCAAAATATTTTTCAAATGATGAAGAAAAACAGTTATACGAAAAGATGCGTACGGTAGCCGCGCAGAATAAAATTGTCGCGCATGGAACCGGCCATGACAGCGCATCAATGAAAGGTTATACCCTGCCTATGCGGAATCACTGGGCGTTGCTCAATATTATGCTAGAGGGAAAGATCGAAGCGGGTGAAGCCGGGCCCATAAAGGATGAAACCTTTTCGGACCTGGATGCGTCAAATTACGGGCCTTATTATGTTGTTCTTGATGAACTCTTTGATGAAAACAAGGTTTCAGATGAAGGACAGTTTTATAGAAAATTTAGAGAGAGGAGCCCGTCTTCGGAAGAAATGCACAGCATATATCTTGTTCCGAGGCAGGAGTCTGTAGATTTTCTTAAACAAGGACTTACACGGGCTCTTGAACTTGGGCTTATAGATATAGAAAAAATGAATACGGTTCTTGGCAAAATAATGACATACCAACAGTTTGTTGCTCTGAAGGAAGAAGGGGCTGGCCCGATAGGCATAACTTACAATGAATTTGCAAACCTTGTAATGAGGGAATCTGATGGGATGGTTGTAAATATTGGGGATCTGTCCCTGTCTATGACGGAGTCTCTCGGTGTGAGGGATTTTTCTGATATTGAAGGTAAGGATGTGCTTGTTCTTGGTTGTGCTACCGGTGCGGTTCCGTTTAAGGCAAAGGAGTTTGGAGCCAGAACAGTGACGGGTGTGGATATGGATGAACATTCAATAAAGCTTGCTGAACTATTTGCTCCGATAAGAAGTGACGAGATCTTTATGAAAAATTTTTATGGGAGCGGCAACAGAGATTTCGCGACATTGGTAGACAGGATCAATGATGCGCCAAAGGAAGACACGGAAGGAATAAAGTTTTTACAGCAGGACATTAGGGATCTATCAAATTTTGAAGATGACAGCTTTGATCATGTTACGGTGCCGTATGTATTTAATCGACCTGGAGGGATAATGTTTCAACATGCGGTCGCAAAAGTTATAAAAGAGGCTGTGAGAATTGTACGTCCCGGGGGAGTTCTGAATGTTTGTCCTGCAA
>CAYWDJ010000108.1:0-5674 GCA_964457005.1 uncultured Planctomycetia bacterium
ATAAGCTGTAAGCTATAAGCTATAAGCTGTAAGCTATAAGCTGTAAGCTGTAAGCGAATGATAAATATGATTATTAAAAAAGAACTTAAAAAAGTTTCGTTAGCGATTTTGTCGGGAGTGTTGGGGTTTCTCGCATTTCCTCCGTTCGAGCTGTCGTCTTTGGCGTGGTTTGCTCTTGTCCCTCTATTGCTGGCGGTTAAAGATTCCGGCAAAAGGGAATCCTTCTGGTTGTCATATCTTTCAGGGGTCGTGTTTTTTGGAAGCCTTATGCATTGGCTGGTCAATGTGACCGTTCCCGGAACGATACTCCTTGTCCTGGTTCTTGCAATTTTTTACGGCGCTTTTGGTTTTGTCGCATCTCTTATCATCAGAAAATCTTTTGAGTTGCTGCTGCTCCCGTTCGTATGGGTCGTGCTTGAGTTTATAAGGAGTGTTCTTTTCTCCGGATTCCCCTGGGGTATTTTGGGCTATACCCAGTACGAAAATATAAACATAATCCAGATCTCGGATATTACCGGGGCCTACGGGGTTTCTTTTTTGATAATCGCGTTTAATGTGGGTCTGTATGCTGTTGCTACCCGTTCCAAGAGAAAGATCGCTTATTTGATGACGCCGCTTCTTTTTATGCTGCTGGCTACATCTTATGGCGTGTATAAAATACAGAATATAAAAGACCTAAAAGAGGCGGAGATAAGTGTTGTCCAGGGGAACATCCCGCAAACAACCAAATGGGAAGAAGCATTTGCCAAGGAGATAGTAGAAAAATACTCGCATCTTACTGCACAGGCCGCGAGCATTTCACCGGATCTCATTATTTGGCCCGAAACATCGTATCCTTATTTGGTGCCTGCAGGGTCACAGGTTGAGGAGATAAGTTCCCTAAATAAGACTCTTGGGGTTCCTATCCTGGCGGGAGTTGTTTACGCGGAGAACGGTACTTATTATAACAGCGCTCTTCTTTTTGAGAGAGACGGTACGTATTCCGACGTGTACCGAAAGACACACCTTGTACCTTTCGGAGAGTATATTCCATTCGAGTCATTGATAGGGTTTGTCCGGGGGTACATTGACAAGCCCATAGGCAGTTATGGGAGCGGCAACGAAAAGATTTTATTCTCTATGAGGTCGTTCAAGGAGAGCGTTGAGCCGAACGGCGAGAGGGTAAGGGAAATGAACTTCCTCAAATTCGGGGCACTAATATGTTTTGAGGATGTGTTCCCATATATTTCACGTGAATATGTTAAAAATGGCGCGGATTTTCTTGTGAACATGACCAATGACGCGTGGTTCGGCGAGACGGCAGCCGCGAAGCAACATCTGCTGGCATCGGTTTTTAGGGCGGTTGAGAACAGGGTTCCTGTCGTGAGGGCTGCTAATACCGGGATATCGGCATTTATTGATCCCTTTGGAAGGGTAGTGTCAATGGTCGGGGATGATGACAATGTGTTCGTGGCCGGTTTTGACAGCCATGTCATAACGACAGTTTCAGCCAGACGTTTTTATACATACTATGGTGATGCCTTTGCGTATTTTTGCGCGTTAATGATAGCCTTGGTCATTCTGCTGGAAGTTTTTTTTGTAAGAAAAGGAAAAGGAGGGAAATAATATGACATTATTCAGTAATAATTGGATGAAAATAGTGCCTGTGCTTCTTATCGTGGTTATCTGCGGTATCGTATATATCCCGTCGCTTGGTAACGGATTTGTGTGGGATGATGACCTCTATGTTTATGAAAATGAACTTTTGCAGAAAAATGACGGCCTAAAAGACATATGGCTTACCCGTGAGACCCCGCAATATTATCCGATGGTGTTCACGCTTTTTTGGCTGGAACATAAGGCCTGGGGTTTGAATCCTTTTCCTTTTCATGTTGTCGGTCTGTTGATACACATACTGAATGCTTTACTGTTGTTCCTTCTGGTAAAAAAGTTGTTTCCGCGTGCCGCATTGCTGGCCGCGCTTATTTTTGCGGTTCATCCTATACAGGTGGAAACCGTGGCATGGATAACCGAAGCAAAGAACCTGATGGCTGTTATGTTCTTTTTGATGGCAACTCTGTCATATATTAAGTACGAAGCTTCTGACAAAAAGATACACTATGTGGTGAGCCTGTTATTATTTATAGGAGCTCTTTTGAGTAAGTCAGTTTCTGTGTGTTTTGTAGCCGTTCCAATGCTGTACGCGTGGTGGAAGAACGGAAAGATCATGAAGCGAGAGATAGCGGCTACTGTTCCCCTGGTTGTATTTGGGGCCATAGCGGCCTTTAATACTGTATTTTTGGAGATACATAGCGTAGGTGCCAAGGGAGAAGCATTCAATATGTCTATCATTGACAGGATAGTCATGTCCGGACGTACAGTTCTTTTTTATATATACAAGGTCTGTATCCCCGGGGACTTTATATTTTTCTATCCGAGGTGGCAGATAGATATAACTCAAATATGGCAATGGGTCTTTGTGCCCGTGGTAGTTGGCATTGCTGTAGTTCTGTATATGGGACGCAAGGTATGGGGCAGGGGCGCTTTTGCTCTGTTTCTGTTCTATCTCATATCAATATTTCCGGCGTCAGGGATCCTGAATGTTTATCCGATGATATATTCTTTTGTCGCTGATCATTTTTCTTATATGTCTATTGCCTCGATCATCCTGATCCTTTGTGGAGCCCTGGTTTTTGTTTATGACGCTGTCCGCAGTAAGGTCACTTCTAATGCTATCGCGGGGAAGGTTCTCAAAATAACGGCTGTATCGCTTGTTTCAGTATATGTAGTATTTTTATCCGCGAAGACGATGGCTATTACCGGGAATTATAAAGATGAGATCTCGCTTTGGACGAGTGTCATAAATAAAAATCCTGGAAGTGACGCCGCGCATACTAATTTGGGAAGGCAATATGAGCTGATGGGAGAGCCCGAGAAAGCGCTGGAGCCTTATACAAAAGCCACAGAAATGGCCCCCGGTGATTTTACGACGTACTATAACCTTGGTAATGTCTATATGGCCCTGGGGCAGTTTCAAGAAGCCGTACCTCTGTATGAAAAGGCGCTTCAGATAGACCAGAGATTTCCAGATGTATATAATAATCTTGGTATTGCTTATGGAAATGTTGGAGAGTTCAGCAGGGCGTTCGATATGTATGTAGCAGCTTTGAAAGTAAGGCCGGATTATAGTAATGCCGTGACCAATCTGGTAGACCTTGTAGGCGTATATGCCGATTATTTTCGGGAAGGTGAGAATTCTAAAGAGATGAGTCTTTCCCTCAATAGTATTGCCATAGGACAGGCTGTTTCCGGTAAGAACGGAGCTGCCGAAAAATTGTTTATAGGAGCAATTGCCATGGATGAAAATAATGCCGAAGCATTCAATAACCTGGGGTTTCTCTACTACAATGTGGGGTATCCTGACAAGGCCCGGGAATTTTTCAAAAAAGCCCTGGAGATCGATCCCGAGAATGCTAAAGCAGAGTCTAATTTGAAGGTTGTAGAAAATACCCTGGAAGGAGAGAAACAGTCAAAAGTTATGGCCCTGAATCAAAAAGCGGTCAAAGAAGGAGCCGGGAAAAATTTTGAAAAAGCGCATGAGTATTTTAACGAAGCTCTTGAGATAGACCCCGGGTATGCCGAAACATATAATAACCTTGCATATTTGTATTATATGGAGGGGGATATGGAAAACGCGGAAAAGTATTTCCTTAAAACTCTTGAGATAGACCCGAACCACCAGAAAGCGAAAAATAATCTACAGTTTTTCTCAACCCAAAAACAAGAATAGGAAAACGTTGAGAGTGTTCAATAGTGCTACACCCATAAATTCCTGTCCAGGCATCTGTATCCTATAGCTTCGGATATGTGATGAGCCCCTATGATCTCGGACGCTTCCATGTCGGATATCGTGCGTGCAACTTTGAGTATTTTGTCATAAGCTCGCGCGCTTACTCCCAGTTCTAAAATCGCTGACTTCAGTAGTTCTTTGGCTTCGTCTGAAAGCCCGCAATAATTCTCTGTTTCTTTGGAGGATATATACGCGTTGTAAGGAGGGTGGTCGGTTATCTCTTTGTAGCGTTCGTTCTGCAGCTTTCTTGTTGATATAACGCGCTCCTTTATTTTTTCTGAAGTCTCGCCGGTTCGTTTCCTGGAAAGGTCATTATAGTTAAGGCGGGGAACTTCAAGGTGTATGTCGATCCGGTCAAGAAGAGGACCCGATATCTTTGAAAGGTATCTCTGTATCTGGGCCGGTGAACATGAACATTGCTTATGCGGATCTGTAAAATACCCGCAAGGACACGGGTTCATTGCGGCTATTAGTATGAAACGTGAAGAATAGCGAAGCGAGCTCGCGGATCTTGTTATGGTTATGTCGCCTGACTCAAGCGGCTGGCGCAATGTTTCAAGGACGTCTCTGCGGAATTCAGGAAATTCATCAAGAAAGAGGACTCCGTTATGCGCCAAGCTTATTTCCCCGGGTCTGGGGATAGACCCGCCGCCAGCCATTGCGGCATAGGAAATAGTATGGTGTGGTGAGCGTACGGGACGTTCGACCATTAGGTTGTCGGATCTTAGCTGTCCGGCGACGCTGTATATTTTTGTTGTTTCCATTGCTTCGTCGATCTGCATGTCCGGAAGTATTGTTGGAAAACGTTTGGCAAGCATGCTTTTGCCGGAGCCCGGAGGACCTAGCAGCAGTATGTTGTGCCCGCCGCTTGCCGCTATCTCGAGGCCGCGTTTGATATGTTCTTGCCCCTTGACGTCCTTGAAGTCAAGTTTGCTTCCGGATGAAGTGTTTGCTTCGGTCCGCGGAGAATGCGGGGACTTGTGGATGGGTTTTGTGCCTTTCAGGTGTTCAACGACTTCTCGCAGGGAATGCGCCCCGTAAACGGAAATATCCTTGATGTGAGAAGCCTCGCGCGAATTAGCCGAGGGGAGTATGAATATATCAAAGTTATCTTTAAGGGCAATAGCCAATGGTAGGGCGCCCCTGAAATTTTTAAGACTGCCGTTAAGTGAAAGTTCTCCGCAAAAGATCTTGTCAATTAGCGAGTTTACTTCAATGTGTCCGGTAGCCGCAAGAATGCCAAGGGCGATAGGGAGGTCAAACCCGGCACCTTCCTTTTTGAGTTCGGCCGGGGAAAGGTTAACGGTGATCTTCTGATGCGGGAACTGAAAACCCGCGTTCTTTATGGCGGAGCGTATCCGGTCGCGGCTTTCACGTATTGCCGTGTCCGGCAGTCCGACTACTGAAAAAGAGGGCAGGCCTCCCGAAACATCAACTTCAACATCTATGTGGCGGGCGTCCATGCCTATGATACAACCTGATCTTACTATAGCGTGCATAAGTGGCTCCTTTTTGATAAATGGAAAATGTAAGATTAAAAATCCAAAATTGAAATTAGTAATTAAAAATATTAGTGCTCCTTTTTGATAGCTGTAAGCTTTAAGCTGTAAGTGTTTTCTTGAAACCAAACATCATTCGCCCAAGCTCTCCTTTTTTTAGCTGTAAGCTGTAAGCTTTAAGCTGTAAGTGTTTTCTTAAAACCAAACATCATTCGCCCAAGCTCTCTTTTTTTAGCTGTAAGCTGTAAGCTTTAAGCTGTAAGTGTTTTCTTGAAACCAAACATCATTCGCCCAAGCTCTCTTTTTTTAGCTGTAAGCTGTAAGCTTTAAGCTGTAAGTGTTTTCT
>CAYWDJ010000109.1:0-5631 GCA_964457005.1 uncultured Planctomycetia bacterium
ACCCTCAAAACTCCGATATTACAAAGGCCTCTCGCACTTCCTCCGCCAAGGACCAGAACATTCTTTCTTTTTTTGAATAAACCCATATCCACATCCTTTATTAATAAACAACTACTCCAGCATATCCAACTACCTGCGAGGTATCATTAAGAACGGCTCCACTATCAGAATATTTCACCAGTTCCGCACGCTGCGCACCCAGTTCCTTCGCCGCGATTATCATTATCGCCGACGACACACAGCCACACATTGAAATGTTATTTTTCAGTACCACTTCCATCAGGCCTCTCGCATCCAGCCCCAAAACTTTATCAAGAGCCATCTTATCTTTCTTTTGAGCTGCCTCCCGGCTCTCATAATGCGTCATATCACTTGATGAGATAATAACAACATCCCTTTTAAGTTCTTTTACAGCCTCGGCAATGGAACACCCTATTTCTGTAATCTCCGGCATCGCCCCGAACTGGACGGTTATTGGAACGATCTTTGCCCCCGGAGATATTCTTTGTATAAACGGCAACTGAACCTCAATGGAATGTTCCTCCGAGTGAGCGGATGCATCGTTTGCGAGAAGATCCGTTTTACCCATAATACTATCAATAAGTTCTGTGTCAACCGCGACCTCTCCCAACGGAGTTTTCCAATTTTCACAACTTACGGAAAACCGCGCACCACACCCGTTATGGTTCGGGCTCAAGATAACATATGTTCCCGCGGGTTGTATCCCGGAATAAACCTCTCCTGCGATGCTGCCGCTGAACATATATCCGGCATGCGGACAAATAGCACCCACCGCTTTTATCTTGTCCCCTCCTTGCGGTATCAATAAATCGAGTTCATGGGACAAGGTCTCCCTGTCCGCGGGATAAAATTGTCCCGACACCGCTGGAAGCCTAACCACCTACACCCCCATTTTCCGGTTCCGTCCTTAATATCATATTCATTATTATAGTAAAAAGATGTGCTGTGGTAAAGAAAAAGAAGGAAGGAATGCTATTTATCCGAGGGATGAATTATTTCTATCCCACAATTACCTAGATTCAGCACGTTTTTAGCGGTTCTCGACACGTCAGTGTGGGATACCTTGTTTATTTTGAGATCATACGATTTATACTCGTCATACCCCTCACCAAAAAGCTCATTTACACACATCGTGAGACTCATGGAGACATTGGACTGCAGTGCAAATGCCTGTTGGGTCATAATCCTGTTTTTTGAAGCGATAAGTTCTTCTTCTGAAAATTCCCCGGCCGTCATCTTGGACACGGAGTCCTCTATACTCTCCCTGACCGTGGATATACCATCTTCAATGGTTGCCGCGTAAATGGCAAAATATCCTTTATCCAATTCCGGGGAGGATAGCGCGCCCGCGACGTATGCAAGCCCATGTTCTTCTCTGAGAACATCAAACAATAGGCCGTCGGACCCGGATAAGATAGAACTAACCACATATAGAGGATATTTCATCTCGCTGTGTATGTCAGCCCCGTAAAATCCGTAAAGGACAAGGGCCTGCTCCTTCTTAATATAGTTGTTTTTTTCTTCAACCTTATTTATTTCCGTAACAGTATTTTTCGGAAGGCTGCGACCTTGTCCTTCCCATTCCCCAAAATACTTTTTGACGAGACTAAGTGTCTTCCCAGCGTCCACACCTCCCACCACTGTCAAAACCGCCTCTCCGGGAGCAAAACGTTCTTTGTAGTACACCTGGAGCATCTCTCTCGAGATCCCATAAACACTGTCAACCTCTCCAAGAACGCGCAAGGAGTAAGGATGTTTACCGTACAATGTTTTGCGCAAACTATTCATACCTGCTTCAAAAAGGCTTTTATCTTCTTCTTCAATAGCTGCTATGACCTTACTTTTTTCTTTACGTATCTCTTCGGCCGGGAACACAGCCTCACTGACAACTTCAGACAACAACTGCAGCGCAAAATCAAGGTCCTTGGAAAGGATATCAAAATTTATCCCCATACTATTCATCCCGCTAAAGGGAAATATGGTCCCTCCTCGATTCTCTATCTCAGGAATTATTTCTTTCTCCGTCCTGCTCTCAGTCCCCTTTAACGCAAGATTCACAGCAAGATTGCTTATCCCGTTATTGACGGCCGTCTCCCCCCTAAGCCCGCCCCCAACGGCAAGTGTTGCAGAAACTATCGGAAGATCGCCTTTTTCTTTTATGATCACCCTTAACCCGTTCTTGAGAATAACATATTGTTCTTCTTTCGCCTCCGATTGTTCGGTCTCATATTTCTTAAGCACGCCGGATGGTTGAATAGCGTCGGATAGAACCCTATCTGACGAAGCGGCTACAGTTGTTACCTTTTCGGCGGACACCGGAGAACTCTCCGCAACAGCTGCATCTTCTAGCCCCATTTCCTTGGCAAAGAAGTCAGGCACAAGTTCAACCACGGTTGAGTTCGCTTCTGTAAGATATTTTTTACAAAAAACGATGATATCCTCTTCGGTGATCGTATTAACATTTTCAACGTACTTTCTTATAAAATCCGGATCCTTCAAAAAGACCTCTGAAGTGGTAATAATAGAGTTTAAGTTGGAAACCTGTTCATGGGAATGTAAAAAATCGCTGATAACCAGGTTTTTAGCCTTCGCAAGTTCTTCCGGAGCTACGCCATTTTCTTCCAAACGTTTTATGGAATTAAATATCTCCTTATCCGCCTGGTCAAGATTTTCGGGACTTCCGATCGCAGTGACAATAAATAATCCCGGGTACCTGGGCGTAAAATTGAAACTCGAGACAGAATATAGCAATTCTTTTTGTTTCACCAGTTCCCTGTATAGCCTAGAGCTATTCCCCTCACCAAAAATTATACTAAGAACATCCCCGGCATAAAGGTCCTGCGAATATATATCTGTTGAGTGGAACCCCAGGGCCAAATATCCGACAGCCACCTCTTCAGAAAATATAGCCTTTTTGGGTGCCGTTTGGATGGGTTCAACGGCAACCACCGGATCCCAGTCGCTCTTTGCCGTATATTTGGAAATTTTTGGCTCAACTGTTTTGAGAGCTTCATCAAAGGAAATACCGCCTGTAACGCCTATTACTACTCGATCAGGGGCGTACGCTTGCGCGTGATATATCTTTAGATCCTCCGACGTAAGCTTCAAGAACCTGTCTTCTACACCAATAATAGGTTCAGCATACACATTATTGCTGTAAGCTTTGGCAAAAAGTTTTTTCAATCTTCTATTTGTCGGATCATCGTTACGGTATCTAATTTCATTAAGAATAACGTCCCTCTCCGTGGCAAAATCCTCTTCAGTAAAGACCGGATCCATTACAATATCGGTCAAAAGATCAAAGGCCTTTTCAAAGTCCTTGTTCATAACCGTTATCTGATACTCCGCGGAATCAAGCCCGGTCGAGGCATTGGACACGCCGCCCATAAGCTTAATTGCCTTTCGGATCTCAAGAGAATTCATACTGCCCGCACCCTTGAAAAGAACATGTTCAAGAAAATGAGATATGCCGGACCCCGCATATTTCCCCTCGTTGGAAAGACCGGAAAGAACTCTTATCTGTATATTTACTATAGATGAATCAGGAAGGTACTTCGACAGGAGAACTGCGCCATTATCAAAAATAACTTTAGCGACATCGTCCCGATACTCTGCAGCATCAAGAGTCAGGGGAACAGCCACAAGAACGGCAATAGATACTAAAACATAAAATATTTTTAGGCTAAACCTATGCATATCCCTTATTAAAGCAGAGTACTTATTTTTTGTCAAATTCCTCCACCTTTTCAGTGTGGATCATGCTGTCCCTGCGAGTGAGTTTAATTGCGATATCGTCAATTATGGAGTAAATACACGGAATAATTATAAGAGTTAACGCTGTGGCAAAAATAAGCCCCCAGCACAAAGATAAGGCCATCGGCACAAGAAATGGATCCTTGCCGCCGATCCCGTACGCAACAGTGGAGAGTCCACCCGCCGTTGTGACGGTTGTAAGAATAACGGGCCTTAATCTCATCTGCCCTCCCTTAACTATAGAGTCATGCCTCGAAACACCTTCAGCCCTTAACTTATTAATAAAGTCCACCAGAACGATCGAATCATTAACAACAATACCGTTGAGGCTGACTATCCCCAAAATTGCAAGAAAAGACATCGGCATCCCATGCGCAATAAAGGCAAGAACAACTCCGATAAGTCCGAAAGGTATGGCAAGCATAACTATAAAGGGCTGTATTATCGATTTGAAAAATGATGCAAGAATGAGATAAACTATCAAAAAGGCGAAGAAATATGCTTTCATAAGACTTACAAGAGATGCTACAGCTTCCTCCTGCTCTCCGGCATATTTTACATTGTATCCGACATACTTGTCCTCGATACCCTTGAACTTCTTCATGAGCATATGATTAACTTTCATCGAGGTAGTCTTATCTGTATCAACATTACTGGACGCTGTAACAACTCTTTTCCCATCCAGATGATGGATCGTCGTTGTTCCCGGAACTTTTTCAATGGTCGACACCTTGTTAAGCGGGATAAGGTTCCCAAACCTGTTGCGGACATAAATGTCTTCAAAAACACTCATATCAGAGGCACTACTGTCCTCAAATTTAATTGTAACATCCGTTTCCTCTTCCGCCTTTACAGGTTTGATGTGGGTGGCTATATCACCCTCAAAAGCCGCCCTCACCGTTTTTGCTATCTGCCCTATGGACAGTCCGGCCCTGGCAGCTTTGTTATGGTCAACTTTTATTCGCAGCTCCTCTTTCCCCGGCTTATGGTCCCAGGTCACGTCAGTGGCTCCGTCCACCCCCTCCAGAAACTCCATATATTCAGCAGCTATCACATCCAGGGTTTCAAAATCTTCTCCCCTGATCTTTGCCTCAACAGCTTTACCGACGGGAGGCCCCGCCTGCGGCTTATCATACCGGAACTCCTCGAAGCAGTCTATATGAGCGGTCTTTTTACGCATGTCAGCTATGATCTCTTCGACCTTTCTATTCCGATCCTGGGCCTGTGTTAAATAGATCGTTATCTGGGCAAAACTGCTTGCCCTTCCGCCGAAGGGATCATTCCTGTCCTCTGCTATCTTTCCGATAGTAGTAACAAATGAATCAAGTTCTTCCGGGGGTAAAGTCGCAATTATATCTTCGACCGGCGCCACCATTTCACTCATGGTTTGAAGCGGAGTCCCGATCTTTGACTCCATGCGAATAAAGAAATAATTTATGCCGGCGCTCGGGAATAAAACAAACTTCAAGACTGTCACCGCTAAGATCCCGCATACTATCAGTGTTCCGGAAACTCCGGCAACAACCAGATATTTGCGCTTTATAGCCCCATTAACGACCCTGGCGTAAAAAGCCATAAGCCATTTGAACCAGGCGCTGTCTTTCTTAAGATTAGGAGTCCCGTCCTTATTCCGGCTGATCTTAACAAAATCCGCCAGGTGGCTCGGTAAAATTATAAGAGCTTCAGCCAAGGATGCAATAAGCGCCACGATAACTACCATTGGGATATTCCTTATAAACTTACCGATAATCCCTGACATAAATAAAAGTGGTGAGAATGCGGCTATCGTGGTTAGCACAGCCGAGACGACCGCCCCCATGACTTCTTCCGTGCCTTTTACGGCAGCTTCCCGGGGAG
>CAYWDJ010000110.1:0-5621 GCA_964457005.1 uncultured Planctomycetia bacterium
TGCCTTGTAGCAATGGGGGACCTTGACGGAGCACAGGATCAATACCGGGAAGCGATCAGTCTTTATGTGCAGCGGGGAGTGAATCTAAATGATCCCAGGGTTGTTAAGCTGCAGAGACTTGTAGGGGCGCTGCCCAGAAAGTATAAGGACGTCGAAGACCTTATGCAGAAGCAGCAGCACATACAGGCGGAAAATATTTGCCGGCAGAAGATGTCGCTGAATCCCGGAGATCTGGCCGCGATCACGCAGCTGGGACAGATATATTGGGAAACGGACAGGAAGAAGAACGCGATAAAGCTTTTTAGAAAAGTGACGAAAATGGCACCGGACTATCCTTCTGCTCACTTGTTTTTGGGAAGAGCGTATTTCTTTGAGGGCAAGCCTGAGAAGGGTGCCAAAGAATTTACGCTTTTTGAAGAGAAGATGGATCTATTGCCCGAAACAGATGAAGACACTGATGAATTTTATGAATCGACGCTTCATTATATGGCGTCATTATATGTTCAGGCAAAGATGGAAGAAAAGGCTTTTCGAAACTATAAAAAAATATTAACCATCAATCCCGATTCCCAGGAGGCGAACTACAATCTGGGAGTAATGTATTACGATACATATCACAACAGGTCAAAGGCCTACAAATATTTGAATAGAACGAAAGAAATAGATCCTTCGTCAGCCCTTGCCGATATGGCTGAGCTTGCTATACAGCACATAAGGATGGTTCCCGACACAAGGTTTGAAGGAACTCCAAGGGTGAATTCATCCCAGGGGGAACTTCAAAGAGCCATGAGAACACATATGATGTCGGGAGGAATAAACAGCATGAAGGAAAAGAAGAAGGGAAAGGACATAGCGGAGCCCGCTGAAAGGAAATAATGTGACCGAAAGTTTCAACGCAATTATCAGACAGATTAGTTCCGTGGTGTGTGGGCCGGCATTGATGGTTCTATTGCTCGGGGCGGGTATATATTTCACGGTTCGCCTTGGCGGGATACAAATAAGGGAGTTCTTTCATGGAGTTAAGGTAACTCTGGGGTTTTTCGACCATCCAAAACATAAAGGAGAGATAAAACATTTTCAGGCATTGAGTACGGCTCTTTCCGCCACCATAGGGACGGGTAATATAGCTGGAGTGGCCACGGCTGTCGCATTGGGCGGACCGGGCGCGGTTTTTTGGATGTGGGTAACGGGTTTTTTCGGTATGGCGCTAAAATATGCTTCATGTGTTCTTTCGATGAAGTACAGGGTATTTGAAAAAGACGGAAGTGTTGCTGGCGGGCCGATGTATTATTTGGAAAAAGGCCTTAAACAAAAATGGCTGGCTGTTTTCTTTGCGGTCTGTACAGCGATCACCGCCACCTTTATAGGGAATATGGTCCAGTCCAATTCGGTTGCGGATGTACTAAATAGCTCCCTGGGAGTTAATCATTTAATGACGGGTATTGTTATGGCTGTTTTAGTGTGGCTTGTAATTGTTGGGGGAATAAAAAGAATAGCCAATGTAACGCAGGTTATAGTGCCGCTTATGTGTGTAGTGTACGTTGCAGGAGCCTTAGTTGTTCTGGGAATGAATATGGATAAGATATTACCGGCTTTTGCGCTGATCTTCAGGCATGCCTTTACGCCTACAGCCGCAACCGGAGGGTTTGCGGGATCTGTAGTACTTTATACCATGAGGATAGGTCTTGCCAGGGGGCTTTTTTCTAATGAAGCCGGCCTCGGATCCGCGCCTATAGCGCATGCGGCGGCAAAAGAGAACGAGCCCGTGAGGGAAGGGCTTGTCGCGATGCTGGGACCTTTCATAGATACGCTGATAATATGTTCCATGACGGCATTGGTTATTATAATATCCGGGGGATGGTCAAGCGGGCTTAACGGTGCTACTCTTACGGCAAGTGCCTTTAATGCGACGATACCCGGGAGCGGTAAGTTTATTGTGGGTTTTGGCCTCATATTTTTTGCGCTTTCCACTACGATAGCCTGGTCCTACTACGGGGATAGATGTATATTTTACTTATTCGGCAAAAAGTGGATCAAGTCATATAGATGGATCTATTGCCTGTTGATACCCGTAGGCGCGATAGTAAAACTTGAAATAATATGGAATCTGGCAGATATAGCCAATGCGTTCATGGCTATACCTAACCTGATAGGCCTTCTGGGGCTTAGCGGTGTAGTTGTCGGTCTCACGAAAACTTATAACAGGCGGTTGCGTTTGGCACGCAAGATACATTCATAGCATATAGCTTACAGCTTATAGCTTAAAGCTAACGAAGGAGAACAAAATACAGGGGGAAAGGGGCTGATATGATCAAGATAAATAAAGAGCTTACATGTAAAGTGGCGGCGGGGGCCTCGGTCTCGGGGCGCAAGAGAATGAACTTTAATTTTCATACAGTACCCGAAGATCCCGTGAACAGGATGCTTAACGCGGTTGAGCCTGACGCGTACTTTCCTCCGCATAAACACACGGATCTAAGAAAACGGGAAGTATTTATAATTCTTCAGGGAAGAGTAGTGGCCCTCGAGTTTTCAGATGATGGAGAAGTCCTGGATCACATAGTTATGGATCCCGCCGAAGGCAACTTCGGTGTGGAGTTTCCCATAGGGTCATGGCACTCGATCATTCCTCTGGCAAAAGGGTCTGTTCTTTATGAAATGAAGGACGGGCCATATGATCCGAATGAAGATAAGACTTTTGCCGAGTGGGCTCCTTCGGAAAACGATCCTAATGCTTTTGAGTTTATTGATAAAATGTTGTATCGTCTGGGGATAGAGAAATAAAAGATGTCATCCCCGCGAAGGCGGGGATCAAATAAGAATACGTCAGTTCGTTTTTATCAGCACAAAGACATCTTCTTCCAGCAGGACCTCGTAATCCGTCTTGTCAAGAATAGGCAGGCCTTCTTTTTCTGTCATTAGATAGGTGTCGGGTGTAGCAATAACCTCAGTAACAGCGTCTCTCCCGTGAAGATATTTCAGTATATCCCCAAGATAGAACTGCACGCCGGGGTCTCCCAGATTATACATATATAACTGTGATCCCTCGGGTAGTATTTGTTTTACATTTGCGCTGAGGTTTTTTGCCTGGGGAGAATAGTCAGGATTAAAAATATCTTTCTCTGCGCCAAGGTATACGATAGACGCTATACAGAGGCAAGAGACTATCGGGGTAGAATATTTTCGTATCAAGCTGCAAAAAAGGTATGCTCCCGCTATACATAGGGGAGGATACACAGGCATGATATACCAGTGTAATTTTGTTTTAACCAGACTGAACAGAACAAATACTATGGAGAACCATACTATAGGCAGCAAATGGTTTTTCTCTTTCTTGACGACAAGGCGCAGCATGGCATAAACAATGCCGGCAAACCCCAAAAATCCCCATGGCCTGCCCTTGTTGGGGATAACGCCGAAATAGGTAAGGATGTCACCCGTATGTCCGTCAAGCGCCTGGGTTGTCCTTGTCAGCATGTGTTTTTTGAAATAGCCCTGTATAAATTCATTGCCATATGTGGAAAAGGCCTGCCAGTGCCACCAGAAAACAAACAATGCGCCGATGAAAACCCCTATCCATAGTGAAGGCTCTTTTAGCAGCCTGAACTTTTTTGACAAGACTATATATGTGCCCAGAATAAGGGGGATCAGCATGGCTCCGGACCCTTTTGTCATGAAGGCGCATGCAAAGGCAAGAGGGGATAAAAAAAGCAGTTTTTTATAGGTTTCGCCCCAAACCAGGCTTGTTATAGAAAGAGTTATGAAAAACGTAAGAGTTCCGTCGAGCATGCCTATGCGGGACGCCCATAAGAAATGCCAGGTGGATAGAAGTATCAAGGATGACGCTAATGCGGTTTTTCTTGAATATAGTTTTAGGGCTAACAGATAAGTTAGGAGGATTGTTCCCACGCCGCAGATGGCGGAAAACAGCCTCACAGAGAATTCGTTTACGCCGAAGATCTTAAATGCCGCTGCAGAAGCCCACATATACAGGGGAGGTTTATCGCTCCAACCCACTCCCATAAGATGCAGGTTAACCCAGTCCCCGGTCTGCAATATTTCCCTTGAAACCTGTGCATAAAAAGCTTCATCCCATGAAGTAAGGCTCCCCCCGCCAAGGTTCCAGAACAGGATGACAGCAGATGCTATTGCAATAGCTAAAAGATCACGTTTTATTAAAGGGATATTCATAGGAAAATTTTATTCGGGTAGAGATGCTATTTTGACTAGCAGGCTTTTTTCCAGATAGTCCAGGTCAAAAGGTTTCACTATATAGTCGCTTGCTCCCAGAGCAATAGCTTGAGCGGCAACATTCTCGTCCTGCAGCCCGGATATCATTATTATGCCTACGGAACTGCTGATCTCCCGGATAGTTTTAATTGCCTTTATACCGTTCAGATCGGGCAAGCGCACATCAAGGAGTATTGCGTGGGGTTGTTCCGATTTGAGGAGTTCAAGGCCTTTTAGCGCGCAGTGCGCACTAAATACGGAGTATGATTTTTTTCTCAGGAAATCTTCTAAAAGAAGACAGATCTGAGGGTCATCATCTATAATCAGCACTTTCTCATTCATAGTAAAAATTATACCATATTGTGGACATGTCCTACAAATGAAATAATTACACCTTGCGATAACTAATTATAATGATAGAATATATTGAATACTATTCAATAACTCTTATACTATGGCTAAAGCATGAAATTGGGAACAAGAAAATTTTTTCTTAATAGAATATTTGTGGTGGCTGCGGTTGTTGTTGTCATAGCGGCTATAACGGGTGTTTTTACTACGAGGAAGTTTTCCGAATATGCTGAAAATATCATAATAAGGGAATCAAAACTGATCCTTCACGGGATTGAGGGATACATATCCGGAAGCCTTAATGTAGTTGATGAAGCGGTCAGCAATATGAGCGGTTCTCCGATACTTGCCGAGCTTTTATTAAATAAAGAGCCATCCAGATTGAGGGGAGTCAATGCCTTGTTGGACAGGTATAACCGTTCCTTTAAAGGCGCGGTCTGTTATCTCATGGATTCAAATGGAGTTGTCGTTGCTGCTTCCAACAGGACCGCAACATCGAGTTTTGTCGGCAAGTCATATGCTCAACGGCCATATTTTATGCATGCCATTGCCGGAGATCCCGGGCACTATTTTTCGCTGGGGGAAACGACCCGCAAAAGAGGATATTACTCCAGCAGACCCATCAAAGACGGGTCCGGCAATGTAATAGGTGTTGCCGTAATAAAGAAGAACCTCTATCTTATCGGCAGGGAGCTGCGTAATTACAGGTACTGTTTCTTTGTTAATCGTGACGGGATTATCTTTATGTCAAGCGACTCTGACTTCCTGTATAAAGCGATATCTCCTATTTCTCCTCGCATGACCGAAGAGATCGTAGCGTCTGAGCAGTTTGGAGCGGGCCCGTTCACGCCGATATGGCAGAAGAGGATATCTGAAAGGGAATATGTAAAGCTTGGTGAGGACGAGTTTATTATCAGCCGGCAGCCTTTCGGCGAAAGAGGATGGTCGTTGGTTCTTTTGTTCCCTACTTCGAGGATAAATCTATACAGATCGGTTCCCATCTTAACCGCCATTTTTTCTATTCTGCTGGTAATAATATT
>CAYWDJ010000111.1:0-5536 GCA_964457005.1 uncultured Planctomycetia bacterium
AGAGGTTTTTTTGTTGTTTTATGTTGTTTTTTGCATTACAGTATCACATTCCACTCGGCAAAGCTGTCGGATAATATTATGTTAGCTGCAACAAATAAAGGAAACAATTAAATTGAAGAAAGCACTATATACTCAGGCGAAATCACTTCTTCAAATTATTGAGAAGAATTATCGTGAAGGGAGAAATACTCACTATGAGATTGGCAAAGCCTTAAATGAACTTCGCACTTTCTCTATTGAATTTGTTCCTAAAAAGAATATGCAGGCTATGGAAAAACTTATACCAGAGCTGGAAATCGTTACCGATCCTGCCTATACCATTAAGACAGAGACTGCGTTAATTGTTTGCAAGCAGATATTATCTATTTTTGGAGAAGACGACTCAATAAAAACTATTGAGAAAAACGAAGAGTTTCCCAGTCATAAAGTTCAGAGAGTAATCCCGAAAACAAGAAAAGTTTTCATTATTCATGGGCATGACATAGAAAATACTCTCAAACTTCGGATTTTACTTGCAGAGCGCTTTGGTTTATCTCCAATTATACTTAGCGAACAAGCATCAAAAGGACGTTCAGTAATCGAAAAGTTTGAAGATGAGGCCGACGATGCCTCATATGCTTTTTCCCTTTTAACCCCAGATGATTTTATTAAAAAGGATCTGAATGAATATTCGCAAGCTAGGCCGAATGTTTTATTTGAGTTAGGGTGGTTTTATGGTCGGCTTGGGCGTGACCGCGTTTCAATGCTCATATCTTCCGGCACTGCTATTCCCTCTGATCTTGATGGCATTGTCCGAATTCAGTTTAAAACATCAATTGAAGAGAAGGTAATTGATATCGAAAAAGAGTTGCATGCCGCAGGTATGCTTTCGCAATTAAGTGCTAGCAGCTAACAAGCGCATAAACATGGACATTCCACTACGCTGCGCTTCGTTCCACGCCAGTTATGCGAAACGTTAGCATTAATATGAGCATGCAACAGGGTTCGATTATGAAATGCAGACTATGCCTTCAGGCTTGTGAGCTTTGTGATTCACACATCATTCCGGAATTCCTTTACAAGACTTTGTACAGCAAAGAAAAGCATAACTTTGTCCAGCTCTCTGGCCCGCCCAAAATGAGAGAGTGGCAAAAGGGTTTTAGGGAAAAATTGCTTTGTAGAAACTGTGAAGCTAAGCTGAGCAAATGGGAAACATACGCGGCCCAGGTCATGTTTGGTGGCACTGAGATTGGTCATGAAAAACTGCAAGATACGATCATGATCCGGGATGTTGATTATGCAAAATTTAAACTTTTTCAGCTCTCTGTAATATGGCGTGCTGGAGTGTCCGGACTGCAGCAGTTCTCCAATGTAAATTTAGGGCCACACGAAGAAAAGCTACGTTGTATGATAAAAAAGGATGCCCCGCGCGTACCTGCTGACTATGGTTGTCTCATCATTTTTACACCGTCGTATTTTGATTTGACCAGTCAAATGATGATGCTCCCTCAGCAGACAAAATTTGATGGCCACCGTTGCTACATGTTTCTAATGTCAGGTGTGACGTGGGTGTTTTTTGTTTCTAGCCACGTGAGACAGCTACTCCATACAGAAAAAATGTTCCTTGGCCTAGATGGGGTCTTGCCCGTGACGATTGAGAATGTTGCATCCAAAAAATTTTTTGAGACAACGTTCACAGAATGGAAAAAATCTGGCAACCTTGACAAAGCACTCCACAGAATCTGATGGACTTCTTAAAGATGACTGAGGATTGACATGCTAACAAATAAGGATAGATTGTGCGGAGCCACAATCTTATCCGATTGGTTGAACAAGCCCGGAGTCAATTTGTAAAGGAAATGGAGTCTAAAGGGGGTCTGTTGGGAAATTTCCGCTTCTTAGAAAGCGCCGGACCCTGCAGCTCTGAATCAGAGGCCATTCTCAAGAAAGTTAAAGGGTTAAAAAGCAACATCTTTAACATGATTCTAAATTATGCTCTCCTCGAAAGTGAGCGTGGATCAGGAGATTTTGGTTTGCTTGAAGTGAGTTGGCCAATAGACTTATTTTGGAATGATTTTTTGACCAAAGGGAGCGAAGCATTCGAGATTCTGTATAGGACGAACTATAAATTATATCGGGCCAATTATTTGAACATGAAAAGCAGAAAAAACACCCTTCGATGAGAAAATTAAAGTTCAGAAAGGATGCTAATTTCCTAAAACCTTGGGCGAGTGCTATTGGAAAGCTGATTATAAATTTTTCTGGAATAGAGCTTGAGACGTATCAATGGCTGATTCAAATGACAGTGGATACTGAGCATGTATATGATTTTGAGTACAGTAAAGAAAGGGGTCAAGTCTGCCTTTGACTCTTAGTACTAATTTCGGGAAACAGTAAGAGTCAACAGCAGACTTGACCCCATGATATTTTCCGCATTTACTGAAGGATATCAGAAATGACCCTAACCAAATCCAACATCACCGACAGCATCTACCAAAACACCGACTTTAACAAAGCCAAATCTATCCAAGCCTGTGAAACCCTCCTGGAAATCATGAAATCCACCCTGGAATCCGGTGAAGACCTCCTGATATCCGGCTTCGGTAAATTTGAGGTAAAAGACAAGAACCAAAGAAAAGGCAGGAACCCAGCAACCGGCAATGACCTTATCCTGGGCGCCCGGAGAGTTGTCACGTTCAAATGCTCAGGAGTGTTGAGGGAGAAACTGAATGGAAAATAGTTCCAGTTCTGACGATCCAAAAAAAGCGAAAGAACCCAAAAAGTCGCCTTCCAAAAAGAGAAAATACACAAAAGACCCGAACCGCAGCATAACTGATTTAGCCAATAAGTATTCCAAGTTGTCACGACAGTTATATCCTTATGAAGATATTATGAAGAAAGCGAGCTTCGCCTTTGATCTCGAACGACAAATGAGAGGTACACATGACGTTATGAGGGCTATGGAAAAAAGCACACGGCTATCCAGGCAAATGGAGAGCATTATGAGATATGATTTGCCTGAGATGATGGGCCTTAATTCTATTGGAGAAGCGGCAAGATTAGCCAGTGAAAGGGCAAGAGACGTTCTTGAGAGTATAGCAAGATATCCACTTGATCAATTGAACAGATACCAAGAACTTATGAAAAATTCTGTCTATTTCAGACCTCTCAAAGATGTCATTGGAGACTTCTCTGAAAAATATGGCTGGATGGATTCCCTAAAGATCAACCCAATTGAAAAAATTATAGAAGATATTGAAGGTATCCATAATATAAGATTCAAGGATATTTTTAACATAACATCGGAAATGAAGAAGTTCTACGCAAACCTTCCTGATGATGAAATAATCGTGCAAGATGATCAAAGTCTTTCTTGTGCAGGCAAAGCTTACGAGATATCAGACATAGAAAAAGCCCTAAGAGAAAAGCTTGAGAATTCTGGATTTCTAACTGATCAGGAGATCGGAAAAGAGAACTTCGACGCCCTGCTTTCTGGGCTAGATAAGATTGGAGATCCTTCACTTAAAAGTATTATATACTCTTTTCTGATATCAATGTTTGTGTCAATAATTATGGTTTTTGTAGCACCTCATTTAGAACACATGCAAAAGAATCTTCTTTCGCAAGATAAGGCAACTGTCACAAAATTTATTGAGAGAGAATTTCCGAAGATCCTTCATGATGAGAATAAGGATTTACTTTATGATTTGAGATTTGTAACAGCCGACGTTTTGAATGTAAGAATCAGGGATTATCAACGATCAAAGCTTATCGGAAAACTATATTTTAAAAGTATCGTCCGAGTTATCCAAAAGAAAAAGGATTGGACTCTTGTCGAGTGGAAGGATCAAGATAGCGATTCGGTAATTCAAGGCTGGGTTTTTAGCAGGTATTTGAAGAAATTCAAACTGTAGATGACTCTATGATGGGAAACGTCACCACGAATTAAGAGAAAAATATTACCCGCCATAGTTTTTTCAAGGATGTAAAGACAAATGATGGAATTCAGAGTCCATCATGCCTATTTGAATTAATTTCTATTAAATTGGAGTAATAATTGGACTTCTCAGAAGTGAATATTCCAAAGATACTTGAAGGAGCAATACCAAAAAGATTTCAAGATCTTTCCCCATCAGATTTTGAAGACTTTATCGCTCAACTGTTTAAAGCCAACGACTATGAGGTCAAGCAAACAACATATTCTGGAGATTTTGGGGCAGATCTTTTACTAACATTAGATGAAGAAAAGATCGCTGTCCAAGTCAAAAGGTACTCAAAAGACACGAAAGTGGGTGTAAAAGATATAAATCAGATAGTTGGTGCTAAAGATTATTATCGCTGTGACAAGGCAAGAATTATTACTACTTCTTCATTTACAAAACCTGGTGAAAAGCTAGCATTAAGAACCAAAACAGAGTTGTGGGAATGGGATGAGTTGCAAAGATACATCTGCGAAACGTTCTTGGATGGAAAAGACTACTATCAGTACTTTGAAGGTAATCAAGACGCCGACCCTACAAGCAGACAATTCGCTTTTAAAGTTACTAAAGTAAGCTATGCCATACAAATGGAAAAGATTGGGTCTTGTACTCTAATACATGCAAATATGAAGAACTTAACAAATAAGAATCTATCTGTTAATCTATATTTTCCAATCTATATTTCCAAAGATAACAGGCAAGTTGAAGCTACAAATTGGTACTTAGGCTATTTTGTAAACGGTACTGTGTATGCAGGATGTGAGGTAGAAGTTTCGTTTATGTTTAGGACAGAGCAGCTGTCTGTGGTTGATAATGGCTCCAAAATTGTATTTAGATGGTTTGATGACGAAGCGAATGAGATAAGTCAACAATGCAGAATAGGTAATGACTCTCGCAATAAAGCGTCTAATATGGGAATCCCCCCTCTCAAAGATTTTAAAATGATTCCACCTAGCAAAAGCTCTATTTGCTATATTGTGACTATGTGCTATGGGATAGAATCTAAGGAATACATTGAAATGACCTCTTTTAGAGATAATTTTCTTATCAGATTTTACCTAGGCAGATTCGCAGTGAAATCATATTATCGTTATGGACAATATTTTGTGGAAACATTTGGCAATTACATCTCCGTCAAAATGGCGTCGAGATTTATTCTGAAAATGATTTTGGTGCCAGTTATTATTTACAACCGCAGGAAGAGAAAAACCTCGTTATTTTAAACTTTTGAAAACGGAGATCCACCATGCCAAAAAAACCAACCCGAGAACAGATGATCGCCTATATCCAAGTTCTTGAAGCAGGCAATAAAAAACTGGTCATAACCCTAAAAAGATGCCTCGAACTCCTGGCAAGAAGTACGGAATGGGGGACGTTCGTGCAGAACGTGCATAAAAAAGTTGCTGAGTATTAATTATAAAAAACTTGCGATTTATTGTTTTTTTTGTAAAATACATTGATTTCATGGGGATAGATTGTAATGCACGTTCTGCACGAACGTCCCCTTGTCTGTGCATCGAATAATAAAGGGGTCAAGTCTCCTAATAGCTCTTTCAATTTCAAGATTATAAATAAAG
>CAYWDJ010000112.1:0-5458 GCA_964457005.1 uncultured Planctomycetia bacterium
GATAAATTATCATGCCTCCCGCCCCCATAAGTATAGGTTCAAGGATAAACGCTGAGATCTTATCCGCGTTGTCACTCAGGACCTTTTCGGCAGCGCCTAAACATTCACAGCTGCAGCTATCCTTCTCTTTACCCATTGGACACCTGTAACAATAAGGCGTAGGAACTTTAAATGAGTCAAAAAAGAGCGATTCAAATTTTTCATGAAAATGATCCGTACCACTAACACTCATGGTCCCGATAGTATCTCCGTGATATCCCATATCAAGACAGGCATATTGGTTCTTACCCGTTTTCCCGATATTCTGCCAGTACTGGAACGACATCTTCATTGCTATCTCAACGGCGGTAGAGCCATTATCCGAATAGAACACCCTGGTTAAATTCTCCGGAGTAATACGGACAAGTTTCTCAGAAAGTTCGACTGCGGGCTTATGTGTGAACCCGGCAAAAAGAACATGATCAAGCTCTCCAACCTGACTGCATATCGCTTCATTGATCCTGGGATGATTATGTCCATGAACATTACACCACCAGCTTGATATCGTGTCGTAATAAAAATTGCCGTCATAATCAAAAAGCTGTATACCCTTAGCGCTTTTTATCGGAATGGGAGGCATATCTTCACAATCTTTCATCTGCGTGTACGGATGCCAGTTATATTTGAGATCTTTTTTTTGCAGATTTTCTTTCATCGTATTGCCTTCATAATATTTTCTCCAATGGGACCAAAACCCCCATGATCATTGTCATAACAACTCTTATATTCCAACTCACCAAGGACCTTCACCCCTGATATCTTTTCTATGATATGCTTATTGTCTTCCAGTATAGTATCATCGCCTTGAGGCGACAGCCGGTTAAAAACGATACCCAGCAGGTTCATATCCCGTCTCTTCAATGCCTCTACCGTCAATAGCGTTTGATTTATAGCACCCACCCTGTTCTCAGCGACAAGAATAACAGGCATTGCAAGATCCTTTACAATATCTATGGTCAAGACCTTCTCATTGACCGGGACCAGTATCCCTCCGGCTCCTTCCACAAGAACAATATCATTGTCGCAACATAGTTCATCTAAAGCCGACTTGATGCGATCGACATCAATTTTCACTCCATCCAGTTTTGCTGCCAGATGCGGCGATGCCGGATACTTCAAGATATACGGCATCCTTGCCCCCATAGAGCCATCTTCTCCGGATTCACCCATGAGTCTCAGATGATCCCTGACATCCTCAGAGACGTCTATACAGCCGGTCTGTATCCACTTCTGCGTAGTTACCTTAACTCCGTTATCCTTGAGGTATTTGCCCAAGAGACCGGTCACTACCGTTTTACCAACACTTGTATCAGTACCTGTAATAAATATGGACCTCATCATAATTATCTCCTAAAGAGTGGCCTCACAAAAGTGTACATTATGCGTCACTTTTATCCTGCCGTACTTTTCTACGTATATCCTCTCAAGATCTTGAAGCGCGTACTTTCCGAGGAAGAAACCCTTGCCCAGACCTTCACCTCTTGTACCCGTTCTCTTTATGTCTTTCAGAAAATCCAAAAGAGAATCACGATAGACCGTAAATGAAACTTCGGAAACCTTATACTCATTAAAATTCTTCTTCAAAATTTTCTCAATATCATTTTTTGAAGGAAACTTACTTGAAGTAAGCCACTCCCTCTCTCCGTAATGGTCGTTAAGAACTTCTTTAAACTCCTTAAAGGTGTCCGGGCCATATATCGATACAGCTATCGTACCCTTGTCCCGTAATTTTTTTCTAAACCTTTTAAAAGAAGCGTCAAGGTCGCTGAACCATTGGAGTGTAGCATTTGATGTAATAAGATCGACCTCCTGAACTCCTCGAAGATCCTCCGCGTCCGCAAGCATAAAGGAAACATTATGTCCCGATAGCTTTTCCTTGGCCACCTCGACCATTGTTTCCGAGATATCCAGGGCCGTTATTTTAGAACCGGGATACTTCTGCCTGAGGATATCGGTATAATTGCCCGTACCGCATCCTATTTCTAAAAGGCTGTCAAACTGAGCCCCATCAAGAGATTCTATCAAGATCTCAGCACATCTTTTCTGAACAGACGCGTATGCGTCATAACTCTCAGCGCTTCTTGAAAAATTATCGTTTATTACCTGTTTATCCATGATTTGATCTCGTTTAGGAACCTGTCCAGATCTTCTTTTTTATGGTCGCAGCTAAGGGATATCCTTATTCGTGATTCACCCTGCGGAACCGTTGGGGGACGCACCGGAGTAACCCAAAAACCTTTACCTCTCAAATATTCACTTAAACCCAACGCTTCGTGATTGTCGCCAACTATCACAGGTATGATCTGTGAGTTTCCTATAACCGTTAAACCCAAACCCTTTAACCCATCTCTTAAATAGTCCGAATTGCTTAACAGGATCTCTCTGCGCTCCGGTTCTTTATCAACGATTTTCAATGCCGCCTGATCTGCCGCCATTATTGCCCCGGGTAAAGATGTCGAATAGATAAAACTCCTGCTCGTATTGATCAAATATGATCTGATCTCACCGGTAGTTGCTATATAGGCGCCAAACCCTCCAAGCGCCTTACTAAAAGTCCCCATTGCTATATCAACATCATCGCCCGTTCCGGTCTCTTCTATAACCCCCCGTCCGTTCTTCCCAAAAACTCCCGTAGCGTGCGCTTCATCAACCATCCACATACATTCATATTCACGTTTTAAACGAGCTATGTCGCGCATAGGCGCTATATCACCATCCATACTGTACACTGACTCGTTAACTATAAGAGCGTTCTTGTGATTCTTTCGTTCTTTATCGAGTAAATATTTGAGATGTTCCGGGTCATTATGCTTGAACCTGAACAAGTTTCCCCGCGACAAGTTAATGCCGTCAATTATGCTTGCATGATTCAACCTGTCGCTGAACATAACGTCATCACGGCCGCACAGAGCGCTTATAACGCCCACATTTGCCTGGTAGCCTGAGTTATAAACAATAGCTGCAGGCTTACCTTTAAACCTTGCAACTTCATCCTCAAGCCTTGCATGCAACTCCGTTGTACCGGTCATAAGCCGAGATGAAGAGCTTCCTAAAGTATTATCAAGGACTTCTCTGGCCGCAGCCAGCATTTTAGGATGGTCAGAAAGCCCCAGATAATCGTTAGAGGAGAAATTGATATAACTTTTCCCTTCGACCTCGATCATTCCCTTGCTCGCTCCCTGCGTAGTTACAAGAGTCCGCAAAAGACCGTTTTCCTGTCTTTCTTTTAAAAATTTGTTTAGTTTATGCTCCATGATGATCTCACAGCTTCAAGAAGAGCTGAATCCTCTTCAACAGACCTACCAGAAATAGTAAGGTATCCGCCCACAAGCATTCCGTTAGCCCCGGCGGAGAATATCATAGCCTGATAATCCTTAAGAAGCGATTCCCGTCCGGCTACGACTTTAATTGGTTTATCTTTAAGAACTATCCTGAACAGAGCAATAGTACGGATAGCATCTATTGGCGAAATTTTGGGAGTGCCTTCCAATGGCGTACCCGGTATAGGAACCAGAAAATTAAGCGGTACAGAATCAACCTCAAGATCCTTTAATAGAAGAGCCATATCTATTCTGTCCTGCCAGGTTTCACCCAGGCCCAGGATCCCGCCGGAGCAAACCTCAAGCCCCAGTTTCCTGGCGGCTTTCACCGTATTTATCCTCTCACTATAATCATGGGTAGACACTATCTCTGAATAGAAGCGCGCAGAAGTCTCAATATTATGATGGTATCTGGTGAGGCCTGCATCTTTTAACTTTATGAAGGAAGACTCGTCCAGCGCCCCTAATGAAGCACAAGGACTTATTCCTATCTCTTGCGAAATAACATTAATGGCGTCCGCGATCACATCGATCTCTTTGTCAACAAGCCTATTCCCGCTTGTAACAATACCGAATTTATCAGAGCCATTGGCTTTTGCCTCTCTTGCTGACTCAATTATCTTATCAAATGATCTTAAGGGGTATTTAAGTATATCTGTGGAATAATGTGCAGACTGGGCACAAAATTTACAATCTTCGCTGCAGGCTCCTGACTTAGCATTAATTATTCCGCAAACTTCGATATTATTGCCAATACCTTGCTTGCGGGCTTCAGTCGCCTTAACAAGAAGCTCTTCGAGTGGAATATCAATTATGTCTTTTAATTCGCTTGCCTTCATATTGTAAACTAGTTTATCATTATCGGTTTACAATTGCAAGACTACTTTTACATTACAGAAAAGCGCTGACTTTTTCCCGTAACCTGTTTACAGTAAACATCTTTTTGGTCCTGGAGCTCATAAGTATACCCGGTTCTGTATTGCCTCTGAGGTACTCACCAGCCGTATGCATGGCTTCGTCCTTATCTCTTGCGTCACAAACAATTTCAATAACTGTCTTATATTTCACACTTTCCTCCTTACTTGTTACCTTGATTTCATAACAGCTCTATATAGGTTAGATACCGGAGATCTGTAATACTTGTTGAAGGCATCAACTATTTCTTTACCTGCCTTCTTTGAATTCGACGTATTGCCTTTTGAAGTTGTCCTCTTCTTACCGTAGAACGCATCCTCTAAAGAACATGATTGCACATACTTTTTCTTCCTCATCTTACACCTCCTGCCTTTTTTTAGAGAAGATCACCTTCCCCTCATCATCAACAATAAAACCGACTTTATCGCGGCTTTGTATCGCAAAATATTCCTGCAAAGCCTTTGGAATAAAGATCTGCCCCCTGTCCGAAACCGTAGCAAAAAACTTGAACTTATTCTTACGCATTTCCCCTCCCTCTTGTTATAACAAGTATACACCAAGTAATAATACTTGTCAATAAAAAAATAAAAATATCATCCCCGCGAAAGCGGGAATCAATAATTCATTATTACGTGATCCCGGCTCAGCCTTCGGCTGTCCGGGATGACAATTTTCATTTGTTTTTATTGGATTTTTGTGAGGTATTCTTGAATGAGCTTTTTGTGACTTAGAAATGGCATTTCCGGGACCTGATCAAAGGGGAAATATTGAGCGTCGTCCGCGTCATCTCCGCATTTAAGTTCCCCTCCTGTCCTGTGATATTCGAACCCCACCATCAAAATGGCGCCGTACATAGGACTTTCATGCTGATATATGCCGATAAGGTCTCCCGCTTCGCCTTGAAGACCGGTTTCCTCCTCCAGCTCACGAGCTCCGGATTCCTGAAGGTTTTCATCAATCTCAATAAACCCACCAGGGAGAGCCCACTCGCCTTTAGCCGGTTCAACGCCGCGCTTAATAAGCAAAAGCCCCTTTTCATGATCAGAAACAAGACATGCCACCGTGGGAAGAGGGTTCTTGAAATTTATCCATCCGCAACCTGCACAAAAAAGCCTGTCCCGGCCTTCCACAAAAGACCAGACAAGCTCCCTTCTACACATCGGACAATATTTGAAATGTTCCAT
>CAYWDJ010000113.1:0-5429 GCA_964457005.1 uncultured Planctomycetia bacterium
CCGGTAATTTGTCATCCCGGAAAGGGGAGACCCCCGGTAATTTGTCATCCCGGAATTCGCGAAGCGAATATCCGGGATCTATAGTAAAATTGGAGGAGAAATGGGATTTTTTAGCAGTAGATCAAAAACTGAAAGAAAGACAAGCTATGAGAGAAAATCGAACGAAACACAGATAGAGATGCCCATGCTTAATGTGGATGGTTCCGGTAAAGCCAAGATAACCACATCTATAGGTTTTCTGGATCACATGCTTACTCTTTTTGTGTATCATGGTTTTTTCGACATAGAAATGACAGCGGTTGGGGATACACATGTTGATAATCATCACTTGAATGAAGATATAGGGATCGCTTTGGGCGATGCTTTTAAAAAGGCTCTTGGAGATTGTAAGGGTATTGTAAGGACGGCATCGGCAGAGGTCCCGATGGATATGGCCAGGGCAAAGGTTTTGGTGGATCTTTCGAATCGACCCGCGGTCTGTTTTGAGGTAAAGACTTCTAATCCTATCAAGGATGATGAAGGATATTCAATGCATTACGCTCAGGATTTTCTTGATAGCTTTGCCAAGAAGATGGCTATAAATCTTCACGTGGAGATCTCCGGTGAAGGCGATATGCATCATTACCTGGAAGCTGTTTTCAAAGCCTTTGGTATGGCGCTTGATGAAGCAACTCAGATCGATGAGAGGCGTGAAGGGGCTGTCCCTTCAAGCAAAGGGATACTTTAAATGATAGCAATTATTGATTACGGTGCGGGAAATATTAGAAGCGTTATTAATGCCTTCAATTATCTTGGGCAGGAAGTAAAGGTTTGTGATAAACCCGAGATGATCAAAGGCGCTGATAAAATTGTCTTTCCGGGAGTTGGATCTTCACGTGACGCCTTGGAAGGACTAAGGTCGGCAGGGCTTGTTGAACCGCTTATCGAGCACATTGATAGAGGGATTCCGTTTTTAGGTATATGTCTGGGGCTTCAGCTCCTGTTCTCTTCCAGCGAAGAGGATGGAGGCTGTGATTGTCTTGACCGGGTTAACGGCAAGGTTAAACTGTTTCCGGGAGGGGAAGGAATGAAGGTTCCCCAGATAGGCTGGAATACCGTGAAGATAACACAGAGAGAATGTCCTTTGTTCGAAGGCGTAGAGGACGAAAGCTATTTTTATTTTGTTCACTCGTATTACTGCGACAATGAGGAACCTTATCTTACATGCGGGGAGACTGAATATGGGGTTACATATACTTCTGCTTTGTGGAAGGATAATGTTTTTGCTGTGCAGTTTCATCCCGAAAGGTCACAGGCTAAGGGGCTAAAGATACTGGAGAATTTTGCAAAATTATGAGGATATACCCGGCAATAGATCTTATAGGCGGCAAGACCGTCAGACTTGAACAGGGCAGATACGATAAACAGCTTAGTTATGATATTGATCCTGTTGAGGCGGCAAAGAAGTGGGAATTCATGGGCGCTGAATTTCTGCACATTGTAGATCTTGACGGTGCGAAGGCGGGAAAGCCTATGAATCTAGCTGTTGCCGAAGAAATAGTAAAGGCGGCAAATATTCCCGTTGAGATAGGCGGCGGATACAGGACTATAGAAGATATACAAATGGCTCTGCATAAGGGTGTGCGCAGGGTTATCGTGGGGTCAAAGGCATTTGAAGATAAGAGTTTTGCCAAAGAATGTGCAGAGACATTCGGTGATGGAGTTATCTTCAGCGTTGATGCTAAGAATGGCCAGATAATGTCCGGTGGATGGGAACTGGATTCTGGGTGTGACGATGTCGGGATGATAGAGGTATTTGTATCTGAATGTGGAGCAAAAGAGATCATATATACTGACATCCAGAAAGACGGTATGCTTACCGGGCCGAGTACCGGGGTGCTGGAAAATATACTTGATAAGATCGATATAAAAATAATTTCAGCCGGAGGGATTAAGACAGTCGATCATGTTAAAGAACTCAAAAAGATCGAAGCAAAGGGTTTGAGCGGAGTTATTATCGGTAGAGCTCTTTATGATGGCACTATCGATCTTAAGGAGGCAATAGATGCTGGCTAAGAGGATAATCCCATGTCTTGATGTCAAAGACGGACGAGTCGTTAAGGGTGTGAATTTTGTTGATTTACGTGACGCGGGAGACCCTGTTGATAATGCCGAAGTCTATAACCTTGAAGGGGCGGATGAACTTGTATTTCTTGATATAACGGCCAGCCATGAAAAACGTAAGACAATGGTGGATGTTGCGAGCCGTGTGGCTGAAAAAGTGTTCATGCCGTATACGGTAGGAGGTGGGATAAATTCTACTGAAGATATCCGAGAGCTTTTGAATGCGGGGTGCGACAAGATATCAATAAATACTTCGGCTGTTAAAAGGCCGGAGCTTATTACAGAAGGCAGTAAAAAATTTGGATCCCAGTGTATTGTTGTTGCTGTCGACGCAAAAAGGACAGGCGCGGGTTCTTGGAATGTGTTCATAAAAGGAGGACGTGAAGACACCGGGATAGATGTTCTGACGTGGGCTAAAAAAATTCAAGAACTTGGGGCAGGGGAAATACTTCTTACCAGTATGGACGCTGACGGGACAAAAGACGGGTTTGACGTAGAACTTACCCGCAGGGTTAGTGAGCTGGTTAGTATCCCGGTCATTGCTTCGGGTGGATGCGGAAATATAGAGCATATTTATGAGGTGCTTACTGATGGGAAAGCGGACGCGGCATTAGCTGCTTCGATATTTCACTTTAAGGAATTTACCATCAAAGAAGTTAAAGATTATTTAAGAGAACGAGACGTTCTCGTCAGAGACTAGTGAGCTTTAAGCTATAGGCTGTAAGTTTT
Organism: uncultured Planctomycetia bacterium; assembly: GCA_964457005.1. Lineage (GTDB taxonomy): Bacteria > Omnitrophota > Gorgyraeia > Tantalellales > Tantalellaceae > CAYWDJ01. The sequence goes on from CAYWDJ010000113.1 coordinate 2,833, forward strand.
AAATTATAGCTTAAAGCTTATAGCTGAAAAGAGGTGATTATGAGGTTTATAGATCAATTAAATTTTGATGAGAAGGGCTTGATACCGGCGATCGTACAGGATGACGCAACAGGTGAAGTCCTTACATTGTGCTATATGAATAAAGAGGCTATTGAAAAGACGGTCGAGGAGAAAAAGGTATACGTTTTCAGAAGATCAAAAGGCCGTCTTATGATAAAGGGAGAGACATCGGGTTGTGTACAGCATGTTAAGAGTGTCTATGTTGACTGCGCCGAGAATTCATTGCTTTTCAAAGTTGACCAGGAGAAGGCGGCATGTCACAAGGGATATTTTACCTGTTACTTCAGGAAGGTAAATGAAACGGGCGCGCTTGAGGCTGAAGGCGAAAGAGTTTTTGACCCGAAGGACGTATACAGAACGTAAGCGACGCTTTAGCTATAAGCTATAGGCTATAAGCTATAGGCTCTTAAATTTATAGCTTATAGCTTACCGCTTAAAGCTTACGTTGCGACGATAACTGGAGAAAAAATGTATTATCCGAGTAAAGAAGAATTTGTAGAACTTAGTAAACAGGGAAACGTCATTCCTGTTTATAGAGAGCTCTTATCAGACTTTGATACGCCTCTTTCTGCGTTCATGAAAGTCGATGAGGGCGAGTTCTCATATCTTTTGGAGTCGGTCGAAGGCGGAGTCAATATGGCCAGGTATACATTTCTTGGGAGTAAACCGTCGCTTATTATAAAAAGCAAAGGTAAAGATGTCGAGTTCATTAGAGGAGACAAAGTAGACGCATATACGACCGATTCGGACCCCATATCTGAGATAAGGGATTACATGAGCAAGTTTAAATTTGTTAATGTGAAAGGGCTTCCAAGGTTTTGCGGCGGACTCGTTGGATATATGGGGTATGACATGGTAAGGTTTATCGAGGATATCCCCGATAATAACAAAGAAGATATAGACGTCCCTGACATGTTATTCATGCTTACGGACACTATTTTGATATTTGATCATGTGGACCACAAGATCAAAGTGGTTTCTAACTCACTTGTAGATAGAGATGATCCTGAATTGGCATATGACAAAGCGGTAAAAAAAATAGACAGGCTTATAGACAGGTTAAAAACCGCTAAAGAAGAACCGACAGATCATAAAGAGAAGCCGGCGACTTCTGAAATTACATCAAATTTCACTGAAGAGGAATTTGCGCAACATGTTGAAACGGTCAAGGAATATATACGATCCGGGGATATAATCCAGACGGTAATTTCTCAACGTTTCTCAAAAGAGACACAAGCGGATCCATTTGATGTGTACAGGGCTTTGAGGTCCATAAACCCGTCGCCATATATGTTTTACCTGCGTTTGGGCGAATTGACAATGGTCGGGGCGTCTCCGGAAATACTTGTAAGGTGTGAAGACAGTCAGGTCGAAGTACGTCCGATAGCAGGTACCCGTAAGCGAGGTGAGACCGAAGAAAGAGATCTTGAGCTTGAAAGGGAACTTCTTGCGGATCCAAAAGAAAGGGCGGAGCATATAATGCTTGTTGATCTTGGCCGCAATGATATCGGCAGAGTGTGTAAGTATGGCACTGTAAAATCCCAAGAGCTTATGAGAATAGAGAGATATTCCCACGTAATGCACATAGTCAGTGATGTTGTGGGGGATCTTAAAAAGGAGAAGGATGTTTTCGATCTTATCAAAGCAACCTTCCCGGCCGGAACTGTGACAGGTGCTCCGAAGGTCAGGGCTATGGAAATAATAGATGAACTTGAGACGCTTCGCAGAGGGCCTTATGCGGGGAGCGTAGGATACATAAGTTTCTCCGGGAATATTGATCTTTGCATTACTATAAGGACAATACTAATGCACGGAGATAAAGCTCATGTGCAGGCTGGAGCTGGTATAGTTTTGGACTCGGATCCTATCCTTGAATATAAAGAAACCCGTAATAAAGCTCGAGCTATGATGAAGGCGATAGAGTTCGCGGAAAAGGGGTTGGAATGATACTTGTTGTAGACAATTACGATTCGTTTACATATAACCTTGTCCAGTATCTTGGCGAAATGGGAGAGGATATTGAAGTTTACCGGAACGATAAGATCTCGCTTGCAGATATTGAAGAGATGTCTCCCAAAAGCATTCTTATCTCGCCCGGATCGGGATGTCCGGATGATGCCGGAATATCAAAAGCTGTGATAGAACAGTTTGCGGGGAAGATACCTATACTCGGGGTATGCCTGGGGCATCAGAGCATTGCGGAAGTCTATGGTGCGAGGGTGGTAAGAAGCGATAAAATAATGCACGGTAAGGTAAGCCCCATACATCATGACGGAAAGGACATCTTTAAGGGGTTGTCATCGCCCTTTGATGCAACCCGATATCACTCACTCGTGGTTGAGTCCGGGACCGTAGAATATCCGCTTGAGCTTATAGCGTGGACAGAAGATGACGAGATAATGGGGATAAGGCATAAGGAACTACCGGTCTGGGGTGTGCAATTTCACCCGGAGTCCATTCTTACTTTTGAAGGTATGAAACTTTTGAGAAACTTTGTGGAGATGTCGAAAATATGGATATCAAAAAAGCAATAGACA
>CAYWDJ010000114.1:0-5379 GCA_964457005.1 uncultured Planctomycetia bacterium
GTGATATATCATCGCTTACCTTGTTCAAGTCAGAGCTTAGCCACTCCGGAGCTATCCACACGCCTATAATGATTCTTGCTCTCTCTTGAATATATATGCAGGATTTTGTCCTTAAAGTGTGTCTATGCTATTAGATGTCAGTAGGTTTGTAGGCTTTGCGTACTCCTAACCTATATACTCTTAATATAAATTCTTTGCAAAATATATTATATATAAGTATAATAGACCAATCCATATCAAAAAACTAAATCCTGGAGGCTAAATTATGGCAAAAAATCAAGCAACAACTAAGGGTACGGATAATGCGGAGACTAAGAGTTCCCCAAGGAAAAAAGCACTTGAGCTGGCACTTGGTAAAATAGAAAAAGATTTCGGTGAAGGTGCTATCATGACGATGGGTAATGGTTATAAAATTGAGGTAGAGACTATATCGACCGGTTCTTTGGGGCTTGATCTTGCGCTGGGAGTCGGCGGTGTTCCTCGAGGCAGAATACTTGAGATATATGGTCCCGAGTCCAGCGGCAAAACAACACTTACGCTTAATATCCTGGCGAACGCGCAGAAGAGTGGCGGCGAGGCAGCTTTCATAGACGCTGAACACGCATTTGATCCTACTTACGCGAAGAAAATAGGGATCAATCTTGACCGGCTTCTTATTTCGCAGCCTGATAGCGGAGAGCAGGCTCTGGAAATAACAGAGACATTAGTTCGCAGTAACGCGCTTGATGTGATCGTTATTGACTCGGTAGCGGCGCTTACCCCGCGAAAAGAGATAGAGGGAGATATGGGCGATTCTCATATGGGGCTTCAGGCAAGATTGATGAGTCAGGCTCTCAGGAAGCTCACGGCCGCGATAAGTAAATCTAAGACCTGTGTTATATTCATTAACCAGATAAGGATGAAGATCGGTGTTATGTTCGGTAATCCTGAGACCACGACCGGTGGTAACGCTCTCAAGTTCTATTCTTCTGTAAGAATAGACCTAAGAAGAATAGCCTCTTTGAAGAAAGGCGATGCCGTTATCGGCAATAGGGTAAGGGCAAAGGTGGTCAAGAATAAGCTTGCGGCTCCGTTCAAACAGACCGAATTCGACATTATGTTCGATGAGGGGATCTCAAGGTCTTCAAGTATTATGGATCTTGCTGAGAAATTTGGGGTGCTTAAGAAAAGCGGAACCTGGTTCTCTTATGGAGAAGAAAAACTTGGACAAGGCAAAGAGAATACCCGCCTTTATCTTAAGGAGAATCCCAAGGTACTTGATAAAATGGAGAGTGAAGTGATGAAAACCATGGATAGCGTCGAGCAAGAATAGGCGAAACTGTAGGATAAATAGATAATTATGACAACGGACCAGATAAGAGATAAATACCTTAAATATTTTGAGGGTAAAGGACATAAGATAGTTTCAAGCGACCTTTTGGTTCCAAAGAACGACCCGACGCTTCTTTTTACGGGAGCGGGGATGAACCAGTTCAAGGAACAGTTCATGGGGAGAAACATTACGTTCAAGCGGGCCGTTTCATGCCAGAAGTGTCTCAGGACAGGAGACCTTGAAAACGTAGGTAAGACGCCGCGGCATCATACGTTCTTTGAAATGCTCGGGAACTTTTCATTCGGTGACTACTTCAAAAAAGAAGCTATTGAATGGGGTTGGGGATTTATGACCAAAGAGCTTGGCATTCCGGAAGAAAGATTATGGATATCCGTCTACAAAGATGACGATGAATCGTACGATATCTGGAAAGACCATATGAATATTCCGGTTGAGAGAATAGTGAAGCTCAGCGCCAAAGATAACTTTTGGCCGGCAGATGCGCCGACAAAAGGTCCGAACGGGCCATGCGGACCATGTTCAGAGATATTCTATGACTGGGGTGAAGACATTGGATGTGAAAGCGGCGAATGTACTCCCGAATGTGATTGCGGAAGGTTTGTTGAAGTATGGAATCTTGTGTTTACAGAATTTGAGAGGAAATCGGATGGATCTCTTGTTTCGCTCCCCAATAAAAATATAGATACGGGAATGGGGCTCGAGAGAATAGTTTCTGTTATACAGGACGTCAGGACAAATTTTGATACTGATCTTTTTGTCAAGATAATCGATGAGATCAAAAACTCACTTAAAGATGTGGACAAGGAACTTGGCTCTTCAGAGCTGAACCTTATTGCAGATCATTTGAGGGCTGCAGTTTTTTGTATATGTGACGGAGTATCGCCGTCTAACGAGAAGCAGGGATATGTAGTCAGGAAGCTCATAAGAAGGGCTTTTCTGAAAAGCGGCAGCGATGAGCCGTTTTTTTATAACCTTGTACCTGTCGTGGTAAGGGTGCTTAAGGGGGTATATCCGGAGCTTCAGGAAAAAAGGGAGCATATAAGCGCCATTGTTGAAGCGGAAGAGAAGCGATTTTGCGTTACTCTTAGTTCTGCCATGCCGGTTTTTGAAAATATGATCAAAGATCAGGGGAAGGTTCTTGCCGGCGAGAATGTTTTTAAACTTGTAGATACTTACGGGATGCCTCTTGAGGTTATACAGGACGAAGCTGAGGATCGCGGGCTTGAGCTGGACATAGCCGGGTTTGAAGAACTTATGCACAAGAGAAAAGAACAGTCGCGTAAGGGAAGCGACATAACAAGTGATTTTATTTTTCAGCCGGATCTTTTCGACTCGGCGCCCAGTCCTGATTATTCACAGGATGTGCCGCTTGACGCGACAATAGAGTTTATATTAAAAGGTGACAAACCTGCGGACAAAATACTTGAAGGCGAAGAAGCAGAGATCATTACATCGCCGCAGAGCAGCGAGTTTTATGCTGAGTCAGGCGGACAGGTTGGAGACAAAGGGTGTGTTAAAAAAGGTGATGCAACTCTACGGATAGTTAATACTTTTGTTGCCGGAGGGAAAAAGATCCTCCAGGTAAAAGCCGTAAGCGGTGATTTTGCAAAAGGAGAGCAGGTAACTCTTGATATTGATGATGAAAGAAAGGCTAAGACTGCCAGGAACCACACAGCGACACATTTGTTGCAGGCCGCACTTAGAAAAGTAATAGGAGATACCGTAAAGCAGTCCGGTTCTTATGTGGATGACAGGAGGCTCAGGTTTGACTTCACCCATATGAAAAAACTGTCGGACAGGGACATCATGAGGGTTGAGGATATGGTAAATGGGTGGATATCGAACGGTATAGGGGTTAGCAAAGATGTAAAGTCCATAGAAACCGCCAAAGCCGAAGGAGCGCTTTCATTCTTTGGTGAAAAATACGGGGATACGGTCAGGGTTGTGTCGATCGGGGATTCATCCAAAGAATTCTGCGGAGGGACCCATGTAGATAATACCCGGGATATCGGTCTTGTAAAGGTGACTTCCGAGAGCGCGGTAGCAAGCGGGATAAGAAGGATAGAAGCCCTTACAAATGACGCGGCTAAAGTATGGGTAGTAGATAGTTTGAAGCGTATGACCGATGAATTCATGGAGCTTGCCTCGGCCATTGGGCAGGAGGCGGATCTGGGATTTATGGACGAGGTCGGGAATATCGTTGCCGGCACAAAAGATGTGGATAAAGATGTGATCCATGAGTACGACGAAACTTTTAAGCCGGAACTTACCCGGGCTATGGAAAAACTCAGGAAAGCGACAAAGAAAAAAGAAAAAGAAACATCGGCGAACCAGTTTGCGGAGACAACCCATATGTTGGATGATATATTAAATCAGCCCGAAGATGTGTCCGGAATAAGCGTTCTTTCAAAAGTCTTAGACGGAATGGACATGGGTACATTAAGAAAGGCCGCCGGATATTTGGAGCGTAAGATGTCTTCAGGCGTAGTTCTTCTCGCGGGAAGCCGGGAAGAAAAGACCTGTTTTATCTGTGTGGTAACAAAGGATATCGTGGATAAGGGGGTCAATGCCGGAGACATAATCAAAGGCATAGGGCCCATAATAGGTGGAGGCGGAGGCGGAAAACCTACTTTCGCGCAAGCAGGGGGTAAGGATCCGGAGAAATTGATCCCTGCGATAGAAGAGGCAAAAGAACTGATTAAGAAGGGGATAGAATGAAAGTTATAAATGCAGACAACGAGTCGATCAATAAACTGATCAACCGGGATGACAGCGGACGTATTAGGCTTCAAAAGAAAGTATCAAAGATACTTGATGAAGTAAGAACTGGCGGGGACAAAGCTCTTATTAAGTTTACGAAAAAATTTGATAAGGTGGAGCTTAAGAAAAAAACTATTAGAGTTTCTGAGGCTGAGATAAGCGGTGCATATCAGCATATTAAACCGGAACTGATCAACACCTTGAAGGAAATAATTCAGAATGTTAACAAATTCTATCTGAAACAGAAGCCCAAGTCTTGGACCATAAAGCAGGAAGGGATCGAGCTTGGAGAGAAGTTCAGCCCGATAGAAAATGTCGGGGTATATGTTCCGGCAGGTACGGCGCCTTTGGTATCAAGTGTTTATATGACGGTTCTTCCGGCGAAAATGGCGGGGGTTAAAAAGATTGTTATGGTGTCGCCACCTAATGAATATGGAACAATAGATCCGCACATACTTGTAGTCGCAAATCTGCTTAAAGTAGATGAGATATATAAATTGGGAGGAGCCCAGGCGATAGCGGCTCTTGCTTTCGGGACAAAGACGGTGCCGAAGGTTGACAAGATAGTCGGTCCCGGCAATGAGTTTGTTACCGAGGCTAAGAGACAGGTTTTTGGGTATTGTGATATTGACATGCTGGCAGGTCCCAGTGAGGTTCTTATAATTGCCAATCATCATGCGAATATAGATTATTTGAAGAAAGATCTTATGTCCCAGGCTGAACACCACAAGGGATTATCGGTTTTGGTCACTACTTCACAGAAAGTATTTAATGCTCTTAAGGACGATAAGGAAGTGGAAGGGTTTATGATAAAGGCTAAGAATCTTGATGAAGCGGCCGATATATCGAACAGGATAGCGCCTGAACATTTGCAGCTTATGGTAAAGTCTCCGAACAGGCTTCTGAAAAAGATAACTAATGCCGGCGCGATCTTTGTCGGACAGTATACTCCTGTTGCGGTAGGCGATTACATAGCAGGCCCAAGTCATGTTCTTCCCACTGGCGGAACAGCGAGCTATTTTTCTGGTCTTAATCTGAGAAGTTTTGTAAAAAGTTCTCATATTATCTCATATTCAAAGAAGGCCTTGATGTCGTCGGCCTCATGGGTTAAGGAGATAACAGAACTTGAACAGTTGGTGCATCACTGGGAATCAGTTAAAGTAAGATGCGAATAAGTGTTGTGTCATCCAGGGAAGGGGAGACCACCGGTAATTTGTCATCCCGGAATTCGCGAAGCGAATGTCCGGGATCTATAGTAAAATTGGAGGAGAAATGGGATTCTTTAG
>CAYWDJ010000115.1:0-5362 GCA_964457005.1 uncultured Planctomycetia bacterium
CTCATACCATCAAAGGATGCGGAGTTTCGTTTATAGAGAACAAGGTCGAGTGGCACGGCATAGCCCCTAAAGACGATGAGCTTACCAAAGCTTTAGCCGAGTTGGATGAAGCAGAGAAAATGATACAATAATTTTTACTACGAATAGCCAACTACGAAGTGCCGACTAAAAAAGGAGTTAATATGCTCAGCAGAAGAATTAAGATGTACTTGATGCAAAATAAAACGCCGATAATCGTAGCCTTTATTATTATAGTTTTGCTGATCCTCTCAGTGATAGGGTTGATGTCGCTTGAGTCTTTCTACAGAAAAATGACGATTGCTACCATGCCGGTACAGTTCATTATGGCTGGTATTCATGCCGCGATCTTCGTATTCATGTACCTGACGTTCATGCGGGGAGGGTTTGCGAAGCTCGACAAAGCTCCCATCAAAGGCAGGGATGTTTCCATCACGTGGGATGATGTAGTAGGTATGGATGATGCGAAAATAGAAGCCAAAGAAATAGTTTCGCTTATAAAGGATCGAGCCCAGGTAACTAAAATGGGCGCAAGCGTTGTTAAGGGTCTTCTTATGCTGGGCCCTCCAGGATGCGGTAAAACTTATATGGCAAAGGCCATAGCGACGGAAGCCGACATGCCCTTTATCTCCATGTCCGGCAGTGAGTTTGTGGAGGTGTTTGTGGGAGTTGGAGCATCACGCGTAAGAAAACTGTTCAAAAAAGCGAGATTTCTTGCTTACGGTTACGGCGGGTGTATTCTTTTTATCGATGAAATAGATGCCATAGGAAGAGGCAGGACCTATAGCTCCATGGGCGGACAGGAAACAAACAGTACGCTTAACCAGCTTCTCGCCGAGATGGATGGTCTTAAGGGCAAGGATGAAAATATAGTTGTTATTGGAGCTACGAATGCTCCGGAGGAGGCCATGGACCAGGCATTGCTCAGGCCCGGACGTTTTGACAGAAAATTTATGGTCACCCCCCCGTCACAGGCAGACAGGGAAAAACTTTTTAAATTTTATTTTGACAAGATAATAGCCGACCCGGGTCTTGATATGGGAAGGCTTGCAAGAAGGGCCGTTGGAAAAAGCCCGGCGGATATCGCCAACGTTGTAAAAGAATCAGCTCTTATCGCGGCTAGGTACAAAAAAGACGAGGTAGGGCTTAAAGAGATAAGTGAAGCCTTTGAAAGGGTTGACCTGGGGATAAAATACCGTCTGACAGTAACTCCGAAAGAAAAGGAAATGACCGCGTATCATGAAACCGGACATTTAATAACGACATTCTTGAAGGCTCCGTCAAAAACGGTTTTTAAGGCAAGCATTATCCCAAGAAGAGGCACGTTGGGTGTTGTCTGGTCGCCGGAGAGGGAAGAGCTTCACTCAAGAAGCAAAGAACAGATTCTTTCGGAGATAATGATCTCCTTGGGGGGATACGCGGCGGAAAAAGTAAAATTTGGGACAACTACAAACGGGGTAAGTAGCGACTTTACCAAAGCCATGCGATGCGCTCACGCGATGGTGTGGTCGTGGGGTATGGGTGCTTCCGGGTATGTTGGTGATTATAGCGTAATACCCAAAGATGAGCTTTCAGAAGAAGTAAAGACGACCCTAAACAAAGACACTAATTCCATAATGAAAGATTGCATAGATGAAGTGGAAAAGAACCTAAAAGACAATATGGCCATCCTCGATAGATTCGCGCAGGACCTTTTGAAAAAAGAGGAACTTGAGTATGATGAGATCATTGCCATCTTTGAAGAGTTTGGGATAAAAGAGTTGACAGCAGAAAAAGAGACCACGGAAACAGCGTGGGGCAAAAAGGACGAGGAAGAGAAAAGTTAACCGTATGAAACGTTTTTGCAGCGCGATAATAGCACTTTGTGTGGTGGCAACAACTTTATTGTTGCCGGCATGCACCCCTACGTACCCGAAGGAAAAACTTCCGGAAGCCGTTAAGGGTGTTTTCAAAGCAGAGTATGACATGGATGTTGATGTTGCGGTCCTCGGCTCTACTATGGGCATATACCACCCTATGGAGGGGCTTCTTGATGTAAGCCTGGGAATAAGCGAGGACGCCTGGGACGGGATCAGCAATCTGATACTTGTTGCTTCAAGAGTTGTGTTGAGTACGGACGCGGATATTCAGTTCTATTGTGTTGTTACGCAGGACGCGCGTCTGCCGGAACTGCAGGTCGTGATAATAAAATACGTCGATGATGTTAAGAAGAGTATGTACAGGAATATCTCAAGAAACGAGTCCTTCAAACGCACGTTGTTCAGTATAAACCTTACGCCGCAGGCCAAAAAAGAAAGGTCTATCGGTAAGGTTTTTGACAAGCTCGGGGTAGAAGAAGGCACCAGACAGAAGGTTATGGAGGAGTTTTTCAGGAGTCCTCCCACAAAATTGAGCGACATTGGTTACTGGCGCGAGAATTTTTATCTCAAGAGTATCACTCTTACAGAGTTTCTTGCCGCCCAGATGGCTAACAGGATAAAGTTGGATTTCAGGGGAGATAAGAAACTATCGGAAGAGTTTGATTTTAAAAACGCAGAAGGGGCATATCTGGAAGGCGCGGACGATAAGTATTTCCTTCTGAAATTCAAGATACAGGATATCGGCCAGCCGGAAGCGGTTGCAGCCTTGCAAAGGCAAAAGATATCCGAACTGGTAAAGATAGTCAAAACAGTAGTGACGGGTTACAAATTCAACGACTTTGACTTTGTTATTCTCGAGGATCAGTTGAAAAATGCCAGACTAAAGATACGAAAAGATGATATTGTAGCCTTGCCGAAGAATAGCAGAGGGATAGAAGAGGTCGTAAAGGCCCCCGAGGGGTATTTTCAATAAGTATGAAGGAGTGTTTGATGGTAGACAAAAAAGAAAGAGTAAAACAGTCCACACGTGATGGATTTGGAAAAGCATTGCTTGCTCTTGGAGAAGAGAACAAGAATGTTGTCGTGTTGTCAGCGGATCTCACAGAGTCTGTAAGGGCCCACTGGTTCAGAGACAAGTTCCCGGAACGTTTCGTTAGTCATGGTGTCGCCGAGCAGGACATGATAGGAGCCGCAGCCGGTCTCGCTTTAAGCGGTAAAATACCTTTTGCTACTACTTTTGGAGCGTTCGCCGCGGGCAGGGCCTGGGACCAGGTAAGGGTTTCTGTAGCATACATGAATCTTAATGTGAACATAGCCGGTACTCATGGAGGGATATCTGTCGGAGGTGACGGCGCTACCCACCAGGCGCTTGAAGAGATCGCGCTGATGAGGATATTGCCGCACATGACAGTTGTTGTTCCGGCCGACGGGGCTGAAGCCTTTGAAGCGACCAAGCAGGCCGCTGCCATAGATGGCCCGGTTTATTTGAGGCTTGGCAGAGAAGCCGTTCCGACACTCGACCAGGGCTCGGAGTTTAAGATAGGGAAAGCAAGGGTTTTAACAGAGGGCAATGACCTTACGATAATAGGCTGTGGATGTATGGTTGACGCTGCGTTGGAAGCGGCAGACGAGTTAACACAAAAAGGCATAAATGCCAGAGTGATAAACCTGCACACGATCAAGCCTATGGATACCGAAACTATTATTAAGGCCGCGCGGGAAACAGGTGCGGTGATCACAGCGGAGGAACATAGCATTTTTGGCGGTATGGGTAGTGCTGTGGCGGAAGTCCTGGCTGAAGAACACCCCGTGCCAATGAAACTTATGGGCATAAGGGATAAGTTCGGGGTAAGCGGTAAACCGTCAGACCTCTTTAAGTATTTTAACCTGACTAAAGACGACATCGTAAAGGAAGCCGAAACGCTTCTTAAGAGGAAAAACTGATATTAGCCGGGGCGTGCCCCGGCTTTCATGTTATAAGGATTTGCACCATGGAAATACAAGCACCAGCCAAGATCAACCTGTATCTCGCCGTAATTCGTAAAATGGACGACGGATATCATGAGATAGAGACCCTTTTTGAGCGCATTTCACTTTTTGACCGTATCTTTGTAGACATTTCACCCTCGGAGACATCCATTGAGTGCGACGACCTGCGTGTTCCAACCGAAGAAGACAGTCTTTTGGGTAAAACCATCTCCATGTTCAGAAAAATTTCCGGGATAGAGGCACAATTTAAGGTAAGGCTCGAGAAAAACATACCTATAGGTGCAGGCCTTGGAGGCGGATCTAGCGACGCCGCGGCCCTTCTAAAGGGGCTCAATGAGATCGTCAAGCAACCCCTTACCAGAGAACAACTTATAGCAATAGCAAAAAACCTTGGGGCAGACGTCCCGTTTTTCTTGGAAGATGCAAGTTTCGCTCGGGGTTCGGGGAGAGGAGATGTGACAGCTCCGGTGAGTACAGATATGAAAATAAACCACATTCTGATAAATCCCCCATTCGAGGTATCAACAAAAGAAGTGTATAGAAATGTGTCCGATTTTAACTTGACAAAAGATAGGGGCATTGATAGAATGGTCAGCGCTTTTTCTAAGGGAAAAGATATTAATATTATAATAGAAAATCTTCGTAACGATTTACAGACAATAGTATTACGAGATTTTCCGGATGTTGGGCATATGTTTTCAGAGCTTGAGAAGGCAGGTGCTAAAGGGGTGCTTCTGTCGGGGAGCGGGCCTACTGTTTTTGGTGTTTTTGAAGAGGACAAAGTAATAGAGGCGGAAGATGTTCTTCGAAAAAGATTTTCGGAGAATGAAGGCTGGAAAGTTTATGCCGCTCGCACGTTTTAATGCGAAAAGCATTATGAGAAAGGAGCAAACATGAAGATTACAGAAGTGAGGATCTTTCAGACGGAAAGCAAAGATGGCAAGCTCAAGGCTTTTGCTACAATGACATTTGACGATTGGTTCGTTGTCAGGAATGTTAAAGTTATACAGGGCAACAACGGTCTTTTTGTAGCCATGCCTTCAAGGAAAGCTATGGATCCTTGCCCAAAATGTCAGTTCAAAAATGTAAAAGGTTCAAGATACTGTAACCAGTGTGGAGCCCAGCTTCCAGCGGAATCCGCGGCAGTTGACGACGCTTCGGACATGAAACAGAACAGTCATATGGATATTGCGCATCCCATTACACAGGAGTGCAGGGTATATATCCAGGACAGCATATTAAAAGCTTATAAGGACGAAACAGATAACGCGGCGGCAGAACTAAATACTACTGCTGAAACAGTTGATGTTTTTAGCACGCCAATGCCGGAAGAAATGCCGCAGACGGCTTCTGAAATAACTAGAGAAGATGCTGCGAAGGACATCGAGCTGTAAAGGTTCGAGTCTAATAGTGTGATCAAGTTGATTGGCGGATGGTGTAATGGTAGCACAGCAGCTTTTGGTGCTGCTTGTCGGGGTTCGAACCCCTGTCCGCCA
>CAYWDJ010000116.1:0-5336 GCA_964457005.1 uncultured Planctomycetia bacterium
AACCTCCCCTGTAATGATAAAGCTGGCTCCTTCTTCTTTCATTATTTCTTTAGCTCTTTTCATCATAAATATCTTACAGTCTATGCACGGATTCATGTAAGAGCCGTATCCGTGTTTGGGGCGCTCCAGCATTTCCAGAAATTCATCCGAAATATCTATGACCCGTACCGGAATCCCAGCGTCGTCCGCAGCTTCTTTTATTTGTTCCCCGGCTTTTTCTGCGTCACCGACAGCAACGGTCATAACGAACGCTATGCCAAGAACGTCGACCCCCTGGTCCTGTACGATTTTTGCCGCCAAAATGCTGTCCAGTCCCCCTGAAAAAAGAGCGATCGCCTTAGTCATTTTTTTTCTTCTTCAGCATATCAAGCCATGCCTTTATTTTCTTTTCATATCCCATATCCGTTGGGATGTAATATGTTTTCTTTTTGCGCATATATTCCTGATCAACATAGTTCCCTTCGTATGAATGAGAATATTTGTATCCTTCCCCATGCCCAAGAGTTTCTGCTCCTTTGTAGTGCGCGTCTTTAAGGTGGTCCGGAATTTCCTGCGTTCTTTCATTGGACACGTCTTCTATCGCCTTATCGATCGCTTCATACGAAGCATTACTTTTAGGCGCACATGCCACGTATACCGTAGCCTGCGCAAGGGGGATCCTTGCTTCGGGAAACCCTATAAAATCAGCCGCTTGCATTGCCGAATTCGCGACAATAAGCGCCATAGGGTCAGCATTTCCTACGTCTTCCGACGCACAGATAACAAGACGCCTTGCTATAAACCTTGGATCTTCTCCGGCAACTATCATTTTAGCAAGCCAGTAAAGCGCCGCATCCGGGTCGGTTCCCCGCATGCTTTTTATATACGCACTTGCCGTGTCGTAATGCGCGTCGCCGCCATTGTCATACACTATTGCTTTTTTCTGAATGGACTCTTCGATTATTGTAAGCGTTATATGTATGGTTTCGCTCTTGTCGGGCTCTGTTGTAAGAACGGCCACCTCAAGAGCGTTGAGCGCTTTTCTGGCATCTCCGTCGGATAATCTTGCCAGATGATCTAATGCGTCCGCGTCGATCTTTATTTTTTTCGCGCCATATCCTTCTTCAGTATCCGCAATCGCGTTTTTGACCACTTCGGCTATTTTGTCTTCCGTAAGCGGCTTAAACTCGAACACCTGGCTTCTGGAAAGAAGCGCGGCATTAACACTGAAAAAGGGGTTTTCCGTGGTGGTTCCTATGAGAATGATGTTGCCCTCTTCAACCTCCGGAAGGAGCACATCCTGCTGAGCTTTATTAAACCTGTGGATCTCATCCAGAAGCAGTATGGTTTTTTGGTCGTTTAGATTTCTTATCTTTTTTGCGCTTTCAATGATTTTTCTTATTTCTGCGACATTGCTAGAGACTGCATTCTTTCTGGCAAAGGCCGCTCCTGTCCTTCTTGAGATGATCATGGCAAGAGCTGTCTTCCCGATTCCCGGTGGTCCGTAAAAAATGATGGAGCTTATCCGATCGGCCTCAATAGCTCTCTTTAAAAGCTTTCCTTCTCCAAGAATATGTTCCTGGCCAAAAAAGCTGTCAAGAGTATCGGGTGACATCCTCGCTGAAAGCGGCCTGTCTTTTTTATTATGTATTGTTTTTTCGAATAGATCCATTATGTCCCCTGTAATAAAGAGGGCCGGATCAAGATCCGGCCCTAACCCCGTAAAAGCCGTACGTAGAAAGAGAATTAGTGGCCTGGTGTCCCAGGTGGGTGCCCTCCCGACAGTTCTTAAAGAAAAGCCGGAGCTAAGCTCCCAATTTAGATATGTTGGCCTAATTACTACAGTCCACCTACGCACTTCACAGGTCTATTAATCACATTATAACACCGGGATATTGTAGTATCAATAAGATAATTGTCTATTTTCTTAGCGAAAGGTTACGTTAAGCTTTGTCTGCAGAGAGCCCTTGATCCTGGCATGAACACCTTCGATCTCATCTTCCGTGAGAGTTCGAGTATCAAGCCCGTACTGAATGGTATAGGTATAGCTAACCTTGTCCCCTGGGATCCTGTCCCCCCTGTATGCGTCAACAAGTTCTATCGATCGGACAAGCTCCTCGCCCGACTCCTTCATAGCCTCGGAAAGCGCCATCGCATAGATACTCTTGTCACACAAGATGGAAACGTCCCTGGATGAAAATGGGAATTTTGGGATAGCGTGATAGCGCCTGGGAAGGCTCGCTTTTTCTAAAAGCGTCGTCATGTCGATCTGTGCCACATATACGGGCACACTAATATCATATCCTTTGAGCGTTTTACTTCCCAGCTCTCCGCCAAACCCGGCAGGAGACGTCCCTCCCTTTATGCCAATATACGCAACGGCGTCAAACCCTTTGATCTCAGCCGGGGCTATTGTCATTTCTAGGCCGAGCCTTTCAATGACCGTCTCTACTATGCCTCTCAGCTCAAAAAGGCTTGCAAGACGTTCCCCTTCTTCCCAGTCGCGCCTTATCGCACCGGTAAGCCCTATGCACAGTGCGGGGGATTCAGAGAACTTCCTCTCTCCCTTCGCCCTGCGATATATCTTGCCAACCTCAAAGAGGCCCAGATCCCTGTTTTTTCTATTCAGATTATAAGAAAGACTTTTCAGCATGCCGTCCAGAAGCTGCGGCGTAAGACATTTGTGCTCCTCTGATAAATAGTTGGCAAGAGTAACTGTCTCATCCGAGAGGGCTTCAAACCGCTCGGCCGCCTGTCCGCTAATAAGGCTGTACGTCATTATTTCATTAAGCCCCGCGGAAGCCAGTATGTTCCTTACTTTTTCAAGAACCAGTCTTTCTTTGCTTTTTCTCTCGGAGGAAGGAACAAAACGCGATATCGTCGTTGGAATGTTATCATATCCGTATATGCGTCCGACCTCCTCCATCAGGTCTACATCAACCTTCAGGTCCTCCCTGAACGTAGGCGCTTTTACCTTCAGAATCGTACCTTCAGTTGATGCTACTTCTATCTCCAGCCTTTCAAAGATCTTGCGAACCTGTTCTTCCTCAAGCTCGACACCGAGAACTTTGCTTGCCCGTGCGAGATCAAAATCTATGTCGGTCTTGGCCACCTGCAATTTTCCGGCATCGACCAACGTGGACACGGACCCTCCCGCTTCCTCCAGGATAAGTAGCGCAGCCCTGTCTGAAGCCGGAACGATGTGAGCCTTGTCGACCCCCCGCTCGAACCTGTAACTTGAATCACTTGAAAGGCCCAGCTTCCTGGCAGTTCTCCTTACGGACACCGGATCAAAATAGGCGCTTTCAAGAAGAATGTTTTCAGTTTCTTCTGTCACCTCTGTGGCTTTGCCCCCCATTATCCCGGCCACGGCTATAGGTCCGGATGCATCGGCAATAATAAGCATTCCCGCTTCAAGCTCTCTCTTTTCTTCATCTATAGTCACTATTGTCTCGCCTTTTTTTGCTTCGCGAACAATGATAGTGTCTCCGTTTATTTTGTCCAGGTCGAAGGCATGCATCGGCTGTCCTGATTCCATCAGGCAATAATTTGTGACATCAACTATGTTATTAACCGTACGCATCCCGATCGCCATAATGTGCTCCGAAATTTTTTCGCTCGACGGAGAAACTGTAACATTAGATATAACCCTAGCGGTATACCTTGGGCAAAGATCTTTATTCTTTATATCACACTTTACCGTCTTTCCCTCGTTGTCGATCATATCGTCCGCAATAACTCTCTCCGAGATCACAAGGTCCTTGTCAAAGACGCTTGCAGCCTCTCTTGCCAGCCCTATCACATTGAGGCAATCCGGCCTGTTTGTAGTTATCTCAAATTCAAGAACTTTGTCGCCGTTAATTTCTTCTATGCAATCTACTTCCGACCCGGCCATAGTCAGCCCCTCGGCAAGTTCCTCCGCGCTGACACCCAGATCAATATATTCTTTTACCCAACTGTAGCTAAGTTTCATAATTATTCCTTAAGTAAATTGATTCAGAAATCTTATATCGTTTTCGTAAAAAAGTCTTATGTCGTCTATCCCATACAAAAGCATCGCTATTCTTTCAACTCCCATGCCAAAAGCGAAGCCCGTATATTTTTTTGGGTCGTATCCTACTTTCTCGAACACTTTTGGGTTAACCATTCCGGCACCCAGGATCTCAAGCCAGCCATTCCCGGAACACACACGACAACCTTTTCCTTTACACATTATGCAAGAAATGTCCACCTCTGCACTCGGCTCTGTAAATGGAAAGAAATGCGGCCGGAGGCGCATCTTTATATCGTCCCCGAACATCGTTCGGCAAAAGGTTGAAAGCACTCCTTTAAGGTCGGAAAATCTGACATCTTTATCCACCATGAGCCCTTCGACCTGGTGAAACATGAATGAATGGGTGGCATCGACCGCATCGGGACGATATACTCTCCCCGGAATAAGCACCTGAAGGGGCGGATCCTGTTTCTGCATAACGTGTATCTGCACATTTGAAGTGTGGCTTCTCAGAACATATTCATCTTCAACATAAAAAGTGTCGAACGCGTCGCGTGCGGGATGATCCAATGGAATATTAAGCGCTTCGAAATTATAAAACTCGGTTTCTACTTCCGGGCCGTCTTTAATGCTAAACCCCAGTGAAATAAATATCTCATTTATACGATTCATTGTCTGCGTCAAGGGATGCAGCACTCCAACTCTTGGCCTTACTCCCGGCAGCGTAACATCTATCATCTCCGCATCCGCCGCCGGCCCCTCTTCAAGCTCTTCCTGCTTCCCCTGGAGCGTCTCCGCGAGTTCGTTCTTTAATATGTTGGCCTGTTTCCCAGCTTCCTTTTTTTCTTCAACGGACAGCCCGGAAAGAGACCTGAGAATAGTGGTAAGCTCCCCTTTTCTCCCCGTATATTTTATGCGGATCAGGTCCAGGGCCTCCACAGTTGAACATACTGTTATTTCTGTCTCGGCTGATCTTTTTATGTCTTCCAATTTTTTAAGTATTCCCATGTTTTTACCCACCGCGCTTCATGTTGTCGATCTTGTCGTTTGCTCCAAAGACGACCACAATATCCCCTTTTGCAAGAACGTCGTCCGCCTGAGGAGCTGCATTTATGATCTCTTCCGCGTCCTGTCCATCATTACGCACTACTTTCTTCTTTATTGCTATCACGTTCACGCCAAATCTCGGCCTGATGGAAAGATCCCTCAGCGTTTTGCCGACAAAGTCTTCCGGAACAAGTATATCCATAATGCTTGTATCCGCTGAAAGGCCTATATGGTCAAGAATGGTCTCCGACTGGGACATAAGTGTGTTGGCGATCCTGTTCCCCATGTCTCGTTCCGGGAGAACTACTTTTGTAGC
>CAYWDJ010000117.1:0-5011 GCA_964457005.1 uncultured Planctomycetia bacterium
GAGGAAGGGGCAATAAGGGAACAAATACTTCTGGGACTTGAACAAGCTGGGGATACAATGTTGCCGGAGGTGACATTATGTCGTTTTTTCAAACCCTTTGTAGAAGATACTGTGCCGGGTATTATCGGAGGCAGAACGGCGTTACTTGCGGATCCATACGCCGCCGACCGATGTCCGCGGGATATCACGGGTCCTCTGACACTTGCAATAGGCCCTGAAGGCGGTTTTTTGCCGCATGAGGTCGACATTTTTAAGGAAGCCGGATTCTTGCCTGTAACAATGGGGAGCAGAATACTAAAAACGGAGACCGCTGTTGTCGCTTTGATAGCGAAGTTTATATGATGAAACCCGTACTCTACATGGCTCCCATACGAGGAGTGACAAATTCTATTTATCGTAATGTATGCTCCCGCCACTTTGGTGGTTATGACCGCGCGGTCACACCTTTTTTAAAAAGCAGCGGCGGCAGAAAGCCTACTTTGCGGGATATTCTTCCCGAAAGGAATGATGCCGGTTTTGACATTGTTCCTCAAATACTGGAGAATGACCCTAAACGATTTATTGCTCTAAGCAACGGGATCTTCGACCTCGGATATAAAACCGTTAACTGGAATCTCGGGTGTCCGATACCAAGGGTCAGGAGTAAGAAGAGGGGGTCCGGATTGTTGCCATTCCCGTCTGATATAGTTAGATTTCTTGAAGAGGTGATCCCCGGGGTTTCCGGCCGTATATCCATTAAGGTTAGGCTCGGCGTCCACGATAAAAATGAGCTTTCCGAACTTCTTCCTCTATTGAACGAACTTCCTCTGGAAGAGATCATCGTACATCCGCGTACGGGAAAACAAATGTATAAGGGCGAGGCTGATATTGATTCTTTTGAAGAAATTTGTTCATTAACCACTCATACTGTTGTTTATAACGGGGATATCGATTCTGTGGATAAATTCAACAAACTTTCCAATAAATTTCCTGACGTT
This sequence comes from uncultured Planctomycetia bacterium, assembly GCA_964457005.1. Classification (GTDB taxonomy): domain Bacteria; phylum Omnitrophota; class Gorgyraeia; order Tantalellales; family Tantalellaceae; genus CAYWDJ01. The sequence goes on from CAYWDJ010000117.1 coordinate 978, forward strand.
AATCGCTGGATGATCGGTAGAGGCGGGATCATCGACCCATTTCTCCCGGAAGAAATAAAAGAACTCACGCATAATAACAAACAGGAAAAACTGGATAGATTTATTAACTTCCATGAAGAGATGTTCAAGGTGTATCGAGAGGAACTCAGCGGACCTGCGCACCTGATCGGTAAGATGAAAGAAAACTGGAGGTATTGGGTGATGGCCTTCAAAACCGGGGAGCGTCTCTTCCTGGAGATTACAAGAACAAAAACGGCCGATCAGTATAAGCGGACTGTTGACAAATTCTTTATGATGGAGAAAAAATGCCTATAGCCAAAATTAACAATATAGATTGTTATTATGAGGTTCATGGAGAGGGCAAACCTCTCATGTTAATAGGCGGTCTGGCCAGTGACAGTCAGACATGGTCTTTAATCCTTAACCGTCTGAAACATTGCTTTAAGGTAATTGTTTTTGACAATAGAGGAGTGGGCCGCACTAAAGACAAGGGGGCACCTTTTGATATTCCTGCCATGGTAAAAGATGCTATTATGCTTTTGGATCATCTGGGAGTAGAAAATTCTGACATTCTCGGACACTCGATGGGAGGTTATATTGCCCAGGAGATCGCGATTACTAACCCCGCACGAGTAAGTAGGCTTATCCTAGCAAGTACAGCGTCATCCACGTCAGATAGAAACAAGAAACTTTTTCAGGAACTTGCTAATGTGTATGCAGATGACGCCTCATACGAAGCATTCTTGAGGGAGTTCTTGCCGTGGATCTTTACCCCGAAGTATTTAAAGGACAATATGGATGACCTTATCCAATTCCTTCTGGCATACCAGTATAGACAGTCCCCCGAAGACTTTAGAAGACAGGCTGATGCTTGTATCAAGTTTGATTCTGTGGGCAGGATCGGGGAGATTAGGAGCAATACTATGATTCTTTCCGGAGAAAAAGACATCCTGATACCAGAAGAGGAGACAGACTTCTTATCCTCGAGTATTGAAAATGCTGAGGTAAAATATCTTCCCAATACTGCGCATTCACTGCCGGTAGAATCTCCTAAAGAATTCGCCGGTGAGATCTGCGCCTAAGATCGTTCTGGACCCGGGGTGGGGAAGTGGGTGGATCTGTGCGCTCAAAAAAAACTGTACATGGATAAGGAAACAAACAAATGTAATGTTGAAAATGAGAAGATTTGTGATAAACTAAAAAGGATGTGAACGGGTTTGTCCGGTTAATGCTATAACGATCGATTAAAGGAGGGTTATGAAAAAAACTATTATTTTTATGCTCATTTTGTGTTTTTCTTTAGGACAAATATCTTTTGCCGAAGAGTCGCACTCTCAGGACAGGTATAATATTCCTATAATTGGAGAAGAGGCCCCGGCGTTTGTAGCCAAGACGACTCAGGGAGAGATTGTTTTTCCGCAAGATTATAAGGGTAGCTGGGTTATACTCTTCAGTCATCCTGCCGATTTCACGCCGGTATGTACCACGGAGTTTATGACTTTTGCTTCTATGGAACAGGAATTTACAGATCTTAACTGTAAATTGATAGGTCTCTCTATAGACAGTATTTACAGTCATATCGCATGGCTCAGGACGATAAAAGAGAAGATAGAATATAAGGGCATGAAGGACGTGGAAGTTAAATTTCCAGTAATTGAAGACCTTAAGATGGACGTTGCCCGCAAATACGGGATGCTGCAGCCTACGGCGAGTGACACACAAGCGGTTAGAGCTGTATTCTTTATTGACCCCGAATCCAAGGTCAGGGCGTTGCTTTATTATCCTTTGAGCTGCGGCCGTAATTTCCAAGAAATAAAAAGGCTGCTGATAGCTCTTCAAACAGCGGATAAATATAAAGTAGCCACTCCTGCCGATTGGCAGCCCGGAGAAGATGTTATAGTTCCTCCTCCTGGAAGCTGTGGGACGGCAAAGGAAAGAGTGGAAACCGCGGACAAAGAAAACATTAGATGTCTGGCCTGGTTCCTTTGTTTCAAGTCTCTTAAGGAAAATTAATGTCCACTGAACTCTTTGGAGGACCTCTTAATTTACACCTAAGTCCTTCTATGATATAATGCCTACGTCACAAAGGGGTGTATGTGAGGCAAAATACCATAAAAAAATCATTATAGAAGCGATCCTGGTCGTAAGGCCGGGGTTGCTTTTTTTATGCAGGCTTGAAATTTTCAATACGGAGGGTAGAATGGAAGTTGTTACTAAAAAGGAAACAGTTTACAAAACGGGGTTTGATAACGCAAAATACCTGGAAGAACAATCTGCCGCGATCCTTGAGAGGGTGCAACAGTATGGAGATAAACTTTATCTGGAATTTGGAGGTAAAATTGTATATGATTTTCATGCGTCCAGAGTTTTGCCAGGGTTCGCTCCCGACGTAAAGATGCAGCTTCTTCAGAAGCTGGCAGACAAAGCCGAAGTCATAATGTGTATATACGCGGGTGATATAGAAAAAAAGAAAATGCGCGCGGATTTTGGCATTACATACGATTCAGACGCTTTGAGAATGATAGATGAATTGCGGAGCAGGGGGCTACATCTTGCCGGCGTTGTTATTACACGCTTCGAAGACCAGCCTTCGGCAAAGATATTTAAGAATAAACTTGAACGCCGTGGCGTCAAGGTCTACACCCACAGATTTACGAAAGGCTATCCGACTGATGTGGATCTTATAGTCAGTGATGAAGGGTATGGAGCTAATGAATACATAGAGACAACAAAACCACTGGTTGTCGTTACCGGTCCGGGTCCCGGAAGCGGAAAACTTGCTACCAGCCTATCCCAGGTATACCATGAGCACAAAAGAGGTGTGAAGGTCGGATATTCCAAGTTCGAAACTTTTCCGATATGGAGCATCCCTCTTAAGCATCCGGTGAATATAGCCTACGAGGCGGCCACTGCTGAAATGAGGGATTTTAATCTTATTGATCCTTTCCATTTGGAGGCATATGGAGAACCTTCTATAAATTACAATCGCGATGTGGATGCGTTTCCGCTCCTAAAGAGAATACTCGAAAAAATACGTGGAGGGGAGACGGCATATAAATCGCCTACGGATATGGGTGTTAACCGGGCGGGTTTTGGCATAGTTGACGATGCTGCAGTTTCCGAGGCTGCTAAACAAGAGATCATAAGACGATTTTTTCGTTATTCCTGTGAATATGCTATGGGCTTTGTCGAAAAAGAGACTGTCGAAAGAGCTGAACTGCTGCTTGAAAGTATTGGAATGAAACCCGAAGACAGAAAAGTAGTCGAACCTGCCAGACGTGCTATGCAGGAAGGGAAGGACAAACAAAAAGGGAATGAAGACATGTTCTGTGGTGCAGCCATCCAGTTACATAACGGAGATATCGTAACAGGGAGGAACTCATCGATCATGCATGCCTCTTCATCGCTTGTCTTGAATGCGGTAAAAAAACTTGCTGAGATACCTGAAAAAGTACATCTTTTATCGCCGGCTACAGTAGAGTCTATAGGGAAGATGAAAGAAGGGTTGTCGAGGAATAAGAGCATAAGCCTTGATGTGGAAGAGACCCTTATAGCTCTCAGCATCAGTGCGGCTTCCAATCCAACTGCCCAGATGGCTATGGATAAGCTGAAGGAACTTAAGGAGTGTGATCTCCATCTTACCCATATGCCTACACCCGGAGACGAGGCCGGTTTGCGTAAGCTGGGGGTACATCTCACCAGTGAACCTGAATTCGCGACAAAGAACTTATTTGTAGGATAACGCAATAGAACTTTTTTTATTAACAAGGAGGATCGCTATGGGAGACAAGGGAAAAAAAGACAAGAATAAACATGACAAACAGCATCAGAAAGAAAAGAATGCTAAAAACAACGCAATGAAGAAAAAACAGGAGAAAGCTCACTAACATAGGAGGCTATATGTTCGAAGATTTTACAGAGAGAGCTAAAAGACTAAGTATAGTGGATATCGGGCTTATCAAATGGTGTATGATCTTCATGGGCATTATTATTGCCAAGGTGTTTCCGCAACTTTTAGAGGTGAGCTATTTAAA
>CAYWDJ010000118.1:0-4985 GCA_964457005.1 uncultured Planctomycetia bacterium
CCTTTCCGCCGTGTTTGGAGACCACCCTCTTCACAATAACAAGACCTATTCCCGTCCCGGAATAATCCTTATCTGGGTGAAGACGCTGAAAAGCCTTGAATAGCTTATCTTTATATTTCATATCAAAACCGGCGCCGTTATCTCGCAACATGTAAATAGTTTCCTCATTATCACGGATAGCAGCAAACTCTATCTTTGCCATTTTTGTTTTCCTTGTAAATTTCCAGGCATTGCCCAATAAATTATTAAGAGCTATTGTGAGCAGGTTTTCATCCGCCTTTACCTTAAGCCCGGGCTTTACCACACACTCTATTTCGCGTTCCGGCTCAAAATCCCCTAACTCTTTCAGTATCGCTGCCACTTTTACACTCAGATCCACTTCCTCCATTTTAATTTCATACCGCCCTACCCGGGAAAGCTGCAAAATATCATCTATGAGCTGGGCCATACGCTGAGATCCCTTGCGAATACGCGTTAAATAATCTCTGCCCTCTTCGTCAAGTTTGCTCCCGTAATCTTCAAGTACAGCCTTGCTAAACCCATCCATACTTCTTAATGGGGCCCTCAGATCGTGTGATACCGAATAGCTGAAAGCTTCAAGTTCCGAGTTTGCCGCCTGCACCCGAGAAGCGTATCTCCTTACCTTTTCTTCGCTTCTTTTTCGACCCTCGATCTCCGTCTTTAAATTATCCTCTGATTCCTTTAAGTCTCCTACCATATAGATCATGGCTTTCCGGCCCTTCTTCAGAACATCGGCATTTTTGTCTAACTCTTTAATTTTTTCTGCTAATTCTGCTGTGCGTTCTTCAACAAGAGACTCAAGATGTATCTTGTGTTCCTCCAGTTTCTTTTCCGCTTCGTTGCGCTCGGTAATGTCAACAAAAGTGATAACTGCTTGCGTAATCCTTCCCTCGGCATTAAATACAGGATATCCATCTACAATCACCCAATAAAGTCTCCCGTTGAGGGCCGAACGCCATCCCATAAGAAAGTTCTTAAGTGGCTTTTTTGTAGTCAGTACTCTAGCTGCCGGAAACTCTTCCACACCCATCTTGCTACCATCTTCATTTAAAAAGTCCCACGCGAGGTCCGTCACCAGCTTCCCGTTCATCTCGTCTTCCGTTAACCCGAGCATCTTAACCGCTTCTTTATTCGCCAGAAGAATACTAGTATCCTCTGCGTGCACCACAACTCCGGAACCCAGATTATCAACAAGATTAATGAAGTTATCCTCGTTCTGCCTTCGTTGCGTAACATCCCTTCCGTACAGATTAACATATCCAGCTTCTACAATCGGTTCTACTCGAATAGATACTATCCGATCTCCCTGCTTTTCTTCTTTTAATATTCCGATACCTGTTTTGAGCGCCTCCGCAACAACCTTTTGCCACTTCTCTGGCGCAGTTTTGTTAACAACAGCACCCCACGCTGTTAGCACATCTTTTGCGGCATCGTTCGAGTACAACACCTTACCATCCTTTGCTATGCGAAGTACCGGGCTCGGGTTCTCTGATGGAAAGAGGGCAAGAGCCCTCACCTCTTTTTCTGCCTTTTCACGCCCTTGTATCTCCCTTTCCAAGTCATCTCTCGATGCAATAGTTCTCTTTAGGGCCACTGTCATCTGGTTAAAGTTTTTTGCCAGGTCGCCTAACTCATCGTTGCTTTTTACTTTTACCCTGGCATCCAAATCGCCTGTGGAAACCATAGCAGTCGCTTTTGACAGAGCCCGGACAGATCCGGTCAAGTTGAAAAAGATCCAAACAGCCGCAATGGTCCCGATGCCACTCCCAATAATGAGCATGCCCACACTCACCATTATAGCTGTACGCGTCATTTTTTCGGCATTCGAGTCTGCCTCAGCCAGATAGCCCCTTCTTAACTTTTGTACCTCACCCTCCATTCCTACATCCATCTCCCCGCGGAGGCTGGAAAGGGCATTCAGGGCCTTCACCCTTTTCTCATTCAAGTCAATAATCTCTTTAGAAAGTTGACTGCTTTCTCCAAAAAGAATTCCTATCTCTTGAGCCCATTTTTTCTCTTCTAGCGAAAGGCTCAGGCCTTTATACATCTCAAGGAATTGTCTAAAATCATCCTCACCCTTTAAAACACCCTGCTTATATCGAACCTCGTAGTCTCTTAAATACAAACCCAGACCACTTGTAATTTCATTGAGATTGATCTCCAGCTCCAAAGCAGTCTTCACCTTTTTATAAGCTTCAGGGTTACCGGGTTTGACCGAGCCCTGGATCTTCTCATCCAGAATATCATCCATCAGAGCATGGTTCATACTTAATTTAATTACCTTTTTATCCTGCTCATCCTCAAGCTCGACAAGCTTGGATACCAGATCTTTAAATTTGACATACTGTCTACCAATAATGACTGCTGCCACAGCTTCATCTTCCCGGGCTAACCTCAGATACTCTTCATGGTTTTCCTCGAAAACCTTCGCATTCTCTTTGATTCTATTCAAAAGCTCCGGATCGTGTTTATTTAAATGCTCCATAAGGCTAAAGCCGATTTCGTTGAAATTAATATTCATCTCATGGGCAGCATCACTCATTAAGTCTTCCACCTCAATTATCCTGCGCATGTTGCTATTGATGTCTCGCAATATTGTGATCGTTGTGATCCCGGAAAATATCAGCACAATGAGAACGCACCCAAAGCCTACTCCCAATTTTTTCCCAACCGTCATCCTGATCTTTCCGGCGTTCTCCGCTACCATACCGATCCCCAGGAACAGAATTGCAATCGCTGTCGTAAGGGCCATAGGCACTACTGTACCTTTTTCGTACAAAAGTGGCATACTACTCACATATCCCCCAATTGTCACAAACCCTATCAAAATCAGCAGGCTTCCCGTGATTCCGATCAAAAACGCAACTAATTTAATTTCTTTTTTTGATGTTTTTGCATAAATAAACAACATCACACCTATTCCTGCCAGAAAAAATCCGCCGCCTGTTGTATAAGACATTATTCCCACGGGGATATCTCCCAGCTTGTCCGCAATGGGTACTATTAACTGCTCAAAGCTAGTCTCGACACCTGCAAAATACTCAACGCATTTCAGAAAACCAAACATTGAAATACTGCCGGTAACTATCATACTTCCCCACCATACGAAACCCCTTGCCGGACGATAATTATATACAATTATAATAACGGAGAGCAGTATGAACGACAATGCGGTACTAGGGGCCATGGGTATATAGTCTGCGCTTATACTGGCCATTAGCCGCATTCCCGGAAGATATCCACCTACCCCCAGAATGCCTAAGAATAAAGAAACAATACAAGCGACTAATCCCGTACGCTTGAAAATCAATTGTTCTTTGCCTTCCTTTTTGGCATGTTCGTTCATCTGTCTTCCTCTCATCACATCTCGCCCCCAGCCTATCGTCGTCCTTCAAGTTCTTTTATTCGCTTACTCATCTCTTCCATTTTTAACTCTCTGTCAATGGAAGCCTCATAGAAGACCTGGAGCTCTTTGACCGTCTCAGCCAATTCCTTTGTGCGCTCCCCTACCATTACCTCAAGCTTACCGCGATACTGCACCAGCTCGTCCTCTGCCTGTTTACGCTCGGAGATGTCATGGTAATTGAGTAGTACACCATTGATCACAGGGTCGTTAATACGGTTATTGGCAGTAAGTTCTATCCATTTATAATTGCCATCTTTACATTTGAATCTGTATTCAATCATCGAGGCATAGTCATGTTCTACGACTTTAGAAAATTCTTTTTGAACCCTTTCAACATCTTCAGGATGAATTTTGTCCCAGCCTTTTTTGCCAATAAGATCCTCTGGTTTCCATCCGAACCATTTCTCAATATTTGGACTTTGATATTTCGTCATACCATCAACCTCGACAATGCCAATAACATCACTGATATTTGAAATCATAGCGGCATATCTTGCATAATTCACCTTCAATGTTGCCGCCGTCTCTTTTTGTTCGGTGATGTCTGTATGAATCGCCATCAACACTCTACCCTCGTCAGGGTGATCAAAAAAGCTGACACTTGCGTACGACCAGAAAGTGCTTCCATCTTTTCTAACATTCTTAAGCTCCCCCTGCCAGGTCCCCTTCTCCTCCAACTCGGCCAATATCGCGTCTTTGCCCTCCTGCCGGGTCTTTCCATCTGCCGGGGCATTAACGATCGAAACCTCCTTGCCAATCATTTCTCCCCTATCATATCCGAACATTTCCTCTTCCAGGACCTGATTCGCGTAAACGATAATACCGTCACTTTTCCTGATGAGGTATACTCCTTCCAACAAATGTTCCGCGATTGCCGACTGTACTCTTAAAAGGTCCTCCTTCTGTTTACGGTCGCTTATATCCATGGATACGACCAGAAAGGACTCCCGAGTACCTTCATCGTCATTAATTGGTACAATGGTCGAATAAAGCCACACCTTATCCCCTTCTGTGTCAACCGCAATATCTTCCCGCGTAACAATTTCACCTGTTTCTTTAACTTCTTTCAAAGCTTTACGCATACTACGTTTGAACAGCTCAGGAAAAAAAGGAAAAGGATATGGTTCCCCATAAACAAATGAGTCCTCGTCTAGATGAAGCATCTCAAAGCCTGGGCGGCTCATGTATTGCAGATTAAAATCACGGTCCACGATCTTAGTGCATGCCGATGAATTGTCCAAACAGAGACGATATTTTTGCTCAAGAGCTCTTACTTGTGCTTCAATACGATTCCGCTCGGTAACACCGTAAATCGCTCCAGCCAGTTTGACAGATTTACCCTCACCATTCTGTTTGGATCGCCATCGAGCATGCACCCATCTAACTTGGCCTGTTTTCGTAGTTATCCTGTATTCTATATCATAAGACGTATTCCCCTCTTGATTGGCTCTCAGGGCCTCACAAACCCTGTCCCTATCTTCGGGACACACGGCATTGATAAAGTTTTCGAAAGTAAAATCTATTTCTCTGTCTTTATAGACCAAAATAGCATAAAACC
>CAYWDJ010000119.1:0-4953 GCA_964457005.1 uncultured Planctomycetia bacterium
CCTTTCTCCCAGCTAAAATACATAAAACTGTCCTCAAGCCACTCTCTGGCATTTTTCACAAATTCAGGCCACCTTGATGCCAGACACAATCCGCGAGCTGTATCGGCATTCCCTTCACCTATCTTGTGTGAGATAGCTGCCAGATCAAGCTGAACTCTTAGCGGCACCTTATGCCTCTCTTCCTCGGACAAAAGACCGGCAACTTCAACAAGCGCCTCAGCTCCGTTAAGAAGCGTTTTGTTAAGGGCCTCTACTCCGCCAATTGACTTTAACATTATTTCATTGATCGGTCCCAAACGAGGAACTTCAAGTTCCCCGGTCTGTTTGTTGGATATATTATCCGATCCGACATAGCCGATACCTTCATCGGTAAAACCCAGCTGGAACACCCTGTGATAAATAGTTTCAAGCCGCGGCCCCTTCCTGGCAAGACGATAATGCGCCCTGAGCCCCCATGTTCCAAAATCAATATGTTCGTTCACCAGAGGAGTATATCTTCTGTCAAATTTCTCTTCAAAAGAAGTTATAGCAGCTACCAGGCGTTCCCGGGTTTCTTCCTTGCTTTTAGCCATAACCTCAAGTCTTGCATGCCGTTTATGCTTGGTATCCAAAAGATACTGCCTGATCATTTTTATAGCCTCATCATCTCTCTTACCCTCGATTCCCAGATCTGCTTTGATATAATTTTTTCTCATCATACTATCTGAAGCGAAAAGCTTATATATCCACAAGATCTCATACAACCTGTCATCATTATTAATGTCTATATCCAGGAAGAGAGGGTGCACTTCGGAAACATCTCCCGACACCTTTGAAAGATCCGGTACTATATATCCGTTATCCGTAAACGAGATACGAAATCCCCCAAGGCCGCCCCCACCTTCATGGGGCTTAACAAAAAAAGTGTTGTCCCCCGTTTCGTTCATCAGTTCATCTACGGCTTCAAAGATAGAGTCCACTACTTCTTCAATTGTTTTTCCTTCTTCCTCTACCTTCCGATACCTGGCCACCTTGTCCCAAACCTTACCACCCTGCGACAAAAGCTTATACGTACTGTCTTTATCGGAAAAAACACTTCCGGGAGCGGTAAACCGTCCGGGAACAACAACCGCTCCCATTTTTTGGAGTTCATCGGCTATCATTACATTGTACACATATTTATCAACACACTGGCTCATTACCAGTGTGCCCCCGGGATCTTTATTTACCGCGTCAAAAAGTTCCTCTTTGGTGTTTACTACCTGTGCATTTATTGTAAGTCCTTTTCCCCGACACATCTCTTCAAAAATTCTCGAGGTTTCATAGGAAGTAGGTAAATTATCATGAGAAGCATTTACTACAATTATCTGTGAAGGAGTAACGGCACTATTTTCTGGCACATAACTCAACCCTGCGCCCTCAAAAATATTTTTCTCTTCAAGATAGCGGTTAAATCCGTTAACAAGACCTGCATTAAACTCGCCTTCCTTCCCGTCAAACACGAGAGACCTTTTATAAAATGGAGCTTCTTCCGGGTTGTCCCCGTCATATCCCGCCGTATAATATTTTGCATCACGCTGTATCATCGCATCTCCTTAAGATAATAATTGTCATCCCCGCGAAAGCGGGGATCTATTAGATTCCCGTGTTCACGGGAATGACACCCTCTGGAACCCTTAGATCCAACATATCATAAACCATCCGTATAACTTTTTTGCTCTCATCCGTTAATTCTCTCTTACCTCGCCTATCAACAAGATTATTCAATGTCTGGACTTTACATATAGGCGCGTTTGGTTTTACGACTGTCTTGACATACGGCACGCCGCATGTCACCAGGTATTCTTCTTTCGACCGGCAGCTATTAATTGACACCCCTTCTCTTACAAACTCAAGATTGCCTTCATTCACGGCATACACTCCGGGTTTTATCTCACCAACAAGGACATCACTTTCTTCTTTATTGTGAAGTATTATTTGACTGCCGGAAACAGACCCCATCAGATCTTCATAATAAAAATCGTCAACAAACTTCTTCATGACATCATCATCCGGAAGAAAAGCGGCTATGTGCAGCAAGGCAATGGCTACACCAGAGTGTTCAATTCGTTCACAGCAGCATGTAAACAATGACGTCGAGTTCTGAAATCTAGGGTTAATCTCAACCGGATAGACCTTATCTCCACCAACGACAAAATCCATACCGAAAACACCCAAAAAGCCGTGCTCAGACATCCATCCCCCCACCTTTATAATATAGTTTTCTACCTGTTCGACGATTTTCTTCTCAAGATCCATAGCCGCGGTATAATCATTGCCGCAAAAAGCCGAAGGAAAACTACTGCACTCCGGCATACCTGTCAATTGTATAGAGGGAGACGTGCAAAAAACTTTTGCCTGTCCATTTTGCCGGATGATAAGACCATTAACGTTAAGGGAGTATCCATCGACATATTTCCTTACTATTACCGGATCGGAGGGATATTTATCCTTGAGCTGTTCAAATAATCCCCTCTGCTTAACTATAAATGTAAAATTCCCGCTTGACCCAAAAGGGTACTGCAAAACAAACGGCAACCCATACATTTCCTTGATCTTATCAAAATCATGTTCGCCCGCCGTGCTCACAACCCCGTCAATTCTATCCAATCCCAATCCAGGCAAGTTATTATAAAAAAATATCTTATCATCAAACTTTGTTTTAAGCTCTTCGGGGACAGCATATATTTTTACGTTCGCACCTACCTCAGATCCCAAGTTCTCTATCTGGGCAACGGATCTGTAACATAACAGGTTAACCTTATTCCCCACGTCCTTCAAATACTGCAGAAAATCTTTTCCAAGATCGCCCTGAAGGCTGGTTTTAATATCTTCATTAGACCAATCCTTTCTCACATGACTGGCCTTTTCAACGGAAAATGACCGCCCCCTGAAGAACTGTTCGCGTTCTTTCCCAGCATCACAGCTGATTATAAAATCAAACGGAAGGATTGAATGTATACAACAGGCATCATGCGCCCTCTGCCCCAACCATCCCCACTGTCCATATCTTTTCCTTAAATGAGAAACAATTTTTTTAGTATCACTCATGTGTCCCCTTGAAAAGTTGAGAAATATGCCTGGGAGGGACCAGCTCTCCTAACGCTAGAAGATCCTTAACAGGATCCGCGTCATCAAGACCTACCTTACCGACATAAAGTAACGATACATTTCCACCGTCATCGAGAAATTTCTGAACTTTCTCGAACCCGCTAATATAATGTGCGTCCTTCGTAAACCCTCCCGGAAGAGATGTGTCCTCCAGTCCCCTTTTACCTCTTTCGGCCAAACGATACGCAAGATATTCCGGAAAGTACTTTCTCATCTCCATAAAAGTATCGTAAAAAGATCCCCTAAGGCATAGATCGACGCATAAAGCCCTGCCGGCGTACAGCTTCATCTGCCTGGTATCTCTCTGATGGCATCCTGTCCTTTCTTCAACAACAAGAGCAAGCCCTTCTTCTGTCTCGTTATACCCGGCAAGGCCTTCGGCAAATATCCTGTACGGCTGCTCATGTCCGTTCGCCCCCCTGTATACATGAACTTCAACTTCATGTATCTTCAGCCTGTCTATTTCATCGGTAGTATAATTTGTTGAGGAGTTGATGCTAATAAGCCTCTTCCCTCCCGACACCGTGACCTTGGGAACAATGGTATCATTGAGCGCGACGGACCAATCAACTCCCATTTCATTGATATAACCCTGGAGAATTTTTACCATTTTCCCCGGAGTAACGGGCTCTTCCGGAAAAGAATAGCCCTCCTCTTTGCTTTCCTTAAGTATTTCTTTAGCTTTGTTGATACACTCCGGACCGGGACGGCCGTGAAGCTTAACCGCAACATCCTTAAGATGTTCGTCGTCTGATTCTATGAATTCTATCTGGGTAAGTATAAATCTTATCTTCTTAAGAAAAATATATTGAAGCGCGTTGCCGGCATCCAGTTCTTTACGTCTCTCAGCAAGCCATTCCTTCTCTGAGGAAAGAGCTACCGGTTTGTAGCGGAACAGCGGATTATATTGCTCACCTTTCTTAATCGCATCAAAGAACTTTAAACTCTCCTCATTCAAGTTCAATGGAGCGAGAAGCGAAAAAAAATCAATATTCGCCGATATATCGCTTATACCCTTATCAATCTTTGCAAGATTCATATTACTACTTCTTCGCCGGAACCCCTACGGGTATGATGTACATGGGCAGCTGATCTTTGACTTCCAGAACATCCATAACCTTTTTATCAATAAAAGCTCCTACCATTATGGCCCCCAGCCCCATACTTTCAGAGATCAAATGTACATTCTGACCAAGATGCCCGATATCCATTGAAACATAACGAACCGTGCCTCTCTCACCATACCTTCTGGCTGTCTTTGAATGCATGGCAGTAACAACTATTGAGACCGGCGCTTCCTGTATCATCTTCTGCCCCAATGCGGCCATGGCAAGCAGGCTGCGGTAATCTCCCTTTCTTATACGCCTAAGCATATGCTTGCGCCAGTTATACAGATATACCCCCGCATCCAGGCCTTCAACATCCCCGGCAACAAGGTAAACATCAAGAGGATAGACCGCTCCGGCCGACGGGTAGGCCCTCGTCGGACCACTAAGGCCGTCAATTGTCACTCCGCCCGCCGCCCACAAAAGCTGCGATACCTGCTCCATTGTTAAAGAAGCCTCTTTGAACTTACGGATAGACTGCCTCTCATAAATAGCCTGTTCGACAGACATGGTTCCAGTCGTTTTTGGAGTAGGCAGCTTTACCATTTCTCCCTGATCCTGGGCATAAGTGTGTCCGCCAAACAGCATGCAAAACAAAGTTATCATCAGAACATATCTTAACAGCATATTATCCCCCTGTTTTAAGCTGTAAGCTATAAGCTTTAAGCTATAAGCTTTAAGTTATTTCAGCTCCCAACTATCAACTCCGACTTCACGC
>CAYWDJ010000120.1:0-4898 GCA_964457005.1 uncultured Planctomycetia bacterium
ACTTGTGATAAACCCCGGCGGGATATCGCCCAAGATGCACAAGATCGATCTCCGAAGAAGAAGGTTTCTTCATATTCGTTATGACCAAAACTCCTTTTTTCATATCAACATGGGCTTCGGCAAAATGGTCAATTTCCTCAATAGGCTTTCCCCGCGCGTCTTTATAAAACACGGCTCCCAAATGCTCCGATCTTTTTGCTAACGTAGAGTCATTCTTCCAGTTTACCGGATTAATAGCAACAGCTCCGTCTAAATATACCGGCGAGCCTGTAGACCCGGGACCTTCCGTGTTATAGGTAATTATCACTCCTGTGTCCCTGGCACCTTGAGCCCTTTTCATCCATGGATATGTTTCTAGGTCATCCTCCGTAACCGAATATCCAATGAGATAAGCCGCGATAAGGCGTTTCTGTAATTCGGGATCATCAAACCGTCTCCTCATCAAATTGATCAGTGTCATTGTACCCTGACTGTGCCCAGCAAGAATAAATGGCCGATCCGGATTAAGCTCTTTCAAATAATAGTCGAAGGCCGCTTCCACATCGCACGCGCCCAGCTGAAAACTGGGATCAATATACATATCCGTTCCGCCTCTTGCCGTAAACTCATCTTGAACTGCCCCCGACTGTTGACGATAAAATGGGGCAAACATATTAGCTGATCCAGAGTAAACACCCGCTTGCGCCACGGTAAGACCTTTGGCAAAATCACGAAGTTCCGACACGGATATATCCATATTATCCGGCGACTTCGCAGTATAGATCGTAGGATGTACATAAAAAACATCAACTGGTTTGTCAATCTTATCCGGCTTAGATACCCAATTATAGTTATCCGCGTAATTTAAAGTGGGTGGAACTTCTGCCATTGTGGGCACTCCGTCTGGAATAACGTCTGCAGACACCTCTTGAACAGATACAGGCTCCGCGACGGCAATAGCCGCCAAAAGAAAACACACCATAAAACTCGTTGAAAATATACTTATTTTTCGACTCATCACAACTCCTCTTGTTAACCTTAAAAGTATTTTACGCAGATTAACTCTATGGCGCAAGACCAAATTCCAATAGAACAATATGCATTTAGAATAAAATATACAGTAACAAAAGACTAGAACTGACGGGTATGTAGGAACAAACTTTGTCACAACTGTAGATTTGATCTAGCAAACGATATATTTTCCTTTCTGATAACGAAAGATAAGACTAAATATCCCCCTTAGGGACATCTTTAGACACAAATTCGGGGACACTTTAAAGGTCAATTCCACAAACGGTACAAAATCATAAATGTGGAATGGGCGCTGTTTGGGCACATAAATCAAGTAAATATCACTCTATTTCTTCCGCTATTTTTTGCTTTATAAAGAGCTTTATCCGCTCTCTTGAAAATCTTTTCAGGATCATCTCCAGTTAGCGTCTTTGCAACGCCCATGCTTACTGTTACCTTTTTCTCTATAAGTTTAGACCCTTCAATCATCTTTCTCATTCTTTCTAGTGCAATAGAGGAATTTTTCCGAGAAGTATGTGGCAAAATAATCAAGAATTCTTCTCCTCCATATCGTCCTATGAAATCAGTGGATTTTAGGCTATTATCTAATATGTTAGCAATTTTTCTTAAGACAAGATCACCTGTCTTATGTCCGTAAGTATCGTTTACCTTCTTAAAATGGTCTATATCAAGAATGGCTATGTGCAAATCCTCCTTATATTTTTTTAATCGATCTAGCTCCATTTTAACTTTTTTATCTATATATCTTCTGTTAGGCAGCCTCGTAAGAGCATCTGTAAGCGAAATATTTTGAGCCCTTTCTTTCTGTCTCTCTACTTTTTCATAAATAGAAGCGTCTCTAAAAATCTCAACAGCACCAATAATTTTATTGTGGTATTTTACGGGGGTTACGTGGACGTCAACGGGGACTCTTAAGCCATCTTTTCTTCTAAGATATACCCTATATGCTTGGGGTCTACCAGTCTTAATCGAAGCAACTAAAGGGCAACCTTTCAAACACAATTTCTTACCGCTCTTATTTATGTGCTGTAATAAATTATCGTTGCAATGTTTTCCTATTATTTCTTTTTTCTTATATCCAGTTATCTTTTCAGCCTGTTTATTCCAAAATATTATTCTTCTTTCCCTAGTAACAAAATAAACACCGTCGTAGAGATTTTCCGTTAATTTTTTATATATATCATCTGGCAGATTTTGCAATTCTTTTTCTTTCATCACTCCTCCTCGCTGACCAAAAGCATACCCTCTATTGAAAGAAGTGGCAAGTTCTGGATAAAACAAAATTTAGTTTCAATAGCGACTTGGAGCTTCTGTTTTTAAATGGTGGAGGTGCCGGGAAAACCAGTACTGAGCAAAGCGAAGTGCGCAGGATCCCCGGCACCTACACCCATTTATGAATCGAAGAGCAATTTTAAAGTTTACTTTCAAATTGCGATGAGCTGAGTAAATGCACAAAGCAAAGCTTTGTGCATTTAAAGCAAAAAAGCGGAAGAGAGTTTATTATCTTCCGCTTTTGCTTTAAATGGTGGAGGTGCCGGGAGAGTGTGTGGTTTAAAGTAAAACCTGCACCACATAAGACAGATTTTAATAACGTCAAGCCCGGCATGAAATATACCTAGACATGTCTCTCTCATCTCCTTTCTCTTCCCATCTTACGAAGCTCTTTTCTAATCTTCTGTTTTTCCTGTAAAACCTCAAATTGCTCACGAGTAAGCACCTTCTTCATATCAAGCACTCCCTCAACCCTATTTTCTACTTTTTGACCGTAAAGATTAGTTATTTCAGTCGTAAGCTTATTTATAGTTGCAGTATCAGAAGTCTCCTTATCGAGTTCCTTCTTAAGTTTCATCCTTGTCTGCTTCATCTTAGCCTCGACATCTTTTCTTTCTTTACTATTCTCCGCATGAAAAACCCTCATCTGTTCTTGCTGCTCAGTTGTAAGGCCGATCTCTTCCATCATACGACCCATCATTTCACCTTTGCCTTCACGCATTCCAGATCCCTCTCCTTCACGCATACCAGGTCCCCTTCCTTCTCCATGCTCAAAAGCATAAACAGGCACAGCACATGCTACAACTAGAACCCAAGCTGTACTAATTATTGTTGTTTTTATTAATCTCTTCATACCATCCTCCTTAGTTTAGTTGTTTTACTTTTCTCTACGCTCTCAGTATATAGAACAACCAAACTCATCAAAAAGTTCCCTTATTTCATGAAAAATATTCTTCTATGCTTATGCCAAAACCATTGCCATTATCAACATCCGCTCCCTCACCTAAAGCTAACAGAAATGATGCTTCCTGTTCAAGATAATCATTTACACTTTTTTCATCCGCATATTGGACATATCTAACTCCTCCTAAGCCTAAAACTATTAAAAGCAACACACTCACTAGCGCCATGACAAGCTTCCTCTTTCTAGGAAATACAGGCAGCTTTCTTTTATCAAGCTCTTTCTGGATAATCCTATTTCTCACACCTTCCCATATTTCTTCAGGCGCCTCCGCATAGCTAACTTCTTGTAAGGGTCTTACCACTTTTTCCTTAAGAATATCATAATACTCTCGGCAATCATTACAAGTTTCAAGATGCTGCGCTATTTGTTCCTTAAGAGCGGCTCCGGACCTATCATCTATATATTCTGTCAGGAGAATGTCTCGAACTTTTTTACACTTCATTATTGATCCTCCTTTTTAATGAACTTTAAAAGCAACCCTCTTCCTCTTTTAAGTCTGGTTCGAACAGTATTTATCTTTATTTCTAGGACCTTTGCTATTTCTTCATACGACAACCCTTCTATCTCTCTTAATATCATGCAAAGCCTTTGATCAGGATTAAGTTTGTTCAATAAACACGCCACTTTAACTTGAGAGTCCTGATTTTCCATATTTTTATCAGCCTCGGCATTTTTACCATAGGTAAGAATCGCCAACTCAAAATCCCCACCTTCGCGCTTATTCCGTTTCTTCTTTTTGTTGTAATAGTTTATTGCCGTATTAATAGCAATTCTGTATACCCACGAAACAAACGATGATCCAATTTTAAACTTTGCTAAGTTATCGTATACTTTAATAAACACATCCTGGGTAATTTCTTGTGCATCTCCATAATTGTGCACCACTCTATAGCTTACTGCATAGATAAACCCTGAAAGATCTTTATAGATCTCTTCAAAAGCCTCCATATCCCCTTGGGCTGCCTTATGTATTATGCTCTCAGATATATTCTTCATATTTCTCTATACTAGATATAACAAAATAATCCTTTCCACACAACATTAAACAAATAAAGAAGAGAAAAAGTTCCCTGATTTAAAAATTGTTTTTTACTAAGCAAGCTATGCCGCATACAAAAAGAAAAAGCCTAAAATCCTTATTATTAAGAACTTTAGGCTTTAAATCTTTAAATGGTGGAGGTGCCGGGAAACCGAGAAGCAAAGCGACGAAATTCCCCGGCGACTACACAAGGTTATGAGGTAAGAAACATTTTTTGAATTTATTCACAAAATGCGACGAGCCGAATAACCCTGGAATGCCGAAGGCATTCCAGACATTTTTAAACAAAAAAAGCCGGAGGGGATTTATTTTCATGTGATCCCGGATATTTGCTACGCAAATTCCGGGATGACGATCTATCAGTGTGCCGGGAAACCGAGAAGCAAAGCGACGAAATTCCCCGGCGACTACACAAGGTTATGAGGTAAGAAACATTTTTTGAATTTATTCACAAAATGCGACGAGCCGAATAACCCTGGAATGCCGAAGGCATTCCAGGCATTTTTAAACAAAAAAGGCGGATAGAATTTTATTCTAATCCGCCTTTTGTTTGAAAATGGTGGAGGTGCCGGGATTCGAACCCGGGTCCATGGAACTTACCCAACGAGTATC
>CAYWDJ010000121.1:0-4891 GCA_964457005.1 uncultured Planctomycetia bacterium
CCCATATGACAACTCAGCTATCTCTTTATCTCTAAAAGGGCCTTTAGTTAACTATTCCTAGTTAATCTGCTATTCGTACTATAATAGGGATAACGACATAAAGATAACCGAAGAATTTTCAGATAATGTAGGAGGTTAACTAAAAAAGCCCGAAATAACAGGTGTGAATTATCTCTAGTTTATCTCTGTTTAGATAGAGGGTTCTTTAAGGCTACGGTTTGTTAAACCCTACCGAGGGTTCGTTTCTGCCATGGAAAAAAGGGGCGATTTTTATGATGATATTATTATGCTTGTGGATATTTTTATATAAGATAGAATATATTCTAAAGGATTTAAATACGGTGAGAATAATAGTACTAATTAGAAGAAGGAATGATATTAAATAAGTACATGTTTAAAACAATAAATAAGAAAAATTTATGGAGGAGATTCCGCAAGACAGGGTTAGTCTTGGGGAGCGGAGCAGCAAGAGGGTTGGCTCATATCGGGGTATTAAAAGCAATCAAGGAAAAGAATGTGAGCGTCGATATGATAATAGGCTCCAGTATGGGTGCTCTTGTTGGTGCGTGCTATGCGAGAAAGGGAGAAATATCCGAGATAGAAGATTTGGTACTAAAAACTGACTGGGTTCAACTTCTTAAACTAGCTGATTGGAATCTTGCACTTATGTTTAAGGGGTTTATTCATGGCCAAAACGTAAGAGATCTTTTAGAAACGGTCATTGGAGACATACAATTTAAAGATTTGCAAATTCCCCTCGTTGTTGTAGCCACAGATCTCCATACCGGCAAGAAAGTTATAATAACAGAAGGTTCTGTTCTTGATGCTGTCAGGGCGAGTATTTCCATACCAGTCATATTTATGCCTATGAAAATTGAGGATAAATTCCTTGTTGATGGGGGAATTGTGGATCCTGTTCCAGTAAAAGTGGCTAGGAAGATGGGGGCGAAATTTGTGATAGCTTCAAATGTGCTTCAACCACCACATATGCGAAAGGTTTTTCCCGGCACTAAAAAAGTCTCAGTGCAGCAAGAAAATAATACTGTGTCAGAACAGTTGAGCAATAAGCTTACATCCCTGATTTTGGAAAATGAGGAGAAACTAGGAAACTTCAAAGAAATTGCTAACAACCTTACAAAAAAAATCACAAAAACCGAACAAAAAGATGAGGCAGATACTTTGGAGTGCCCCAATATATTTGATGCAGTATTCCAAGTGATTTATGTGATGGAATATGAACTAGCTAGACGAAGTTCCGACAAAGCTGATATTGTAATTACGCCGGACACTTCTAACATTGCATCTCTAGAGTTTGATAATGCCGAGAAAGCTATTAATGAGGGATATAAGGCAGCCATCAAACTTATCTAAGAGTGTAAAGATAAAAAGTATTAAAGGAAAATGAAAAAAAACAATAAAGAACAGAAAATTCTCAAAGGCAAAAGCATAAGTTTTGGGAATGCTATAGGAAAGGCTTTTATATATAAAGACATGCTTTCAAAGGATATCCATTATTATGGCATTGAAAAGAAAAATGTTAATAATGAATTAGCCCGCATAAAAGAGGTGTTTGGACAGGTTCTGGCTGATATCAAAAACTTAGAAAAAAACGTAAAAGAAGAGCTCGGGAAAGAACAAGCAGATATCTTCATGGTTCACGCGGAGATTCTTAAAGATCGAACTTTGTTGAAAGACATTGAAAAGGAGGTAGAGGGTGAGCTTGTAACCGCGGAACATGCTGTAAAAAACGTTTTCAGAAAATGGGCAAACAAATTCAAGGTATCCGAGAATGAAACGATCAAAAGTAAAGCGGATGACTTTGAAGACTTAAGCAGAAGGATTCTGTGTTCTTTTATGAATTGTGACATAAATATTCTGGAAAACGTTCCTCCCAATAGTATTGTAGTAGCCAAAAGGCTTCTTCCTTCTGATACAGTGAGACTTAAAAGAAAGAATGTTAAGGGTATCATCGTAGAGCTGGGAAGCGATGTTTCGCATAGTGCTATTATATCAAGGTCTTTGGGTATTCCTGCTGTTGCGGGGGTTGAGAACGCTGCAAACGTTATTAAACACGGCGAAAAGCTAATATTGGACGGATATAATGGTGTGGTAATACAAGAGCCGTGTGTTCAGAAAATTAAAACTTATAGAGAAATAATCCAGTCTATGAAAAAGGTAGAGGCTAACCTTATCGCAAGGGCAAAGAGACCAGCTAAAACACTCAATGGGGAAAGGGTAAAAGTTTATGCAAATGTTGCCTCTAAAGAAGATGTAAACGTGGCTATTGAGAGAGGGTATGACGGCATAGGACTTTTTCGCGTAGAACAGGTATATATGGCCTCAAAAATATTACCCAACGAAAAATATCTTGTTAGAAAGTTATCTAATATATTAGGAGAAGTAGAAAATAAAGTCGTGACTTTTAGGTTGCTTGATATTGGAGCGGATAAGAACCTTCCCTATTTAGATATAGAAGATGAACCAACTCCGGTTCTTGGGTTGAGGGGGATAAGGTTATTGCTTAAGTATAAAAATCTTCTTAAGACGCAGCTAAGGGTGTTCATGTTGTTATCAGCAAGTTATCGCCTACGCATTCTGGTACCTATGGTGACATTTCATAGTGAGATAGAAAAAGTCAGAGAGGTAGCAAAAGAATGCATCGTGGAACTTGCGAAAGAGAACATAATAAAGATTAATAAGGTAAAAATTGGAGCTATGATCGAAACTCCTGCAGCGGTTGAGAATATTGAAAAAATAGCGAAGGTGTCTGATTTTTTGAGCGTTGGGACTAACGATCTGATACAATATTCAGTTGCTGCCGGAAGGGATAACCCTAGCGTTGCAGAGTATTATGAGCGAGGATCTAAATTAGCGGTCAAGTATATAAAGAGAGTAGCGAAAGCTGCAAACAGGCATGATATAGAGTGTAGTGTGTGCGGAGAGATCGCAAGCGATTTTAAATGGGTAAAACCTATTATTAATGTTGGAATAAGGGCTCTAAGCGTATCACCTTATTTTGTCCCAATAATAAAAGACGATATAAGAAAGATATAGTTTTAGTGATTCTTTTAAAGAAATTTCTCAAGTGCTTTACGGTAGGACAGTGTGACCATTTTCTACGGATGACTTAAAGAAACTACCATTGATTCCAGGTCTGTCCCCAGAATCAATACCAGACCTGTCCCCGAAAGCAATCTAAGCTCCGCTGAAGAACTTGTCAAATAAACCCCGAGTTGTGATAGTATAATACATAACAATAGATACTAAACATGTACATAAAAAAGGGATCAATATGATAATTGAAAAATTGTCCGAAATAGAGATAATGAAAAACGTTTGCGGGATATGGAAGGTGAGGAGCTGATGGGAAATAATATTATAATTATTTCCGGGGTGTTGATAATAGCGATAACTATACTGGTGGTTTTAGTGCTTGTCTTTAAAAAGAAGAAAACATTGACTCTTCTTCAAGGATTGAGGATGCGATTGGAAAAAATGATATTGCCGATAGGGTCTTTGATCATCTCGGTTATCAGCGTGATAGCGTTACCTTATTTGTGTTTTTCAGACAATATTCATTACAGGTTGTCCCAGGTTCTGGGTATTTGGGTAATTGCCTCGGTAGGTTTTTTAGGAGTAGTAGTAGTGCAAGCTTTGAAAGAAGCCATACTGCGTAGACATGATACAAGTGTGTCCGATAATCTTAAGGCCCGAAGGATCCATACTCAAATAGGAGTTATGCAGAGCATAGTAAATGTGGGGATCATAGTTCTTACTGTTTCCTGCATAATAATGGTTTTCCCGAGGATGCGTCATATCGGTGTGAGTTTGATAGCCTCAGCCGGGGTTATGGGTATTGTACTCGGTCTTGCCGCCCAAAAGACACTTGGAAATTTGATAGCCGGGATACAGATGGCGATAACTCAGCCGATAAGAATAGATGATGTGCTTGTTGTCGAAAATGAATGGGGATGGGTAGAAGAAATAACACTGACTTATGTTGTTGTGAGAATATGGGATCTAAGGCGTTTGATACTTCCTATATCATATTTTATAGAAAAGCCTTTTCAGAACTGGACAAGAACATCCGCTGATATTTTGGGATCAGTTTACATATACGCGGACTATACCGTTCCCATAGATAAAATGCGCGAAGAGCTCACGCGCGTACTTGAAGGCAGCGAGAATTGGGACAAAAAGGTCAATGTTCTGCAAGTAACGGGTGCCACAGACAAAGCGGTTGAGTTAAGGGCGCTTATGAGCACAAAAAATTCACCTTTGGCATGGCAACTAAGATGTGAGGTTCGCGAGAAACTTATAGTTTTTCTCCAGAAAAATTATCCGGAGACTTTACCGAAGGTCAGGCTTGAAATGGAAAAGGATAAAAAAGAGAATGCTTAGAGGCCAGGTGAGAGATCTATCCCACATCTGTTCCCGACCACAGGGATAACCATTGGGGAGGATTCGCTGCGTCTTCGGCTTGCGGAACCTTCGCATAGCCTCTGCATATCACACGGTTTCTGAAATCAAAGCTACACTTGTCCACGAATCAAGCCCACACCTGTCCCTAAAAGGTATGAAGATCTATAGCCTGCCACAACACCCCTTTTTTAATAGTAATCTGTAAAACCTTAATTTTGTTATATTTTTCATGAAACAAGTTTTTGTTGATAAAAACTCCGCATATTCATAATAAATTTATTTGGCAAAATTTGCATTTTTATGACGGCTTGACAAAAAAAAATGATTTGTTATAATGGTAAGTGAGCGGTTACTTACCATTATGTGCAAAAAGGAGACTTGTATGAAAAAAGAGACTTGTATGAAAAAGGAGATTACAGGTAGAAAAAAAGAAATAGCACATTCTGCGAGGGATCTCATTCTTGAGGGG
>CAYWDJ010000122.1:0-4871 GCA_964457005.1 uncultured Planctomycetia bacterium
CCTTTCTTCAGGAGTTCCTTCGGATGGCTTATTCTCTTTGTCCAGGAAAGATCAGAAACATGGACAAGTCCCTCGACGCCCATCTCAAGTTCGACAAAAGCCCCGTAATCGGTTACCGCGTTAACAACACCCTTAACCTTGTCTCCGACTGTGAACCTTCCATCGACACCCTCCCACGGATCCTGCTCTAACTGCTTTACTCCGAGAGAAAGTTTCTGATTTTCCCTATCTACCTTGAGTACCAGAGCCTCGACCTGGTCACCAACAGTGAATCTTTCACTCGGATGACTGAACTTCTTCGACCATGAAAACTCCGATATATGTATCAAGCCTTCTATACCCTGTTCAAGTTCTACGAAAACACCATAAGGCATAATGTTAACTACCTTACCTTTAATCGTTGAATTTTCAGGATACTTGCCCTCGACACCTTCCCACGGGTTACCGCTCTTCTGTTTAAGTCCAAGAGAAACCTTTATGGCCTCTTTGTCAAAATCAAGAACCTGGACTTCCAGCTCATCACCAATGCTGAGGGCTTCGCTTGGATGCGCAACCCTGCCCCAGCTGATATCGGTAATATGTAATAAACCTGTGATCCCGCCGCCTATATCAATAAAGGCTCCGAAATCGGTTATATTGCGTACGATACCTTTTACAATGTCACCTTTGTTAAGTGTCTCAAGTATAGCTATTTTCTCTTCTTTGCGTTGTTCTTCAACCAGTTCCTTCCTGGAAAGAACAAGGTTCTTTCTAGGCACGTTTATCTTCACTATCTTGAATTCCATCTTGTGTCCGAGAAGATTATCGGCTCCACCGAAGTCTTGCATAGATGAAAGACTTGCGGGAAGAAACGCCTCCATCCCTACATCTACCATAAAGCCGCCTCTAACCTTCCTGACAACCTTACCTTCAATGAGGTCCCCCTCGTTAAAGTTTTCCACGATATTCTGCCAACCCTTGAATTTCTTGGCTTTCTCGTGAGAAAGAACGACCATTCCTGTGTCGTTCTCCTTTGACTCAAGCATAACATCGAGCACGTCTCCCACCTTAAGTTCGCTTGGATCTATCAGCTCCGATTTAAGAACACTTCCCTCAGACTTATAGCCTATATCGACCAGAAGATCCTTGTCGTTTATCTGGACGACCGTACCTTTTACTATCTGCCCTTCCTTAACATCAGAGATGCTTTCCTCATAAAGTTTCGCTAGTTCGTCTTGTAGTTTTCCTTGTTCATTTTCTGTCATCATCTTACCTGCCAACTCCTTTTAATTGATTTTTGGAAGTGCTATTTTACCTCTTTTTTCAAAAACTTGCAACAACTTTTAGCTATTGGGGTTAAGTGCGGCGATATGCTCCATGATGAGGGAACTGACCGCGTCATAATCCTTCTTTCCAGTACCCGCGGCAGCACGTAATTCTTCCGGCATGATGGGGTCGCCTGCTCTAACTACGACCTCTTGTCCAAATTTTATACCGCCTCCCTTTGGAAAGGCTTGAGCTGTCCCATCTATAAAGACCGGCACAACGGGAACAGCGCCTTTATCCACTAAAAAACCTATTCCTCTTTTGGCGTCCTGAAGCTGGCCGTCCTCTGAACGTGTCCCCTCAGGGAAAATAGCTACGACCTTACCATCCTTGAGACGTCTTATGGCTTCCTTCAGGCTACTCACGGCGTTCTGTCCGCGCTTTACTTCTATACATCCAACTCCTCTGGACCACCATCCAAGAACCTTATTAAAAAGCTCGGCCTTTGCCATAAAGCTTACATGGTGTTTTTTGCATAACACTCCTATGAACGGAGGATCAACGAGACTCGCGTGATTGGACACTATCAGAAATGGGGCCTTGTCGGGAAACTTGTCATACCCTGTCATTCGAACATTAAAACAAATTTTAGAGAAGTAATATAACATCATTTTTGACACATAATACAGCATTTGCCCGCCCCTTATCCTTCCACCTGATCGGTGATCTTTTTGACTACCTCTTCTATGGAAAGCCCGGTTGTGTCTACGAAAACAGCGTCATCAGCCTGTCGTAACGGGCCAACCTCGCGGGTCTTATCAGTATGGTCTCTCATTTTGAGGTCTTCGGCCACATCCTCTCTTGTCGCCGGAGAACCTTTTGCCCTGAGTTCCGCGAAACGCCTCTCTATTCTTTCATCAAAAGAAGCATCAAGATAAAATTTATATTTTGCTTTTGGAAGAACTACCGTTCCTATATCTCTTCCCTCCATAACCACCCCGCCCATCTCAGCCGCCATTTCTCTCTGAAGAGCCACAAGCCTCTCCCTTACATCCGGTATTTTACAAACATGCTTCACGTTTCCGGTGACTTCCATCTTCCGTATGTCTTCGCTCACATCACGTCCATCTAAAAAAACTTTAATAGCCATTTCCCCGGCTTCAGGCTGCAATAGTTTGATGTCCGCGTCATCGGCAATTTCCACTATCGCGTCCTCATCAGACATATCGACTTCTTTGTTCATGACCTTCAAAGTAACAGCTCGGTACATAGCGCCCGTATCTATATATGTATATCCGAGTTTATCGGCGGCAAGTTTGGCTATAGTACTTTTTCCGCTTCCGGCGGGGCCATCGATGGCAACAGCCAGCATTGAATTAAACAATATCATCTCTTACCTTCTTATACTCCGTTAGCTTATTTTTCAAGGAACCTTCCTGCTCCGATAAAATATCCTTTTCGATCCCGGATAGTATTTCTTTATAAACACCGATAGCCCTAAGAACATTTTTCTTATTGCTCATAAAAATATCTGTCCACAACGTGGGATCAGATGAAGCTATACGGCTTGTATCCTTAAACCCCGTTGACATGTACCTGGAGAAATCTACCTTCTGTGATCCGGCCAGAGAGTATGCCAGAACATGCGGAAGGTGGCTTGTGAAAGCCAGTATCTCATCATGCTTATCCGGCTCCATAAGATCGATATTCGCACCCAGTGTTTTCCAGAAGTCATTAAGTTCTTTTAGCTTACCTTCATCGACATTCTGCTCCGGAGTAATGACACAAACCGAACCCTCAAAAAGATCTTCTCTTGAGCTATCCACTCCCGTTTTCTCCCCACCTGCCAGAGGATGAGCCCCTATAAAATAAAACTTGTCCTTGTATTGTGCCGCATATTCGACTATCTCTTTTTTTGTGCTTCCGACATCCGAAACTATCAGATCGATGTTATTCACCAGACCGGCTAATTCATCGAGCGTATTTTTTATAGAAGTAACAGGAGTGGCTATGATGATCATGTCGGCTCCCTCAACGGCTTCAGGTGAAAGCCCCACGACCCCGGAAGTAACAGCCTTCGCTTTTAAGGCTTTTTCCAAAGACACGTCGCGCCGACAAACACCCACGACTTCATCCGCAAGCCCCCTGGCGATCACAGCTTTTCCAATGGCTCCGCCTATCAGGCCCACTCCTATAATTACGATCTTTTTCATATATCTCTCCCTACCGCATGAGCAACCTTGCGGCAACGTGTTACCATCGCCTCGAATTTCTTGGGCAGAAGCGACTGGTCTCCATCACTGAAGGCATCTTCAGGATTTGGATGAACTTCAACCATGAGACCGTCACAACCCGCTGCTATCGCAGCCATTGACATAGCCTCCACCATACCCCATCTCCCTGTCCCGTGAGACGGGTCTACGACAACCGGCAGATGTGAAAGACTCTTAAGTGCCGGCACCGCGTTTAGATCCAGAGTGTTTCTGGTAAACGTTTCGAACGTCCTTATCCCTCGCTCACAAAGTATGACATTCGGATTACCACCCGCGAGGACATACTCAGCGCTCATCAAAAATTCTTCGAGTGTATTAGCTATCCCCCTCTTTAGAAGCACCGGCTTTGTTGTTTTACCGACTTCCTTCAAAAGGTTGAAGTTAGACATATTCCTGGCACCTATCTGTATAACATCCACATATTTTTCAAACATCGCTATATTCCTGATATCCATAAGCTCCGTTACAACCAGAAGCCCCGTTTTCTCTCTTGCCTCCGCCATATACTTCAATCCCTCTTCTCCCAGGCCCTGAAAACTATAGGGACTTGTCCTGGGCTTAAACGCTCCGCCCCTAAGACAAACCGCACCAGCATCTTTTACTATCTGGGCAATGTCAATTATCATATCCCTGTTCTCTACGGCACACGGTCCGGCCATGATAGATATATGTTTACCTCCGATCTTTACCCCTCCGCCCATATCAATATGGCTCGGCTTCTTTTTATACTCCAGCGATGCCAGCTTATACGGCTTCAATATAGCGAGCACCTGCTCAACTCCCGGGAACCCCTCAAGAGGCAATGCCCTTAACATATCTTCTTCGCCGATAACACCTATAATAGAACGCTCTACCCCCTCGGAAAGCCAAGGCTTAAGCCCAAGCTTGTCCATTTTGTCCATTATATGTTCGACCTGTTCCTGTGTAATATTTGGTTTAAGTACTATTATCATATTTTCCTCTTTTCTTATAGCTTAAAGCTTACAGCTTACAGCTTTTTCAATTCTTTCATCGCCTGCGTAAAAGCTTCGATGAACATATCATTTTCTTCCCTCAGACCTACAGTCACCCTGTTAAAACCTTTCAACCCCCACAATGTCATCTCACGAACTATTACCCCCTTGTTGAGCAGATATTGATACACATCAACACTGTCCAATCCGCTCTCAAATAGTATAAAATTTGTCTTACTGAGAACATACTTAACTCCAAGTGTGTTGAACCTCTCATACATTCGTGCTTTTTCCGCATTAGCAAGGGCAACCGAATCCTTTACATGTCCCTCGTCCTCAAGCGCTGCTATAGCTGCCGCCTGTGCCAGGGAATTCACACTAAAGGGTTCTCTTACCTTAT
>CAYWDJ010000123.1:0-4808 GCA_964457005.1 uncultured Planctomycetia bacterium
CTTAAGAACTTATATACCAACTTTGCAGCCAAAAGGTCCGGGGCTTTATTCCCCTCATTGGGACAAAGCTCAACCATATCAAACCCGACCACATTCCTTTGTTCACTCAAGGTCTTTAGCAGCTTTGTTACCTGATACCAATCCAGTCCGCCCGGCTGGGGCGTCCCTGTGGACGGCATAATTGAAGGGTCAAACACATCAAGGTCTATTGTAACATAAACATTTTGGCAAGTCTGCTCTATAACCTTTTCGATCCAGTCCGCACTTCCCATAATATCTCGTGCATAAAAAATGCTATCAGGATCGGCCTTGGAAACTTCCTCCACATCCATGCTGCGGATACCGACCTGTACGACAGGACATATCTCTTTTACCCTGGCCGTTACACAAGCATGATTGTACTTGCTGCCCTCATATTCATCCCTGAGATCGGCATGGGCGTCAAGCTGAAGAACGCACATGTTTTCCATGCTGCCATTATGTGCTCTCACTGCCCCTATACTAACGGAATGTTCCCCGCCCAGGGTGACCACAAATTTACCTGTGGCCCTAAGCAGAAGTACCATTTCCTCGACCTCTCTTGCCATCCGTCCCGGATCGTCCGACACCTTGAGAAAAGGACAGGTCTGAATGCCTTTTTTATAAACCTCGGTGCCTGTTTCTATATCATACAGCTCTAAAGCCTTCGAGGCCTCTAAAATAGCAAGGGGGCCCTTATCGGCCCCCTTTATCCACGTACTGGTCTTGTCATACGAAACCGGAAGAATGTTTATCGCACCATTCTCCTGTTCGTTTAAAGAACTGTCAAAATCTCCAAAATATATGTGATTGTTCATTTTTAGCAAGCAGAGGAAATGACCCGTTCAGCGCCGGGCACAACATATCTGACAAAGTCTTTGCCTCTATTTACGATATGTTTGTCATATTTCTTTGACTGGAAGGCGCTAATGATATATTCCGCGGCATACTCGACATCAAAGTCCCTGCACGAGAAAACATCAACAAAACAGTAGTCTTTTTCCTGGAAAGTATGTATCGATATGTGACTTTCCGCGATTATGACCGTGCCGGTTATCCCTTTATCCTCAGGAACAAGTCCTTCATATGGAAATACATACGGCTGGGTTATCTTGGTCATGCCTATCTTATCAGGCAATTCACGCAGAATGTCGAATATCAGGTTATAATCACTAAGTTTTTCTTTGTTACATTGTCTCAGGTCCAGCATCAAATGCGGACCAAAACTCTCTTTAATAGATTCCACCAGCAACCCTCCATTTTTGTTTAATGAGCTTTAAGGGCTCGAAAAAACAGAGTAAAAAACACCCTATTTGTATATAACACAAATACTTGTAACAATTCCTTAATTACAGGAAAAGGTAGTATATTTTTATTAGGTCCTTTTGTCAATAAAAAAATTATCCTGCCGTAAAAAACAAAAAACCCGTAAAAACGGGTTTTTTGGTGGAGCTGAGGGGGCTCGAACCCCTGACCTCATGCATGCCATGCACGCGCTCTTCCAGCTGAGCTACAGCCCCACTGATGTATTTGTGATGTTTAATATATCACCGGGTAAAAACATTGTCAACTATTTAAGAAACTCCATGAAATTTTCACCGCTTATGAGGCTCACACTGCTATCTGGATAGGCCTCAACAAATTCTTTTGGCGGGCCATACTGTCTGGGCTTAAGCTTAAACTCAAACGCTTCCATCTTGCCCATCCCCTCTTCGATGAAGTCTATCTCTTTCTGCTGATGGGTCCTCCAAAAATATATGTTCTTTCTTATTCCGGCATTAGAGTTTCTCTTTATCCTTTCTGAAATCATGAAATTCTCAAAAAGCGCGCCGGCATCGTTCCTTATGCTTATTGGGTTGAAATTATTGATCAAGGCGTTCCTCACGCCCGTATCATAAAAATATATCTTCCTCATTTTCTTAAGTTCATTGCGGAGATTACGGCTAAAAGGCATTAACTTAAAAATAATAAATGCCTGTTCAAGTATGTTGAGATAGTTCTCGACGGTTTTTTTATCTATCCCTACCTCGGTCGCAAGTTCGTTATAAGAAACCTCGTTTCCGATCTGGAGGGCCAACGCCTGGAGAAGATGCAGCAGCACATCATGTTTTTTAATATTCTGGTAGATCAGGATGTCTTTATAAAGATAGCTGTCCGCAAGCTGACCCAACACGTCAGGGTCCTCCTTTATTACCACTTCGGGGTACATTCCATATATCATGCGTCTCTCTAGCAACCGGGGCATCTCAAACTGGTCATTCAATTGCAACATCTCATGTATACTGAAAGGGTATAAGTGAAACTCTATCTTCCTGCCGGTTAGAGGCTCTTTTATCTTGTCCGAAAGCTCAAATGAAGAAGAGCCTGTGGCAATAACGCGCAAGTCAGGTATATTATCGGCTATAAGTTTAAGAGTAAGACCAATATTTTCAACACGTTGGGCTTCGTCTATAATAACAAGTTTATTCCCTGAAAAATATGCTTTAAGCTCCGTTGATGTCTTTGCCGTGAGTTTTTCACGTATGTCTATCTCGTCACAGTTTAGATACAAAGAACCTTCCGGATACTTTTCAAGTACCATTTTTACCAGGGTTGTCTTCCCCGTCTGTCTGGGGCCATAAATTATTATTATCTTACCTTTTGAAAGAGACAGCTCTATTGCCGCTTCAATATCCCGTCGGATCAACATATAATATCCCCTTTTTTATATGATTTAGGGGAATACGTTCCCCTAAATCATATAAATTATACCATTATTTTTGCCCAAAAGCAATAAATAGTACAAAAATCGGATCGGAAATGATTATTCTTTCTTTTCAAGAAGGTTTGTAAGGTAATCTTTGCCTTTTTGAGCCAGGTCTTCCGTGGCCTTTTCGGCGAGATTATTGAGATACGGCTTAACGAGCTCCATGAGAGCCTCGTCAAAACCGCTTATTACAGGCTTGTCGACCGTTCCGGTGATAACAAACTTAAACTTTGCCGGATCTACCTGGTTAAGGGCTTCGCACAGTGTAGATAGCGGCACTATACCCATTACAGTACTTCTCCCTTGGGCTACCGCTTCATGATCCCTCAAAACTATAGAATTACTTGAATTCAGGTCCCCGTTAAGGATCTCTGTTTTAGAATTTATTGATATGAGTCCCGTCTTGAACTCTACAGGAAGAGAACTCTCATAAAAAAAGCTTACCGCCGGCAGATCGACATTCTTTGCCGATGCCGAGCATGATGTCTTCTGTTTGTCTTTGCCAACAGCCTGTGAATAATCAAAATTAAACGTTCCCGCGGATTTCTTATCTTTTGTCAGTTCACCCGACACCTTGAGCTGATTGAATTCAGCCCCGCCGTCTGGCCTGATACCCAGATTTTTCAGAACAAAATTGGCTTTTTCAACCGATATCTTTTCACCGGTGTCAGCCTCTATATTTATGCGGGAATCCTTTACGACAAAACTACGGATCATAAAGGCGTACTGGTCGTTCTTTGTATTAAATTCGACCAGCCTTCCGTGAGGAAGATCTATTACCTCTCTTTTCGGCTTTCTGGCTTCGGCTTCTTCTTTTATCTTTTTCTCGGACGCCTCTTTCGAAGAGCTCTCTTTGATCATGTCATATACGCGGCTGAACCAGTCCTGTTTGCCCTTGAACCTGTCGAATATGCTCTTTTTAGAGGCTTCACCTTTCGGTTCCGCCAGCTTCTGTATATTAAAACTCCCATCCGCTTCTCCCTTAAGGTCTATAACGGCACCTTTGACCACAAGGTCAGCAAGAGCAAGCCTTTTAGCCAACAGCGCGAGAGGGCTAATCCTTAACGACGCTTTCTTAACGAGAACCATACGCTTTTCGGAATTATCGGGGTCGAATACCTTTACGTCCTTTAATGTGCACGAGAGTGTAAGCGGCCATACGTGAACGGCGCCCACGGATATCTTGGCGTCAGAATACTCATTAATTTTATCTACTACAATAGCTCCGACAAAAGGCGAAATAATAAACCCTACCGCCAGCTGTATGACGAGCAGTATCACTGCGAGTATAATTATGCCTTTTGTGTTTATGACTTTCATTCTTAACTTTCGCCTTTTACCTTACTTACAAAAGCCGATACCTGACTTACTATCGGCAGTTTAAGAAAACCCTTAACAAATTTAGAATTCTTTATTTTATCGAAATATTTCTCACGGAGGACCACTATACCCTTCTTGGCCCCGACATATACGGGAATGCCTAAGATAATAGAAATTAAAAGTCCGCCTGCTACAAGCGTATTATTAACTTCGAGAAGAGCTATGATCGGTAGGTGTGTAATAAAAGCCCACACCGGTATTAGAAAATCCATATTGATGAGTACAAACCCGCCAAGCATATCAGCAAGAGAGCTGACCCCTAGAACATAGAATATCTTGAATATAGGGAGTACCAGCATGGCTGCAAGGCGATTTATCTTAAAAACAAAAAAACAAACGAAGAGCAGAATAGCCATTGGGCCGTTGAGCGGGACAAAGCCCATGCACATGCCCAGACATACACCCGAGGCTACTTCACTTGCGGAAACATTTGAAGTGAAAAGCTTAACTATTTTTACCGGTAAATTTATAAAAGGTATCATGCCGTTATTATACCCCTCTTCTCTTTTGAGGACAATCTTTTTATCTCATTTTCACGCTTGAAAGCTTCGCTTTTTGACGCGCAAGATTCCGTATGAACAAGCTCGACCGGCTGCCGGCTCCTGGTGTATTTACTGCGGGAATTTTTGGCATTATGTTCCTTCAACCTGCGCTCAACATCCGT
>CAYWDJ010000124.1:0-4715 GCA_964457005.1 uncultured Planctomycetia bacterium
TGGTAAAGGGCAGGTCTCTTTTTG
The DNA here is from genome assembly GCA_964457005.1 of uncultured Planctomycetia bacterium. Taxonomy (GTDB): domain Bacteria; phylum Omnitrophota; class Gorgyraeia; order Tantalellales; family Tantalellaceae; genus CAYWDJ01. The sequence goes on from CAYWDJ010000124.1 coordinate 25, forward strand.
AGACGCAGCACATAACAAGCCGTATATGCGGAATATGTTCCACGGGGCATTGCATGGCATCTGTAAAGGCAACAGAAGAAGCGATAGGGTATGAGGTTAGTGAGCAGACAAAGCTTTTCAGGAAGCTTCTCTTGCATTTAGAAACGCTGGATAGTCATCTTCTGCACGTTTTTTTTCTTGTTGTTCCGGATGCTTTGGGGGTTCCTAGTGTTCTTCCTCTCGTTAAATCAAATCCCGAGGTAGTAAAGCTTGTTCTGAAAATGAAAAGGCAGTATAACGACCTTTGTACCATTCTGGCAGGTCGTCATACTCATCCGATCAGTCTTGTTCCAAGAGGCTGGACAAAGCTTCCTACAAAAAAGGATCTTGAGACGATGAAGAGCGTATTTTTGAGCCAGGTGGACGATTTAAATATGGCTGTTGAAGTATTTAAATCACTCACTCTTCCTGATTTCGAAAGAAAAACAGAATATGTAGCCCTTAGCAATCCCAATGAATACGCTTTCTACGAAGGTGACATTGCTTCAACGGAAGCAGATACAGTAAGTCCGAGAGATTATAAGGAAACGGTACATGAATTCCATGTCGCTCACTCAACGGCGAAACACTCGAAGAACAAGATGGGCTCTTACATGGTTGGAGCGCTTGCAAGATGCAATATAAACTTTGACCAGCTGAACGACCAGGCCAAGGCGGTTGCAAAGGTTATCGGGTTCAAGGTGCCTTGCTACAATTCATTTATGAATACAGCGGCGCAGCTTGTCGAGATGGCACATTGTACATATGATTCGGTAAGAATCATAGATCATTTCCTTGAGAACGGCGTGGATTACGATGATGTTGTTACATCATGGCCCACAACGGACGAGTGGAAGGATCTTAAGGTAAATCCAGGACAGGGTGTGGGCGGGGTAGAAGTTCCCAGGGGAATGCTTATTCATGATTACACAATTAATGAAAAAGCTATAGTTTCTAACGCGAACTGTTGCATCCCTACGAACCAGAACCTTGCTAACATAGACCTGGATATGAAGAAACTTATCCCGGAAGTTCTGGATAAGAGTAAAGAAGAGATAACACTTCTTTCCGAGATGCTGGTGAGGGCATACGATCCTTGTATATCCTGTTCATGCCACATCCTGGATGTGAAGTTTGTATAATATGGAAAAGATACTTGTAATAGGTGTTGGCTCCGTTCTCAGGGGAGACGATGGGATCGGGGTCAGGTCTATTGAAGCTTTAGAAAAAGAGGTCTTGCCTGACAATGTTACCGTAGAAGCCGGTGACTTATCAGGTCTTGACCTCTTAAAATTTTTTGAGGACTATCCCAGAGTTATCATCATTGATGCCGCGAAGATGGGAGAGGAGCCGGGAACGATCAAGGTATTCACTCCGGACGAAATAGAGCCCGCGACTTTCAAAGACCAAAGCTCAACCCACGGCATGGGGCTTCTCGAAACACTTACCATCGCAAAAGAACTTGAATTGTATAATGAGATCATAGTTGTAGGCATTGAGCCCGTACATACGGAATATGATCTTGAACTCACCGACACTATCAAACAAAAGATCCCGGATCTTATCTCAACTGTAAAAGACTTAATTAAATAGAGCATAGCTGTTTTAAGAATTCCTTCGGGGGCGTTCCATTTCGCTACACTGCTTTTGCGGAACCTGTAAGTGTATTATTTAAGAATAACACGGTTTCCTCCAGCGGGAAATGTCATCCCGGGCGAGGCAGACGAGACCCGGGATCTCATGAAAGAAGCAATATTTTTATTGGATCCCCGCTTTCGCCGGGATGACATCTTTTACTTTCCCTTGAACGCGGTGCTCGAGGTACTTTATATCCGCTAGTACAATATCGCAGTATAAAAATAAGCTAACTTTTTTGATTTTTTAATTTTATGTGGTACACTTCATGTAAATAAAATTCATATTCATATAAAAAGGAGAATATATATGAAAAAAGCATTCATTTTTTTTGTGGTGTGTTTTACCTTGTTTGCACTGGGTATCTCTAACTCATCTTTTGCTGATGGCGCGGCCGCAGTCTCTATGGTCGATCTGATGCAGGAGATAAACTCTCTAAAAATGAGGGTTGCCGATCTTGAAGGACAGGTCTCCGAGCAGAAAAAGAGCGTAAAGAACTTTAATCTTGGTAATGATCACCAGAAAACGGATGTTAAGAAAACCCATGCCAAAAAAGGACGTGGATATACCTTCAATATTCCGGGAGTGCCGGCCTCATTTAAGGTTGGTGCCAATATGACAGGTATCGTCCAGGGTGCGCCTAACGCTAAGCTTATAGACCAGGATGTAAGCGGGGTTGTGGGAGGGTCTTACCAGTCAAACGTTACCTTGACAAGTGAGTTTTATAATATTGATGGCAGGGCGTTCGCTAACCTCAGGGTAGGTCAGGGAAGAGGGGTTATGGACCAGATGACGTTATACAGTAATGTAGATAATAATGCTTGGTTGGATGATCAGTTCAGCTTGAGTGAAATGTGGTATGAGCAGGATCTATTCGATGGAAAAGCAAAGATCACTGTTGGTAAGCTTGACCCGACGGATTATCTCGATAAGAATGATTATGCTGACTCCGACTCGACGCAATTCCTTGGCGTTATGTTTAATAATAGCCCATGTATAGATTTTCCTGCCAACGCGGGCGCTGTAAGAGTCCTGCTATCACCATTGGAGTGGATGGACATCAACTATGTAGCACTTGCCGGGAATAGCAATCTGACCGATCTTCAGAAAAATCTTTTTCATAGCGGTGAAGTCCATTTCAAACCGGAAATTAACGGGCGTAAAGGAAATTACAGATTCCTTGGATGGTTTAACAATGATGATTATACCAGATGGGATGATCCGAGCAAGACGAAGGTATACTCATACGGAGTAAGTTTTTCAGCAGACCAGCAGATCACAGATAATTTCGGTGTGTTTGCAAAAGTAGGGTGGAAGGATCCCGAAGCATATAACCCGGATTATGATGTCGCCAATTCTCTGAATCCCTTTCCCGTGCCGGGGGCTACCACTTTTACGGTAGAATCTATGTGGAGTACGGGTTTTCAGCTTCAGGGTAATTTGTGGGGAAGAGAGCATGATTTTGCCGGGCTTGCCATTGGGCAGGTATTGCCTTCGATGGACATGAAGGGAGCAAACCAGGGGAGTCAGGATGCAAGAGATGCCAAAAACGAAACACATTTTGAAGCCTACTATAATTGGCATGTGAATAAAGCATTTGCGGTCACTCCGGGTGTGCAGCTTATATGGGACGGGTATGGCGGAGATTCGGGCGGCAAAGATGTAATGGCGGTATTCTCGCTAAGAACCCATGTAGATTTTTAGCAGACCTGCACTCGTTTTACGGTATGGGTAAGACATGGGGGTACTTTCTACTGGGTAATGCCCATACGAAAGCACCCCCATATCTTTTGTAGCCATAAACTAGAGTTCAGGAATCTGTTGGGCGGGTAAGTGGGGCGCGCTGCCTGCGGAACCCGCGGGGAACACTACCCACTTCTTCTTTCCCAAGATACACTAGAGTGCAGGGATCGTCTTTTTTTGTTTTCATGCTATTGGTGTGTGGTATAATACAGGGGTTCAATGATCGAGCATCCTTTACTGCTTAAAAAATGAATAAGCATAAAGGATGCTTTTTTTAAATTAGGCAACTCCGCTTGTGCAAAAAATTAAAAGATAGAGGTTAAGAGCTATATTAAGGAGGAGTACAATGTGTAAAGAAGGTATGAGTATTCAATCGGTCGCCGATCTGTACGGTGCAAATGTTTTCGGTTTGAAAAATATGCGCAATTATCTGTCGGATAAGGCATATAAAACTCTTCTCGCGACCGTAAATGAAGGAAAGACTTTAGACGCTTCTATAGCTGATGAAGTTGCCGATGCCATGAAAACATGGGCAGTTTCAAAAGGCGCGACTCATTTTACTCACTGGTTCCAGCCTTTAACGGGAGCGACCGCTGAAAAGCATGACTCTTTCATAGAACCGGACCAGGACGGTGGAATAATAATGAAGTTTTCAGGCAAAGAACTTATTAAGGGCGAGCCGGATGCTTCAAGCTTTCCATCAGGCGGATTGAGAGCGACTTTTGAAGCTCGCGGTTATACCGCATGGGATCCGACTTCTCCCGCCTTTATTAAGGAAGGTGAGCTTGGGTCAACATTGTGTATTCCCACAGCGTTCTATTCTTATACAGGTGTTGCTCTTGATAAGAAGACACCTCTTTTAAGGTCTGCAGCAGCCTTGTCTAAGCAGGTATGCCGTCTGGCTGGACTCTTTGGAATAGATTCAAAGGATAAAAGGGCGTATGCTACATTGGGCGCCGAGCAGGAATATTTTCTTGTTGATGTTGCGTATGTCGACCAGAGACTTGACCTTATCCAGACAGGAAGAACTCTTTTTGGCTCAACACCGGCTAAACACCAGCAGATGGACGACCATTATTTTGGTGCGATAAAAACACGTGTTATGACTTTCATGGATGATCTTGACAGGGAGCTCTGGAAGTTCGGAGTCCCTTCTAAGACCCGTCATAATGAAGTTTGTCCGGCCCAGTTTGAGATGGCGCCTGTTTTTGAAGAGCAGAATCTTGCTAATGACCATAATATGATCGCCATGGAAACCATGAAAAGGGTTGCTGAAAGACATGATTTCGTATGTC
>CAYWDJ010000125.1:0-4703 GCA_964457005.1 uncultured Planctomycetia bacterium
GAATCGTCACCGCAACGCACAATACTGGTCGCTATATTTTCCATAAGGGCGTCAAGATATGCAGTTCTTTCCTCGTCAGTCTGTATATGCGCCGAATCGCCGGCATCTTCGATAAAGAGATTTGAATCTTTTTCCCTGTCTTCAGCTATGGCTAATGCTATAGCGCACCATACGGACGTTGGCCCTTGTACAGTGTGGTCTTTAACGGCACAGTTTACATGGGCCCCCGGGAGAAGTCGAAACCTCCTATCCTCGGCGGTTCCAAAAAGTTTCTGCCCTGCATTAAGCAAGGGTTCAACCGAATACACCGGTATCTCTACCCCGTCGCTTCGCGTTTTCATAAATAAAGGATTGATGGACCCGTCGGCTATTGATTCATCTTTGGCCAGATGATATCCCCAGACGGCACCGTTCAATCCATTAAAAGACGAGGCCGCTATCATGTTTATCTGGCCGACATAAGTTCCAAGAGATTCAGCCCTGTCATAAGAAACTATATTCTCAAGAACTACGTCCATATCCGCTTTTACTTTTCCTGTCTGAAGCTTTAAGACCGAAATATACCCACACCCATTTGCTCCGGGATTTCCATATCCGTCACAATATTCATCAAAAGGCCCGATAGCGCCGTTTACTATGTCTTTAAGTTTCATGATTGTTCTCCTTTTTTCTTTTTCTCAGCCATATGATAGCAAAGTATAGGGATGCCTACAAAAAGAACACATCCTACAAACAAAAACGCGACATACGCTATCATAGCGCCCATTCCCTTGTCACGAACGTTCTGTGTGGGAATAAACCCAAAAAATATCACAAAGAACGAAGTGAAAAATGCGACCCCAGAGACCAGCCACATCCCGAATTTGCCGCCGGGTATTTTATACGGTCTTTCAACATCCGGCTGTGAATAACGGAGTTTTATAGCTGCTGCGAACATCAGGAGATACATAACAAGGTAAAGCTGCGCCGCAAGCGCGCTCATGATCCAGAAAGCTCCACTGACTGTAGGCATAAAAAGAACGGCCAATGAAAGTATGCTTGAAACAACTGCCTGAACTATCAAAGTTCCCGTAGGCATTCCAAATTTATTCTCTTTCTGCATATACTTAGGCAAATAGCCTTCTTTAGCTACTTCCCTCACACCCTTTGACGGGCCAGCCATCCATGTTACCACCATGGCAAGAGCTCCATACGCAAGAAGAATAGCTATTATCGGCGTCGCCCACCCTATGCCATGCGCCTTAAATAAAGCATCGAACGCCTGCATAACGCCGGCGCTTAGACTGATGTTCTTAAGCGGAACAACGATGGCTATAGACAAGGATCCGACAACACATAAAAAGAGTATTATCACGCATGCTATAAAAATAGCTTTGGGAAAATTCTTTTTAGGATTTTCAACTTCGGTAACATGTACGGCTGACATCTCCATCCCGGATATGGCCATCATCATCCCGGCTAGCAGCATTAACTGGTTCAAATTACCTAATTTAGGCATCATAGCCGCCCAGGAAAAATTTATGGCAAGCGGTTTTCCCGTCGCAACATGGATCACCCCGAGTATAATGATCACAACCCCCGGAATGATCGTTCCGGAAATAACACCTGAGGAACTGAGGAAAGCGGATAACTTCATCCCCCTGAAATTCAGGAAAGTCGCTACCCACAGAGAAATCCATATGACGCAAATAACGAACAGCTTGTTCGATGCCAGAGCAGGATTAATAACATAGGCAAGGGCCGATGCCACAAAAGCCAAAACCGCCGGAAACCATGGAAGGTTCTCCACCCACTGCATAAATATGGCGACAAATCCCCACTTGGTCCCGAATGCCTCCTTGACCCATAAATACACACCACCCTCTCTGGGCCACCCCGAAGCAAGCTCCGCTGACACCAGGGCCGATGGAATGAAAAAACACAGGGATGCCAGTCCCATATAAAATATCAATGCATATCCATAATCCGCCATGGACGGCAGGTTTCTCAAGGAAAGTACCGCAGCGACATTTATCATCGCCAGGGCAAATACCCCCATTTTCAGTCCTTTTTTAGGATCGGCCATAAAACTCCCTTCTTCTCCTTTGAAAAACTATTTTTTCACGCACAGAGTTTTGAAATACTTCTTTCCGTCTATCTCATCTCTTTCTACGCCATGGATATCACTTTCATATCCGGGAAATTGATTCTCAAAATCCTGCCGAAGACTAAGGTAATCAAAGATGGGTTTGGCTTTTTTGTTCATTATCTCGCCACCCATCATTATTGGTATTCCCGGAGGATATGGAACCATCATGACAGCCGGTATCCTTCCTGTCATCTTAGACAGTGCAACATACTCTACGTTCTTTCGCACCACATTGTGATATGCATCCGCGGGCTTCATTGCCTGATCCGGGATAACCTCAAAAGCTTCCTGCATCCTGTCGAGTATCTTGTGTGTTTTGAAATACTGGTGTATGCCCTTACAATGGTCCTTCAACCCTACCCCCTCATACTCTTCAGGGTAAGATGCAACCAGCTCCGGAAAGACTTCAGATAATGGCTTATTCTCATCATAAACCCTTTTGAAACTCAGCATGGCCGAAAGAAGTGAGCCCTGCTTAGCTTCCGTCGTGCCCAACGAATTAAGAAGTAGGAACGAATAGTAGTCCGTTTTTTCGCAGACAACACCGTTATCGATCAGGTGATTTGTTACGATCGAGGCCGGAATGCCTTCAGCGGCCATTTTACCCTTATCGTCAATGCCTGGAGTGGTAAATGTAAGCTTAATGGGGTCAAGCATTACATAATCATTCTCTATGTCATTGAACCCATGCCAGTTATTTGCCTTGCTGAAAACCCAGGGCTCCTGATGGCTGGCAAGATAGTCCGTATCAACATTTTCAAAATTGACCATCTTCCCTCTTACTTTAACCTTTTTAGGCTGCCACATATCAAAGAACCAGTCTTTCTTCTTTTTCTTTTTGAGATCATTTGCTATTCTTACAACATTTTTACGTAAATGAATAGCTTCCCTTATGATATCTCCCATCATTACCGGCCCATTATCATCCATCATACGGGTTGCTACGTCCAAAGACGCTACCATATTGTATTGCGGCGACGTTGACCCATGCATCATGTATGACTCGTTAAATTCATCCGGTTCGACCTTGACCACACCGCCATTTTTTATATGTATCATTGAGGCTTGTGAAAATGCGGTGAGAAGCTTATGCGTCGACTGCGAGCAGAACACCGGAGGATGTTCTTTCTTAAGCTTTTCATCGGTCATTCCGAAATGATTCTTGTAGATCGGGTGAAATTTAGCATAAGCGTACCATGCCTCGTCAAAATGAAGATTCTCAACGCTCTTCTCAAGCTGTTTTTTGATATTAGTCACGTTATAACATATTCCATCATAGGTAGAATTTGTCAAAGCAGACATTTTTACTTTCTTTGATTTTAGTTTTTTGGGTATAAGCTGGTTTTCCTGAATTTTTTTCTTGATATCTTTGGGAGTAAATTCGGACAACCGAACCGGCCCGATTATCCCCCTCTTATTACGCCTGGGTATCATATAGACAGGGAATGCTTCGGTAATAACCATAGAATAGTTCAGGGATTTATGGCAGTTCCTGTCAACAAAAGCGATATCATCCCTGACAAGCTGGCTTCTCCATATGATCTGATTGGCGTTAGACGTGCCATTCAAGACATAGTAACTGTGGTCCGCCCCGAAAACTCTGGCAGAATTCTTTTCTGCGTCACCCGTCACTCCGCTATGATCCAAAAGCGATCCCAGTTCAGGAACGGATATAGAAAGATCCGACCTCAGCATATTTTCTCCAAAAAACTTAAAGAGCGCCGCTCCCGCCGGACTTCTCAAAAACCCTTCCCCCCCCATATGCCCCGGGGTGTGCCATGCATATTTAAATTCAGAGGTATATTTTACAAGCTCTCCGAAAAATGGAGGATATACCTTGTCTACATATTCTAAAACTTTCATTTTAATGCGTCCCGCAAGAAAGTGGACCGTATCCGCTGTCTTCCAGAGACAACCATTAATGTCTTCCAATGTCTCGGCGGGAATGCTTCCGGTCCCCATGCGCCCGGTCAGCAGCATAATGGGAATACCTTTATGCCTTTCCCTCATCATCCTGACAAGCTCGATCGCTTTCATCTTCTCTTTCGGAGTCTCTTCCTGGATATCCCAGTCGACAACAATACAGCCAAAATCGGATCTTGACCGGAAGATCTCATATCCGTCTTCATAAGTAAAGGAGGGGATCACCGTGCAATGCTGAACATCAACAAGCTCTTCTTCCAGTTCCCGTAACCTGAAGCCCTCGTCATTTTCAGAATTAAACTGTCCCGATATTATAAGTATCGGCCATGTAAGATATGTGTCTCTCATCGGATCCCCTCCTTATTTGATAGATCTATGTATCGTTTAGTTCTTATCGCATACCCACTATTTTTTGAAACTCTTTTTCATCTCTTTCATCTTCTTCTCAGCTGCTTTCTTCGCCTTTGCCGCTTCCTTTTTAGCTATCTTTTTCTGCTTAGCAGCTTCTTTAGAGGCTCTTTTAGATGCTCTCTGCGCTTTTCTCTCTGCAAGCACAGCCTTTTTTTCTACGCCATCTTTGCCCCTTGTCGCTACCCAGTCGCCGGCGCGATCGATCACAGAGTCCTGGCTTATATTGGCACCTGGATGCTCT
>CAYWDJ010000126.1:0-4636 GCA_964457005.1 uncultured Planctomycetia bacterium
ATGCTACCGACAGGAACAGGACAAGCCCGTTCGCTTTTACCGGTAATAAGTTCGAATTTCGCGCTCCCGGGTCAAACCAGAACTGTGCGGGGCCGAATGTTGTTCTGAACACTATTGTTGCGGAAGCCCTTGACGATATCTGTACACAGCTTGAAGGTGACGTCAAAGGCGGTAAAGATTTTAATGAGGCCCTGCAGACAGTACTCCAGGATATAGTTAAGAAACACAAGAGAATACTCTTTAATGGCGACAACTATACTGAAGAATGGCACAAAGAAGCCGCGAAAAGAGGGTTGCCTAACCTGAGGAATACTGAAGAGGCCATTAAAGCTAGGACGGATCCAAAGGTTGTAGAAATGTTTGAAAAGCATAAAGTTCTTTCCAAGGAAGAGCTTGTTTCAAGGCATAATATCTATGAAGAACAGTATGAAGAGACCATTAAGATAGAAGCCAGTGTGGCTCTTAAGATGGGCAGGACAATGATAGTTCCTGTTGCTCTTGAGTACCAGAGTTCGCTTGCTGAAAATGTAGAAGATATGAAGGGCTGCGGCTGTAATGCTGAAGGCGTTTTAGATCTTCTTAAGGAAGTCTCGGGTGAGACGGACAAAATGCTTAAAGCCATAAAGAATCTTGAGTCTATTCTTGGAGGGAAACCGTCTGAGCAACTGGAAGCTATGACTGAGTTAAGGGCCCCTGTGGATCGCCTTGAAGAACTTCTTCCGGATGAGATCTGGCCGCTTCCGTCATACGCGGAAATGCTCTTTATGATGTAATATATGGAGAAAAACTATGGGGAAGACATCGGAGGTAGAATATTTGGCAACGTTAAACAAGATAAGCCGTGCTATAACAAGCGACCTTTATCTGGAAGACATACTTAAGCTGATAGTTAATCTCACAGCCGGAGTTATGAAGGCCAAAATATGCGCGTTCTGGCTTCTTAATGAGGAAACGCAGGAGCTTACGATAAGAGCTACCCAGGCGATGAGCCGGGAATACCTTAAAAAAAGAGCCATAAAGGTCGGGGAAGGTATAGTCGGTTTTGTAGCGCAGGACAAAAAACCCATGGTTATTGAAGATGTTTTACAAGACAAGAGATACAAGGAAAAACCGCTTGCTAAGAAAGAAGGCCTTGTGTCCATGCTTAGTGTTCCGATGATGGTTAAAGACAGGGTTGTTGGCGTACTTAATGTTTACACGGTTAAACCCAAGAAGTTCTCCAGGACAGATATAGACCTGTTGTGTGTTGTTGCTAACCAGGCGGCTGTTGCTATTGAGAACACGGAGCTTATGGTCAAGACCAAGGTTATACAAGAAGAACTTGAGACAAGAAAAAAAGTAGAGAAGGCCAAAGGCATACTTATGAGACAGCAGGAAATAACAGAAGATGCCGCGTATAACCTTATGAGAAAGTCGAGCATGAATAAACGCGTATCGATGAAAGAAGTAGCAGAGGCGATAATACTCTCGTTTGAGATAAGCGCCGGATAAAAAAGTTCTGACAAAAAAGGGCAAAAGTGGTAGGCTGACATCTGTACATAGACGTGCAAATGTTAGCAGCAAAGAGGCGTTCCGGAAGGAGCGTCTTTTTTAGGTTTAAACACAATTTTTAGGTCTAGGGCCTCAAAAACCAAGCTTGCTCGTTCATAACGCCCCTCAGTAGACTTTAAAATATTTGTAAGGTTACACATTATATTGTTTTTGGGCAGTTTTGTGTATGGCCTGGAATCCATAGGAAGATTTAATTTGCCTTTGTGCGGGATATTGCGTAATATAATAGAGTATTAATATTATCAACATGGCAATCATATTCCGTTGCCATCCGAATGTATTTGAAATTTATCATTATTAGTAAGGAGGCGTCATGGAAAAGTTCATAGTATTACTTCTTGTTCTTGTTCTCCCATTAGCTGGGTGTGCGTCATTGGCCAGCAAGAAAACCGTGGACCATCTTGACAAAAGAGTAGATAAGGTCGAGACAAGACAGGACGCCATGGAAGGTCAGATAGACGACACTTCATCCAAGTCAGTGTATAAAGCTTCAGACAAAGCGACTCAGTCGGGTTTTGCTAAGACAGCAATGTTGTCTAAAGGGGACACGCAGAAGGCTTTGAAAAATGCCGGTTATTATCATGGCGCTATAGATGGAAAGCTCGGGCCTGTTTCAAGGAAGGCAATTAGAGAGTTCCAGGCAGATCATGACCTCAAAGTTGACGGTATCGCGGGCACACAGACACAAAAAGCTTTAAAAACATATTTGGACTAGTTCCGGAGGCTGTTTTATGAAAAAAGTACTAGTCGTTGAAGATCAAGATATGATGGCAGACATACTGTGTGAATTTTTTCAGGACAAAGGGTATGAAGTTGATGCGGTGAATACTCTGGATGAAGCGCGGGAGAAACTTTCCGAGGTATATGACATAGTGATCCTTGATATTATGCTTAAGGTTGGTACCAGCTTTCCGCTTCTTAGCGAGATAAAAACAAGCCATCCGGAGACAAAGGTTTATATGTTCAGCGGATATGACGACGATGAATTTATCAAGGAAGCAAAGAAATTAGGTGCCGATGGGTTTATCCCAAAAGCGAGGGGTATAGAATTTTTAAATGATTTCCTTATGCCTGATATTAAGGATGACAAGGAAACCGAAGAGAAATAACGAACAGTAACACCTAAATATTTACTTATTCTATTAAGTCGTAAGCATAGCTTGCGACTTTTTGGTAAAAAAAGCATGCTAAACTTCACATTCTATAACCCCACAAAAATATATTTTGGAAAAGGGCAGATAGCCTCTCTTGAAGAAGAACTGAGGAACCGCGCACAAAAGATCCTTATGGTTAGCGGCGGGGGGAGCATCAAGGCCAACGGTGTCTATGGTGATGCTATGCGTATGGTAAAGGCCGCTGGAGTCGAATGTGTAGAGCTGGCAGGGATATGCCCTAACCCCAGAGTATCAAGCGTTAGGGATGGCATAAAGATATGCAGGGATAATGGTGTGGATTTTATTCTTGCCGTGGGCGGCGGGAGCGTGATAGACGCGGCTAAAGCTATTGCCTCGGGGGTGAAATATCAAGGTGATGTATGGGACTTTTTTGAAACAGGCACCGGTCCAGAAGAAGCTCTTCCTGTCGGCGCGGTTCTTACGGTTGCCGCTACGGGCACAGAGATGAATCCGAATACCGTTATAACGAATGAAGAGACCTGTCAGAAATATTCTTTCGGATCCGATGTCATCAGGCCGGTGTTTTCCATACTTGATCCGGCATACACTTTTACGGTAAATAGAAAACATACAGCCGCGGGAATAGCCGATATAATGGCGCACGTATTTGAGTATTATCTGGTTCCTACCGAGGGAGCAAGCCTGCAGGACTCGGTGGCGGAGGCTGTTTTGAAGACTTGTATAGGATATGGCCCCGTAGTTATGGAAGAGCCGGACAATTATGAGGCCAGGGCTAACATATTATGGGCCTCAACGCTGGCGCTTAATGGTATAGTCGGACGCGGGAAAATATCCGACTGGGTCTTGCATGCAATGGAACACGAGATAAGCGCTATCTATGATATAAGTCACGGCGTGGGGCTTGCTGTGATCCTTCCGGCATTTATGAAGATGACGGGAGAGAGGTATGGCGACAGAATGCTGAATACTTACGGCAAGAATGTATGGGGCATTGAAGGCGACGGTGTTGCTCAAAATGTGATCGCAAAGACCCGGGAATTCTTTGATCTGTTAGGGCTTCCTGCCAGGCTGCAGGAAGTAGGCATAGACGATAAGGCCTTTGATCAAATAGCAGATAATGCTATAAAGGTTAGGCCGGACATAGAGGGTGTGACGCAGATCACAAAAGATGATATAATAGAAATTCTCAGGAATTCTCTATAGAGGAGGCAGCATGGGAAAGATTTCTTTTGGCGGCACTGATTTTTTTGAAAAGGTACTTAATGTATTGCCCGACACGATCCTTATGGTAGATCATGACGTTCGGATACATTATGCCAATAGACAGGCACAGGAAATGTTTGGGGACAAAGAATCCTATTTCAAGCGTGGAGGCTCTGTTCTTAGATGTGTTAATGCTGAGGAAAAAGGATGCGGGGAGTCGGAATTCTGCAAAGATTGCGCCATAAGACAATCGGTAAATGATGCAGTTAAAGGAGAAGAGACGTATAAAAAAACCGTGACGATGAACCTTAGAAATAGTTCTTTCGAGATAGAAGAAGCGAATATGCTGGTCACGGCAGTTCCCATAAAGATGATAGAAAAAACATTTGCGCTGCTGGTTTTGCAAAATATAAGTGAGATTATCATGCTTAGGGAAAAGATGGAAGCTCTGAGCGGGGAAAAAGCTTGACTTTATTTGGAAAACAGAGATAATATATATGCTAATAGGGACTGAATAGTATGCTCAAAGTGCTTACTTGGCAAGCATGTAGAAAAAGAACAATGACGTTCTTCTTCCTGTTATAAGGGAGGGGGGGCGTTTTTTTTATTAGAAATGAGTTGATTTTAACAAGACTATTTGTATGAAAGGTGGAGATAATGCATAAAATACTAAGAAAAGAGCAGCTTAATGATGAGATATGCCTTGTTGAATTTGAAGCAAAGGATCTGGCGCAAGTTGCTTCTCC
>CAYWDJ010000127.1:0-4624 GCA_964457005.1 uncultured Planctomycetia bacterium
TTCGCTGCGCTCGCAATGACGTCATTGCGAGGAGGCCGCAGGCCGACGAAGCAATCTGTATAAGGGTTTTCAAAATCAGCTATTATAGGTTTTCAATTTTCAATTAAGATGGTCCGTTAAAGAGGAGGAATTATATGTTCAGGAATGAGAGACTTGAGATGAAGGTAGGGCTTTTTATAGGTATCGGTCTTTTTCTTATGTTCTTTATAGTGTTTTCTGTAAGCGAAAACAATCCGTTTCAGAAGGGGTATGAGTTCAATGTTGTTTTCGATTTTGTAAATGGTCTCACTGAAAACGCTCCCGTAAGGCTTGCCGGGGTGAGGGTCGGAGAGGTGGATAGCATAACCATTTACTACGATAAAGAGGTTCAGAGGACCCGAGTGAAACTTGGGATCAAGGTCAATTCGTCATCTAGGATCGAAAAGGATTCGGTGATCAGGATAAATACTCTGGGACTTCTTGGAGAACAGTATCTTGAGATGGATCCAGGGACGGGAACAGAGTTTATCGCGACCGGGGATACTATGATTGGAACCAATCCGGTTAATATGGGAGAGCAAATGCAGAATATGAGTGATTTTATGGCACATGCTTCCAGTATAGCCAAGAAATTTGCAACCGGAGAGGGAACTATTGGAAAACTTATAATGGACGATACTTTATACAATGATCTTACGTCCATATTTGGAAGAATTGACAGGGGAGAAGGAACTATAGGAAAGTTCCTTGTAGATGACACTGTCTATAATAATCTTGCGGATTTTACGGCAGACATAAAGGCTCATCCATGGAAATTGCTCAAAAAGGGCAAGGAAACGAAGCTCGAAAGTTATTCGAGCAAAAACTAGAGCCGGGATCTGTTTATATTTTTAACTTTTAAAGGAGGAAAATGTTATTATTTTTAGCACGAATATTGTTTGTTTTAGCTAGTGCGGCATGCGGGTACTATGCAGCCGGTGTTATGGCAGGGGCGTCAATACAGGGAGTGATGATCGGAGCAGGGGCCGGGATAGTGGTCGGACTGCTAATTGTTGTTCTTGAAAGCCGTATGAAAAGTTCAGCCATAAGAAATTTCATGGCAGTTATTCTGGGTCTTTTTCTGGGACTTGTTTTGACATCTATTTTAATGCCAATTATAAAGATGTGCCCGGTCGGGGCAAAGGGATGCGGCCTGTTACAGCTGGGGACCGCGGTAGTTCTTTGTTATTTAGGGGTTGCTCTGGCGTTGAAGGCAAAAGATCATTTTAGCCTGGTTATACCTTATGTGCATTTTGTTAGGGATGACCGCAAAGAACAGATGATGATAATGGATTCCAGCGCGATAATAGACGGCAGAATAGTGAATGTCTGTGAAACAGGTTTTATTACAGGCAAAGTTCTTATCCCGCGTTTTGTAGTGCATGATATCCAGCAGATGTCGGATCCTAATGACGAGGCTGTGAGTGAAAGAGGCAGAAGAGGTCTTGAAATGCTGGATAAGCTCAAGAGTATAAAGAGCCTTGAACTCGTACTTTATGATGAAGGGCTTCCTAATATAAAAGGAGTCGAGGCGAAGCTTATACGCCTTTCAAAGATGCTGGGATGCAAGCTTCTGACCAGTGATACCGCGATGCACAAAGCGGCAAAAATGGAAAATGTTGATGTTTTGAACGTTAATGATCTTTCGAATGCCTTGCGTCCGGTAGTTTTGCCGGGTGAGCAAATGAACGTTTATATACGCAAAGAAGGGAAAGAACGTAACCAGGGCGTAGCTTATCTTGATGACGGAACCATGATAGTTATAGACAATGCAAGGCGCCTTATCGGGAAAAGTGTTAATATCGCCATTTCAAGCGTTCTTCAGACATCAGCCGGCAGGATGATATTCGCCAATTTGATGGAACAGAATGAGTCCAGAAAGCAGAACGGGCAGGATAGAAGGTGAAAATAGGATTCGGTAATGATATACATGTTCTAGAGGAAGGCCGGCCCATGATGATAGGCGGGGTGAACATTCCTTATCCGAAAGGGCCTAAAGGGCATTCCGACGGGGACCCTTTATTGCATGCCGTTTGTGACGCGATCATAGGCGCTATGGGTAAGGGAGATATCGGCACTCTTTTCCCGGATTCCGATCCGGAGTATAAGGACATCCCGAGCCTAGAGCTGTTAAAGAGAGTAGCAGCTGTTATGAAAAAAGAGGGGTATGTCGTTGGCAATATTGATTGTACGGTTGTTGCCGAAGAGCCTAAGATAGGTGCTTACAGGGCAGATATGGTACTCGAGATATCCGGAGCGCTTGAAATGCCCGGAGATGATATAAATATAAAAGGAAAGACACAAGAGGGACTTGGTGAAATAGGCAAAGGCAATGCCATTAGCGCCTATGCTGTGGTTACATTGGTAAAATAGGAGATAATGAAATGTGGTTTTTTAAATTGATGATATGCGTGCCGGTTCTTGCAGTAATTTATTATGCTCTTGTTCGCAAGTTCATGAAGAGTGAAATAAATGCGGCTATGGAAAGGGATCCGGCAGCTACTTCACAGATAGAAATAATTTTTACCTATGCAGGAGTGCAGGCCCTTGTATTCTATAAACTTGCGAAGGCCTTGCAAGAAATGTCCATACCGTTCCTGCCAAGGTTTTTTTCCCAGTTAGGGAAATGGCTGACAGGCATAGAAATACATCCTGGCGCGACAATAGGCGAAGGGTTCTTTGTCGACCATGGAATGGGTGTGGTTATAGGCGAGACAGCAATAATAGGGAAAAACGTGACATTGTTTCAGGGAGTCACCCTTGGTGGAACAGGAAAGGAGCAGGGGAAAAGACATCCTACTATAGGGGATAATGTTGTCGTTGGAGCAGGCGCAAAAGTGCTGGGGAACATCAAAGTAGGTAATGATGTCCTGGTCGGAGCGAATGCGGTCGTTATCAGGGACGTTCCTAATGACTCAACGGTAGTCGGCATCCCGGGACGAGTCGCTAAAAGGAAAGGTAAGAGGCTTCCGGCAGGTATCAACCTGGATCATACGGCGCTTCCTGACCCCATACAGCAGGCTCTCGAAAGATTGCAGCACGAGATAGATCATATTGAAGACGAAATGGACGAATACCACCATCATAATAAAGATGATAAAGATATATAATACACTTACTCGGAAAAAGGAAGAATTCAGATCAATACAAGCCGGCAAGATCAATATGTATGTATGCGGGCCCACTGTATATGATGTGCCCCACATTGGGCATGCCCGTAGTTCTTTTATCTTTGATTTTATAAGGCGATATCTGGAATATGCCGGTTACGAGGTCATGTTCGTCAGAAATGTCACCGACGTTGATGACAAGATAATAAAGAAAGCGTCGGATGAACTCACGGAGCTCGGGGAAGACATTTCCTTCTCTAAACTAAAAGACAGGGCCAAAGACGTAGCTGAAAGATATCTTGAGATATACCACCAGCAGATGGACATTTTTGGTATACGCCCTCCCAGTATCGAACCCAAGGCCACAGAAAGCATACAGGACATGATAAAGTTTATAGAGCTCCTTATTGAAAAGGGGTGTGCGTATGCTTCAGGCGGCAGTGTTTATTTTAGCGTGGATAAATTCGAGTCTTATGGAAAACTTTCCAATAGGGACGTTGATGATATGCTTCACGGCGTCAGGATAGATGTAGATGAAAATAAAAAGTATCCTCTGGATTTCGCTCTTTGGAAAAAAGTCAAGGAAGGCGAGCCGTATTGGGAAAGTCCGTGGGGCAAAGGTAGGCCGGGGTGGCATATTGAGTGTTCGGTAATGAGCACAAAACTTTTAGGCGGACGTTTTGATATACATGGAGGCGGACTTGACCTTATATTCCCTCATCATGAGAATGAAATAGCCCAATCAGAGGCTGCAACGGGTGAGACTTTTGCTAATTGCTGGATACATAACGGCCTCTTGACGGTTAACGGCGAAAAGATGTCAAAATCCCTGGGGAACTACATAACCATAACTGATTTTCTTGATCAACACAAAGATCCAGATCTTTTAAAGATAGCTTTTCTTACCAGTCACTACAGAAGCCCTATGGATTGCAGTGATGACAGGCTTAAAGAAGCTGCGCGTACCAAAGAACGAATAATGATATTTATGGATAAGGTTGAAAGGCTTGTATCAAGTCCTGAAGGATCGGTCGGTCCGGATGATGAGGAAAAGTGCATAGAAGAGATGACGGCAATGCAGGGTGAAGTTAACAGCCTGCAGGAAAAGTTTGAAGAGGCTATGAATGACGACTTTAACAGTTCTCAGGCACTTTCCGTGATATTTGAAGCTGTAAAAAAAGGCAATGATCTTCTTTCGGATGAGTCCAGATCAGTTTGCAGCAGAGGACAGACCGCATCAGTCCTGAAAAATTTTATTCTACGTTTTTGCAATGTGCTGGGACTCTCTCTTCAGCCCATTGAGGTGGATGAAGATCTGGGAGCAAAGGTAGAGGCGTTAATTGCCAGGAGACAGGAGGCAAGAAAGAATAAGGATTTTGCCGAAGCTGATAAGATACGCGACGAGCTTACGGAGCTTGACGTGGTAGTAGAAGATACCCCGAACGGACCTGTATGGAGGAAGAAATGAGCCGGGGGATCTTTATAACATTTGAAGG
>CAYWDJ010000128.1:0-4556 GCA_964457005.1 uncultured Planctomycetia bacterium
GAATAGTTTATGACGAGGAGTCCTTACGGGAATTCATGGTTGAAGCAGTAGAGGTGTCCCCGGGCCATCCTATCCTCTTGGACAAATTTCTCCAGAACGCGATCGAAATAGATGTGGACGCTCTGGCAGATGGAGAGGACGTTGTAGTAGCAGGCATAATGGAGCATATAGAAGAGGCGGGGATACATTCAGGAGATTCCGCATGTGCCCTTCCGCCTCATACAATTCCAAATGAAGTAGTTGGAGAGATAAAGGACCAGACTCGCAAACTGGCAAAGGCCCTTGCCATCAGTGGTCTTATGAATATACAGTATGCGGTCCAGGGGAATGACGTGTATATCCTGGAAGTTAACCCAAGGGCGTCAAGGACAGTTCCGTTCGTTTCGAAGGCGACCGGCATACCACTGGCCAAAATGGCAGCTAAAATAATGGCCGGGGGAAAGCTCAAGTCACTGGGCATTCCAGATCCAATGAAAGGGCTTAACTACACATGCGTAAAAGAATCAGTACTGCCTTTTACACGGTTTTCCGGAGTTGACATATTGCTTGGCCCTGAGATGATGTCAACAGGTGAAGTTATGGGGATATCCGATAACTTCGCAGACTCTTTTGCTAAAGCGCAGGCCGGGGCCGGACAGATACTACCCAAAAGCGGTAAGGTTTTTATTTCTGTTCAAAGCGCAGATAAACGCAATATTGTTTTTCTGGCAAAGAAACTTTTCGACATGGGCTTTGAGATCGTTGCCACGGAGGGAACAGCTAAGGTGTTAACAAGCAATAATATTAAAACGGAAGTTGTGAAAAAGATGCATGAGGGAACTCGAAATGTCCTTGACGCGGTAAAAAACGGCGAGATAGACCTCATTATTAACACGCCTTTGGGGAAGAATCCCCATAAGGATGGTACTATTCTCCGAAGTGCAGCGGTTATGAGAGGCGTTCCCTGTATCACCACTCTAGCGGGTGCGCAGGCTTCTGTGAACGGCATTGAAGCAATGATAAAAACCGATGGCGGAGTGAAGTCGCTGCAAGAATACTACGAAGGACAGTCTAATGGATAAAAAAGAATATTGTGGCGTTTTTGGCATATATGATCATGCGCAGGCAATAGATCTTACATATCTTGGGCTTTATTCGCTCCAGCACCGTGGTGAAGAATCTTGCGGTATAGCAGTTGCTAATGGAGACAGGATAGAACAAATGGCGGGCATGGGACTAGTTCCTGAGGTCCTGAATAGTAAGAGGCTGGAAGAGTTGAGAGGCAGGACTACTATAGGTCATGTGAGGTACTCTACCACAGGGTCCAGCATTTTGAGAAACGCCCAGCCTTTTGTTATAAGCCATAACCAGATATCTTTTTCGATCGCCCATAACGGGAACTTAACCAATGCGGTTCTTCTTAGGCGGAGGCTTGAGACCCAGGGATCCATATTCCAGACTACCATGGATTCAGAAATAGTCCTGCACCTTTTGGTTCGGTCTAAACAGGAAAAGTTTGAAGATCGTCTTATTGAAGCGTTAACCCCGCTGGAAGGGGCATATGCTATGCTGTTCCTCACGGAAGACAAACTTATAGGCGTGCGCGACCCACATGGGTTTCGTCCACTTTGCCTGGGGAAAAAGGACGGCAAATATGTTCTGGCCAGCGAGACATGTTCACTGGACATTATAGAAGCCGAGTTCGTGAGAGAGATCGAGCCCGGGGAAGTCGTTATAATCTCCGAGGACGGGCTAAAAAGTATTAAACCGTTTGAGAAAGTCCGCATTTCCCCATGTATATTCGAGTTTATATATTTTGCAAGGCCGGACAGCCACATTTTTGGTGATAGTGTCCATCAGGTCAGGAAGAGATTGGGAATGAAGCTTGCCCAGGAGCATCCCATGGATGCGGATATAGTTATGTCCATACCTGATAGCGGGAATTATGCGGCACTTGGTTATTCGGAAGAAAGCGGGGTGCCTTTTGAGTTTGGAATGGTAAGAAATCACTACGTGGGCAGGACCTTTATCCAGCCGTCTCAGGAAATGAGAAAACATGGCGTTAAGATAAAACTTAATCCTATCAAAAAGGCTTTAGCGGGTAAAAGAGTTATTGTGGTAGAGGACTCGATCGTGAGGGGAACAACCACTGGCAGTCGTATTAAGGCTATCAGGGAGGCCGGGGTGAAAGAGATCCATATGAGGATAAGCTGCCCTCCCATAAAGTACCCTTGTTTTTATGGTATAGATTTCCCTAGCAGGAAAGAGCTTATTGCTAATCAGCTTGAGTCGGTGGATAAGATCGGTGAATTTATTGGGGTAGACAGCCTGAAATATATCAGTCTCGATGGAATGCTTGACGCTGTGGGAAATGAGAATTTTTGTCATGCATGTTTCAGCGGGGACTATCCGACCAAGGTAGATAAGAATACTGCCAAACATTCATTAGAGACCCTTTAAAAAAAAGGAGAGAAATGTCAAAATACATTTTTGTTACCGGTGGAGTTGTATCAAGTTTAGGTAAAGGAATAGCGTCTGCGTCGATCGGCAAGCTCCTTGAATGGAATGGGTACAAGATAGCTGTCATTAAGTGTGATCCATATATCAATGTTGATCCCGGTACGATGAATCCTTATCAGCATGGAGAGGTCTATGTGACAGACGACGGCGCCGAGACAGATCTGGATCTCGGACATTATTTTAGATATACGAACTCGCCTCTTGCTAAGATAAGTAATGTTACGACGGGCAAAGTCTACCAGACCGTCATTACACAGGAAAGACGAGGCGACTTTTTGGGTGGTACGGTGCAGGTCATTCCGCATATTACGAATGAGATCAAGAACCAGATCAGAAAGGTTGAAAAAACATATAATCCGGATGTAGTTTTGGTCGAAATAGGAGGAACGGTTGGAGATATAGAAAGTTTACCGTTCCTGGAAGCGATACGTCAGATGAAGAACGAAATAGGTTTTGGCAATGCACTTAACATACATTTGACCCTTATTCCGTATCTTAAAAAAGCGGGAGAGATAAAGACCAAACCTACCCAGCATTCTGTCGGGAAACTCAGAGAGATCGGTATCCAGCCTGAGATATTAATGGTGAGGACCGAAATAGATATTGAGGAAAGTGCAAAGGCCAAGATCGCTCTATTTTGTAATGTGGAGGAGAATTGCGTAGTTGAAGCGAAAGATGTTGATGATATTTATGAGATCCCGCTTATGTTCCGCGAAAATGGATTAGACAAGATAGTGATCAAACGTTTAGGCCTCAAGTATAAAAAACATAGCAAGAACCAGGCCTGGAAAAAGGTTGTATCTATTCGTAAAAATGCCAAAAAAGTCGTCAGGATAGGGGTTGTCGGCAAATATATAACGCTTCAGGATGCATACAAATCCATAGATGAGGCCCTCAAGCATGGCGCCATAGCAAATAATGTAAAATTGGAATTGGTAAAGATCGAAGCCGACAACATGGAGAAAAAGAGCAAAAAAGCCATGGATGAGATTTTTGAAGGGATCTCAGGTGTTCTTGTTCCCGGTGGTTTTGGTGCACGGGGTATTGAGGGAAAGCTGGTAGCTGTTAAATATGCGAGGGAGAATGGAATACCGTATTTTGGGATATGTCTTGGGATGCAGATGGCGGTCATAGAATTTGCAAGGAATGTCTGCAAGATGAGAAAAGCAAATTCCACAGAGTTCACACCTAGGGCGAAGTATCCGGTAATATCTCTTTTGACTGAACAGAAGAATATTAAATGGATGGGCGGCACAATGCGTTTAGGGAAATATAAATGCCGTTTGAAAGCCGGGTCCAAGGCTAAAAGTATTTATAAAAAGCCTGAGATATGGGAAAGACACAGGCATAGATATGAATTCAATAGCGAGTATAAGAAGGAATTCACTAAAAATGGAATGGTACTTAGCGGGATACATCCAAAGGGAGGACTTGTCGAGATCATTGAGCTGAAAAAACATCCATTCTTTCTCGCGGTTCAATACCATCCCGAGTTCCGGTCTAAGCCTGATAAACCGCATCCGCTTTTCAGCGGGTTCGTTAAAGCGGCGATGGTGAAAAGTGAAAAATAAAAATGTGGCAAGGGTTAAGCCCGAACTACCGAATGTATATTAAAAAGGGGTGAATAGATAATGAGTTGTGCAGAACATATGGAAAAAGCTAAAGAACATTTTGCTACTCTGGTCAAAGAGCAGCTTGAACGTATCGAGGTCATGAAAGGTGAGCAGGGGTGGACTGATTATAAGGCTCTTAAGCCTATAATAATTGGTGTTTGCTGGGGAGATGGCATAGGAAAGATCATAAGCAAGCATGCTCAGCATGTCCTGGAATATATGCTAAGAGAAGAGGTCGCGTCCGGGCATGTCGAATTCAAGGACATTGCGGGACTTACCATAGAGAACAGGGTGGAGCATAAGAAGGCTATTCCTGATGATGTTCTTGAGGAACTGAAGGCATGTCATGTTATACTAAAAGGCCCAACAACAACACCTCAGGCGGGGGATGAATGGCCGAATATAGAAAGCGCTAATGTCGCAATGAGGAGAGAGCTGGATCTT
>CAYWDJ010000129.1:0-4536 GCA_964457005.1 uncultured Planctomycetia bacterium
GAGCAAATTCAGAAATAATACCTATAGAGAAGAAAAGACGGGAACATTATATTTTGAGGGTCCGAAATATATAATCCTAGATTCCAGTTTCGGGGATAATGGGAGAAGATATGGAGGGAATGGTAGATTTAAAAGGATCCTTTTGGCCTTTGGAGGGAGCGATCAGTCTAATTTTACGGAGAAGGTCCTGAAACAGCTGGTAAGATCCGACCGGGCGCTAGATATAGATGTCGTTGCGGGGCCTCTTTTTAAGTATGGAGATTCGGTTAAAAATATTATAAAAGAAGATGTACCGCCTCATATAAAGGTGTCTTATGCTTTTGATATCAGAAACATGCAGCAGATGGTGGAAGAAGCGGACCTGATGCTTACTTCTCCCGGGACCACCATGTTCGAATCCTTGTATTCAGGTGTCCCGGTTATAGCGTTTTATCAGAATGATTCTCAAAAGAAGACATTCGAGGGATGTTTTATTTCGTATGACTTTGACATGGTCAAGGATGTAAATGATTTTCTGGTAATGAAACATGAAGAACACATCGATGAATGGGGAAAGATAGAGGAACTGGATATTGCTGGAGGACAGAAAGACGTAATAGAAAGCGTGAAAGCTCTTGCGGCGGAGAGGCAGGACAAACATGGGGGATAATATGTTCAGATTATCTGATTATTTTGAGGAAAGAGAAATCATTTCGGATGGTGATTTTACTACATTAGGGAGAGCCGATACAGATATATCTGGCACCCTTGCGTATTGTGATTCCGCAAACTTTCTGAAAACGGCTATTGAAAACCCGAATGTGAGCTGTGTTATCTCGGGAGACAGTCTTGGTGGTGGAATCGTTCATAGTTCAAAGGGGATAGTGAGGTCAGGGACCCCGCG
This sequence comes from uncultured Planctomycetia bacterium, assembly GCA_964457005.1. Taxonomy (GTDB): domain Bacteria; phylum Omnitrophota; class Gorgyraeia; order Tantalellales; family Tantalellaceae; genus CAYWDJ01. The sequence continues at coordinate 884 of CAYWDJ010000129.1, forward strand.
AAGCGCTTTCTATAAATTGCACAATGCTTTATTGGAAAAAGATCTGATAGCCCCAGATATCGAATACGGCATTGGAGAGGGCTGCGATATACATCCGACGGCATTGATATCCTCGAAGGTGAAGATCGGTAATAATGTCAGGATCGCGGAAAAAGTTATTATCAAGGACCATATAGAGATAGGGGACGGTACTTTTATAGATGCTGGGGCGATCATAGGATCCGAGGGCATACTTTATATCCAGGAAGAAGATCGCATAATATTCATCAAGCATGCCGGTGGAGTAAGGATTGGCAGTAATGTTACCGTGTTGAGCAGTGCCGTGATCGTAAGATCCGTGCACGAGTCATTCTTGACGAGTGTGGGGAATAACAGTATTGTGGGGATCGGTTCTACCGTTGGCCATGACGCGCAGGTAGAAGAGAATTGCGTTATCACGGGCAGATGTGTTATCGCGAGAAGGGCGAGAGTAGGCTGCGGCACTTGGATAGGAACGGGTTCAGTCATACGTGAATATTTAAATATCGGCGCCGGGGCAAAGATAATGGCTGGTAGTATTGTGGTCAAAGATGTCGGAGAAGGCGCGGTAATGTCCGGAAATTTCGCTATAGATCACAAGAAGAATGTGAAGAAATACCTGAGAGATAAGGATTAAGAAAGAGTGCACTTTAACTGTGTGTAACAATACAGGAGGTCGTTATGGAGACAAAGGCTCTTGCATTCCGATATAAAGGAGGACGTAGTTATGTCCACGGTACGGATATGTATACGGAATTTGCCGGTCTTGTAGAAGAGACGCTGCCCGGGGTGACCGAAGGGTCGATAAAAATGACTATACGGCAGATGATCACGAAGCAGTGTAAGCTTGTCTACTCGCTGGAGAACAATATCGCATCCAAACCGGACGATCATAAGTCTGAGTTTTCTTTTGCGATTGGACCTACTACTTTAACGGCATGGCTGATGGAAACAGATGAGTCGGTTTCCGGAGAATATGATTACAATGAGGACGAGATAGCTCAAGGTTCAGCTATAACCGGAGAAACAATTAAACTTATTGAAGAGACCCCGTATTCTCCGATAGAGGTCTTGGTGGCCCTTAATAAGCATCTTCACCTGAATTTATTTCCCGATGCACCCGGTAAATGGCTCTTTACAAAGCTGGAACTTATCCGTTTGCTGGATGAAAAGGATCCTCCTGAATTTGAACTGAAATTCGAAAAGAACTCAAATTTCAGGATAACCAAGACGGGGATATTTTCGGGAGGCGAAAAGATCGGTGATATATATTTCTCTCTGTTAAAAAATAAAGCCAAATAGGACCATCTATGAAAAGGGATTTTGACAGTTTAGTTGAAAATATACAGAAAAAAATATCGGATTATATCTCCGACGGCAGGAAGGTCTTTGCATCGTCTTCTTTCCAGACATCAAGCATGGTCTTATTGCATATCCTGAGCCGGAGAGATGACAAGGTGCCGGTATATTTTCTGAATACGGGGTATCATTTTCCGGAGACTATCGCCTACAAAAACAGGGTCGTTTCTTTGATGGGGCTGGACGTTATTGATGTTTTTCCGTACGTTTCCAAATGCCACCAGGTCAATGCAAAGGGACAGTTACTTTATTCTTCTGATCCCGATGAGTGCTGCTTTTACAATAAGGTAGAGCCGTTAGAAAATATTTTGGCCCAGCATGATATCTGGATCAGCGGCGTGCGTAAACAACAAACATATGAGCGTAAGCAGATGCAGGAGGAGGAAGAAGGGAAGAAAGGGGTAGTTCTCTACAGGCCCTTACTGGAGTGGACAGATGAGATGGTGAAAACATATATAAAAAAGTATGATCTGCCGGAACATCCTCTGGCCCCGGTGTCTTCAAATATCAGCATAGGGTGTGAGCCCTGCACGCATCTGGTTTCAGGGGATTCATCCCTGTTTTCCAGGGTCGGCCGATGGACGGGTTTAAAGAAAAAAGAATGCGGTATACATACAAGATTCGGAGGAAAGAGATGAGAGTGCTTATTACTGGTGGGGCGGGATATATAGGGACGGAATTGACCAAGGTCCTTGTACAGGACCGGAAGATCGAGGAGGTCATCATATATGATAATATGAGCAACAAAAATTACGGTTTTTTTGTCCAGGAAAACCAAGAGGGCAGAGATAAGGTCAGGCTTATAAAAGGTGATATCCTTAATAGCCGGTACTTGAGGAGTGTTATTAAAGACGTTGACGCAGTAGTGCATCTGGCGGCGAAGGTTACAACGCCTTATGCCAATGAAGACCCTCATACCTACGATCAGGTCAATCACTGGGGCACCGCGGAAGTGGTGTACGGGGTGGAGGATTCAGATGTCAGTAAATTTATCCATCTCAGCACTACTTCTGTTTATGGCTATTCATCCGACACGCTGGATGAAAATAGTGTTCCTTCACCGAATATCGAGTATTCGTTATCTAAGTATAGAGGGGAGAGTCACGTCAGGCGGTTATTGGAAGAAAAAAATAAAGATGTATATATATTTCGATCAGGGAATGTATATGGGTTCAGCCCGAGCATGCGTTTTGAATCAGTAATAAACAGACTTTGTTTTGACGCGAAATATTTCAACAAGATCAATATCAACGGGTCCGGTGAGCAGGTCAGGCCCTTCATCGAGGTATATAACCTTGTCCGGGTTATACATAATGCACTTGTGGGGGAGATGTCTTCAGGGCTGTACAATGTGTTCGAAGAGAACATCAAGATCATGGATATAGCCGAAGTCTTTAAGCAAATATTCCCGGATGTGGAGACCCATTACTTAAATCAGCATATTTCATACGGAAGCCTGCTTCTGAAAGAAAATGTAGCTGTAAAAGGGGTCATAAAGGGCGGTTCTGAGCCCATTATTGAAAGGCTGAAGAGTCTAGCCGACAGATTAAGTTTTTAGCATTTTGAGGATAAAAGGTGAAGAGGATGTTTGATATAAAAGACAGGATGAAGAAGTCAGTTATTATAGTCGCGGAGATATCGGCTAATCATGATCAGGATTTTGATCGCGCGATCAATCTGATCAAAAAAGCCAAAGAGTGCGGAGCTGATGCCGTAAAGTTTCAGGTCTACACTCCGGATACCATGACTTTAGATGTTGAAAACGACCATTTCAGGGCAAAGGATCCTAACCTGAAAGGAAGATTCCTGTATGAACTCTACTCCAAAACATATACCCCGTGGGAGTGGTTTTCTGAATTAAAGAAAATAGCCGAAAATTTGGAACTTTTATTTTTGGCCACGGCGTTTGATAAAACTGCCGTTGACTTTCTGGAGGGATTAGACGTATCTGTCCATAAAATAGCGTCTTTTGAGTTGGTGGACTTACCTTTGATCGAATACATGGGGAAGACCGGAAAGCCGATAATCTTATCAACCGGTATGGCCACGGTTTCCGAGATAGAAGAGGCGGTTGTGACCGCTAAAATGGCCGGTGCCGCGGATATAATCCTGTTAAAGTGTGTGACCAGTTATCCGGCAAACCCTGAAGAGATGAATCTAAGGACTATCTCTGATATGGAGAAAAAGTTTCAATGCACAGTTGGATTATCTGACCATACTCTGGGTACCGTGGCCTCGACAACAGCGGTGGCTTTTGGCGCAAGATTGATCGAAAA
>CAYWDJ010000130.1:0-4533 GCA_964457005.1 uncultured Planctomycetia bacterium
ATCCCGGCAATGGGTATACCCGCGGGAAGCTTTCCTATTTTTGCCGTATATCCGAAAATACCGGAGGACCGTTTCACTTCCGGGAGCATACTCTCAGGAATATTTAGTTTTTTTATAATGCTTTTGTCCCACACCAGGTTATCAATATTAAAAAGCATGGTCCTGGATGCATTCGTAAAATCGGTCGCGTGAACCACCCCGCCTGTAAGTTTCCAAAGTATCCAGGAATCGGTCGTCCCGAAACAAAGTTTACCGGCATCGGCTTTTTTTCTAGCGCCGGGCACATTATTAAGTATCCACTCAATTTTTGTCGCTGAAAAATATGCGTCTACCGGCAGTCCTGTCTTTTCCGTAAAGGCTGACGCTCCGCCTCTCTTTCCCAGCTCTACACATCTCTTAGCGGTGCGTCTACACTGCCAGACTATAGCGTTATATACGGGCTTGCCGGTATCTCTATCCCACACAACCGTTGTTTCCCTCTGGTTGGTGATACCTATACCTGCTATAGACTTTGGTGAGATCTTTTGAAGGACTTTTTGCAAGGAGCCTCTAACACTTTTCCAAATCTCTTCGGGATCATGTTCCACCCAGCCGGGCTTTGGAAAATATTGAGGAAATTCTTTGTAGCTACCAGCGGCTTTGACGCCTTTATTGTTATAAACAGCAACAAGGTTTCCAGTTGTACCCTGATCAATTGATAGGATATATTTCATGGAGCTCCTTTTTAGGATCGTTCTTTTATCCACTCAAATGTATCATTAAAAACTGTCTCCCGTCCCAGATCAATAGATAAAGCATGATACATTTCGGGATAAACAATTATTCTCTTGTCTGCACTCCCAACACGCTTAAAAATCTTTTCACTTGCGGCAGTGCTCACTAGATGATCAGTCCCGGCTAGCTGGAACAATACGGGAACTTTTATATTCTTAGCCCTCAATGGGCTTTTTATCTGCGCCATAAGTATGTTATACAAAAGTTTCGAACTCGCGAAAGCATGTTCTTTCCGGTCAGACCTAACATGTTTCTGCATATCAGGGTCTCTTGTATACATATCCGGTCGAAATGGCATGCGAAAACGTTTTTTATGGTCGTGTAGCAGGGCGAAAAACAAATCAAAATATTCCTTTAAGCTGAACGGCATAGCGTTAATAAATGCCGGGGACCAGCAAACAAGCCCGTCATAACGACCGGGACACATGCTCACTGCCATAAAGGCAATAAGTCCTCCCATACTTTCCCCTACAAGATATATCTTACTTTCAGGGTTCTCCTGACGGACCACATCGTAAAGCCTGGAAATATCTTCATAGTAAGTCTCAAAACTCGAAATATGCCCTTTTACCTGGGCATTTTCTCCAAAACCTACCAGATCTATAGCATACGAAGAAATACCTTTAGCAACAAGGTCTTCCGCAAAAGCGCTCCATCTGCCAGAATGCGCGCCAAGGCCATGGATCAACAAAACAACATCCTTTGGAGACGGAGCCTTCCACTCTCTATATTTTAAGTTCCTTATGTGGTCCGAGACAAAATCCGACATTTATTCCTTTATATATGCCTTTATTATTTTTTGGTCTTCTTTTGGCTTATCCATCGGTCCTGTCTCAACTTCTTCGATCTTTTTTACAGTATCCATTCCCGATACGACCTCACCAAAAATAGTGTGATTGTTATTAAGCCACGGTGTCGCCGCTGTTGTAATAAAGAACTGGCTGCCGTTTGTTCCCGGTCCGGCATTGGCCATAGCAAGGATACCCGGCTTGTTAAAAGTCACTTGGCTGGTTACCTCGTCTTCAAACGGTTTGCCCCAGACTGATTGACCCCCACGACCTGTTCCCGTGGGATCGCCCCCCTGCAGCATAAAGCCTTTAATTACTCTATGAAAAATAAGACCGTTATAGTACCCCTGTTCTGTTAATTTAACAAAATTTTCAGTAGCCTTGGGGGCAACCTCGGGCATAAGTTTGATCTCGATAGGACCCTGGGTAGTTTCCAGGACAACTGTCTTTGCTTCCATTACGCTCTCCTTTGTTGTTACTTTCGCAGGTTCTACAACTTGCGTCTTTTTAACTACACTTTTCGTTGGAGCACACCCCGTAGTACCGGCAGCAGCCATCACAATAAGCGCACCTACAACTATACATCCACTCCTCATTAATAAACGCATTTTTACTCCTTATTATTTCCAGGTAATTGTCGGTTCTTTCCTTAAGGGCATCCTGTGGTACGAATGAACCGGACAGCCTATCATCATAGAGCACGAAGATACCTGGTCTTCTGGCAACTCTAACGCGTCCTGAAGAGGCTTCCAGAACATAAGCGCTATATCCAGGAATCCCGCCCAGCATGTTCCAAGCTCGAATGTTTGCGCTGAAAGGTCCAGATATGACATGGCGATCCTGCAGGAACTCGCACAGGTCCTATCGTCCTTTAGTCCATGCGCAATGATCAAATGCGGGGCACTCCTCAACACAACATCCAAACCCTTATTGTCAGCTTCAATAATATATTCCATATTCAAAGCCTTCGCCATTTCAGGTTTTTTCACATGCATGTTCTTCATCCAGTCTATAACTAAATTTTTGAGTTTTACGACCTCGTCCCTGGAGTAAATTATCTTCCAGCTGACAGGTTGGAGGTTATGTCCTGTGGGAGCATATCTGGCCAGTTCTATCAATTCTTTAATGGTGTCTTTTGGAACAATATCTTCTTTATAGCATCGTATGGATCGGCGTGATCTGAGAAACTGTTCGGCCTGGGCTTTTGTAAGCTTTAGATCTTTTTCCATTGGTGGACAATTTTCTAAGGGCATGGTAGCCAGGGAAAATGCGCTTGAAGGACAAACAGATACACAGTGGCCGCAATTAATGCAGCTATCCTCCTCCCCATCGACCGGGGATGGCCCCTTATCCGTGTGAATTTCAATGAGGTACAACGGACACACCTCAGAACAAGCACCACAGCGTATACACTTCTCTTGATCAACGGTAAATAAACTCATGAGTCCCCTTTCTCTACAGGTAAGTATTAATCGCTATGTTTATTTTACATTTATTGCTGATATGTGCAAGGAATTATATTAAAAGTAATACAAAAATGTGCGGGCAAAAATATGAAAGGCGACAGCCTAAGCCATCGCCTTTCAAGAGGAGGTATATCTTGTATCTTGTTACGTTTCTCTTATTATAGCATAGATTTCGTTTCGCTTAACAAGCATTTTACTTAGTTTTGCATTTCTAACTATGAGAAAAACTTTCGGGTTAAGTTTTAGATGTATTTTGTATTATTATATGCAATAATACACTTGATACTTATGAAATATGATCGATTTCAACTTGAAGCCATAGAACACATTAATGCAGGACATTCTGTCATTGTCTCCGCTCCCACCGGAGCCGGCAAAACAGTTATAGCCGAGCATGTAATAGAAGACTGCCTCCAGAACGGCAAAAGAGCTATTTATACCGCTCCTATCAAGGCACTTTCCAACCAGAAATTCAGGGATTTTAATGTTAATTATCCTGATAAGATAGGCATACTTACCGGAGATGTAAGCATTAATCCGCATGCGCCGATCCTTATCATGACTACCGAGATCTTCCGGAACAAGGTTTTGGGCTCTGCTTCAGAGCTTGAGGACTATTCATGGATAATCTTTGACGAGATACATTATATCGACGACTATGAACGCGGAACCGTCTGGGAGGAATCATTGATATTTCTTCCAAAGCACATGAAGATGCTTGCGCTTTCAGCGACCATCCCCAATATTGATGAATTCGCCCGATGGATTCAGGAAATACATAAGAAGACTGTTAAGGTAATAAAAGAAGATACCCGCCCTGTCCCCCTTCATTTTCTATACCAGGCCCAGGGGAAGATCCTTGAAAACATTAACAAGGTAAGGACACACGGTTACTCCAGCATGCGATACCGTTATCACAAAGGAAGGCGCTTTTCGGAACCGGGCAGTTTAAAACAGAACAGGCTGTCACAGGTTATCAAGCATCTCATAGAGAACGACCAGCTACCCTGCATATACTTTTGTTTCAGCAGAAGACGCTGTGAATACCTGGCAGCTGAAATGCATCATTATAATTTTCTAAACAAGAACGAACAGGAAAAAATATCGGTTTTATATAAGGAACTATGCGACAAATATGATCTTACCGGAGAAAAGAACGCTTCCCTGCTCGCTCCTCTGATCAAAAAAGGTATAGCATACCATCATGCCGGAATGCTCCCTACTCTCAAGGAAGTCGTTGAGCGTCTTTTTACGAGCAGATTGATCAAAATCATATTTACCACAGAAACCTTTGCCCTGGGCATAAACATGCCTGCCAGGACCGTTGTTTTCGATGAATTGAGAAAATTCTACGGATGGAAGTTTGCCAATCTTCACACCAGGGATTTCTATCAGATGGCCGGAAGAGCCGGACGTAGAGGCATAGACCCTGAAGGGTTTGTCTACACACGGATCAACCCCAGCAGAATATCCTTCCCGGAAGTGAAGCGCGTCATTTTTGGAGA
>CAYWDJ010000131.1:0-4533 GCA_964457005.1 uncultured Planctomycetia bacterium
CAGTAACGACCCACCCCGGATAATTCATCTCGGAAAAAACCAGTTTCCCGGGAGACCTCATATTGGCCTCAAAAATGGCTTTCCCCGACTCGTAATGCAAAAGTCTTGCCTCTTCTGTGCTTATTACTCCATCCCTAGATACATATCCCCTCGGGAGAAAAGCATTCATCTCATATATATATATATCACCATCTCTAGCTTTCTCTTCCAGGAAATCATGATCAAGTTTTTCTGCAGAAACAATATACTTAACGTTTAAAGCTCGTAATATCTTAAGATAACTACCTATTTCACGCGAATCGGGCTCAAGCAAGCCTAGAGAATCATCCACAACTTCCAATCCATTAAGAGCTTTTTTATAGCTATCAGGTGCAAGAGGAGAATATCCAGCTATCGAATCAATGCCATACACTGCGTTAAGGTTAGGCATGGCCCAATTAGGCATTTTTCCTGAAGCTATACCAAAAGGTGCGATACGAAATGTGGAATGATCATTTTTAATAACGTCAAATAATTTAGAATGCTCGGGAGCTAGAACCTCAAAATCCTTAATATTGCCTCTAAGCCCGGTGCCATAAAGACTGAACACAAAAAGGTCAACAAATATCACAGAAAAAACTGCTATTCTGAACCCCTTTTTTACAGAGTCTTTCTTCATCACAAAAACACAGCCCGCCATGGTCATGACACACAAAATGAGAGAGAATATAATATATGGATCTGTAAGGGATGCTCGCGAAACAAAAGTAGCATAAAACCCCTCTACCCTCTCCAGGTATGAGTTAAGTTCATACTTGTGAAAGGTCTGACCATACACATATTTGGAAACATACCACTTGCCAAGTTGCAATATCTTTCCGCCAAAAAGGACAAGTACCGTCTTTGCAACAAAAAAGGTCGCTACCATTACGCCAGTAAATATTAGATAGCACCGAGCCACCCGTGATCGATTCTCATCCTTTTGTGAAAAAAATCTGGTAAACCCACAGCCTGCAAGGACTGACGCGGCCAACATACCAAAAAACAGGAATTTTGAAGGATTTCTAAAACTATAGAAATGAAATGTCTTAAGAACAAGAACATACAACGGATTATACTTCCCTATCGCTAGAAAAAGTGAAAATAACAATACCAGAACCAGTGGACGAAGTTTCCTATCCTGCTTCATAGCAAAAAATGATATCGTAAGAAAGAAAAGACTAAATATACCTATATAAAATCGTGTTCCAGTAAAAACCCAATGAGGAAATACCAAGCTCATAAAATTGAACGGCGCAAATGATCCCCAAAGCGCAAAACCTAATGTAGCGCCTGAACGGCCTGAAAGTCCGGCAAGCTGCAAGCTAAGAAGGAGCTGCGGCAAAAATATTATTAGGGAAATCGCCAGCCCTGCCGCCGCTGTGAAAAGGGGCTTTACTCCAAGCTCTTTTCGCGAATGAAGACCATACACAAAATATACAACGTAAAATAAAGCACTATATAGAGCCAACTGGGCAAATCCTGCCAAAAACTGCATTCCAAGAACCACACCCGCTATTAAAATATATCTGGCCATCTTTTTTTCAAAATACAATTCAAATAAAAACAATACAAGTGGCACCCATATAAGCGTCTTCACCGTAACGGTATTATAAAAACATCCGGCATAAGCACTCCCAAAACAGAAAAGGAGAGCAGCCAGGGACCCTCCCCACTAGCAAGCTCCCAGGGGCCTCGGAGACAAATAAGTGAATATGCCTGCAAGAGCGAAATGTAGAATGACAAGATAGTTGTAGGCCCCCTTGAACGGCAGAAGAAAAAAGAATATAAGGTTTAGCGGATAAAAGCCTCCGACCTGGCCCTCCGCCATTAAGGGGAATCCCGAATGAAAGTACCGTGTCCAGTATGGGAAGCTTAAATTCTTTATTGAGTCCGAAAGTATTTTACTCCATGGATAGAACTGGGCTGCGTAATCCCCGTGCAAAAAGGCAGATCGCATAATTACAAGTTTCCACAAATAGAGGACCAGAACAAGCGTGAAAAATATTATAAATCCAGCATGTTTTTTCATTTTATTTTATATACCCTCAAGACAGGCCCTGACATCTTCCGGGAGAAGAGCTCTCTGCTCTTTACAGGAAGACACGTAGTGGCCGTGCTGTCATATGTTTCCCTTACGGCACCCGAGGGATAAGGCCCAAATTTTTTAACAAGAACACTTTGTTCCAAAAGTTCAGGCAAAAAAGCATTCTTAGCCTCATTGGATATCTGACCGTTGATAACCACATACTCAATGCCCTGCCCTCTAATTGCTTTAAGATCATAAGGTATAGCCGGTATTGTACCAAGGAATTCTCCCTGGGCATCTGGCAATTCCAGCATGAAGTAAATCGGATACCCCTTGGTATCTTTATCGCCTATAGCCTTTAAAATATCTAGTTTTTTTCTTTTAGTAGAAGTCAATCCCGGCTGAGATTCAAGAAAACGTTCTTTCTGCTCCAACTGGGAATACGGCTGTGTTATCACAGGCCTGAAATTTGTACTGTCACACGCTATTTTGGTTCCCTCGGGAATAAACTCTTTTATCCACAAAGCGGAAACCACCCGTGTGTCCGTACCGGCAAACAACATATCAGCTTTCACCGATTTAACAAAAGTGGGAACTATCAAGAGAATGGATAAGGCTATTATTAAAGCTCTTACGACCCCATTTCGCGCCCTGGGATACACTATGTCGAACAAGAGATACCCTGCACCGACGGCAAAGAACGGCACTATCGGCAGAACATACCTCGCAAAATGCTGACTTTTATATACAATGAGCAAATAATATGCCAGCGGGAAACTTACAAAAACAAGACCCTTACCTTTTCTTACAGCCAAAAAAATTAACCCCACTAGTCCGGCTAAAGCTATCGGAAGCGAAACACCTTCTGACAGCGAATAGAAAAAGTGGTGTCGCCACCCCGTCGGCCAAAAAGCACCACTCTGGGCTTTTACAGAATTGGCAAACCCTGTAAAATCCAGTATCATAAACGGGTTTGTCATGCAAAACACCAAGATAGAAACCATTACACCACCGTAAAAAGTCCATGAACATACACATTTTAAGAATGTCTCCCCTCTCGAACGACACCCAAGCATATGCGCCATCACAAATGGAAGAGCAAGAATAACCCCGTTATATTTTACTCCCGTCGCGATCCCCACAATAAGGCCTGCAAGACAATAATTTTTAAATGACGGCTTGTTGTAGAGAGCAAAAAAACTGTTAAAAGAGAGTATCACGAACAAAGTAAGTAGCATATCCGTGTAAATATAATGTGAGTTGGTCACATTCAGAAAAGAAATAGCCATTATGGCCATGACAAGTAAACTGGCCCTTTCCGAAATAAACTTTTTTGATAAAAAGTACGTTGCACATACACACAGTATGCCGGGAATCACCCCTATAAAGATTCGTCCGATCAAATAGAACAAAGTAGGGTCCTGGAAAAACTGTATGGCAAAAGATTCGGCCCCTATCCAATATCCCGATAACTTGCCAATCATAAATAGAAACCCGTATACAATAAAAAGCAGATATGACGTTAAGGGGGGTATCGCAAAAAAATGAGGATTAAGATCTCCAGTTCCATAAGCCATCGCATGATTGACCACTACCGGCTCATCCTGATGGAACAACGAAGGCAACCCGAAACCTATACCCCAAACTCTGATAATAAGTCCGATTAAAAGTATTGCGACAAATAAAGCTGTGTGCTTTTTGGCTATCATCTGTGCAAAAATCTCATTTTAATAACATCAAACATCATCTGCAATGATGAAAATATAGGATGAACCTTACTCTCCGGAGAATTGAGCCATTCTATACCGACTTCCGACACCTTATAGTTCTCTTTACGTGCCATGTATAGAATCTCCACGTCAAAGGCAAATCCATCTATCTTAGATCTTTGAAATAAATTCTTGGCGGCGTCTCTCTTGAAAAGCTTAAACCCGCACTGTGTATCAACCAGGGTTTCACCAACAAACAGGCGGATGAATGAATTGAATATCCTACCCATGGTCTGACGATATAAAGGCTGACGTACGGATACCTTTGATCCGGCTATAGACCTTGATCCTATAGCTATATCGAAGCCGCTGTCCAAGCTGGTCTGGAGATTATCTAATTCATATATTGGAGTTGAAAGATCAGCATCGGTGAAAAGAATTAATTCACCATTCGCTTCATCGACGCCTTTTCTAACTGAATAACCCTTGCCTCTATTCTTTGAATTTGAGAATAGCTTCACTCTGCCGCTCTTATACAAAGCGCTTTCTTTAACCACAGATGTGGTATCGTCTGAACTCCCATCATCAACGACTATTACTTCAAAATCAATAGTCTTGCTCTCCAGAAAAGAGTTGATCTTCTCAAGAGAATCTCCTATCCTTCCTGATTCATTATACGCTGGGATAATAACAGACAATAACATTCGCAGCCCCTTAGCTTAGATATCCCTTGATAGTAGAAATTATATAGTCAACCTGCTTGTCACTGAGTTCAGG
>CAYWDJ010000132.1:0-4519 GCA_964457005.1 uncultured Planctomycetia bacterium
CCTGCTCGAGCCACTCGCCATCAGGGGTCGCCTGCCCTTCCGAAACTATCCTCTCGACCCTGACACCGTCACCATCCAGAACTGTCTCAAAAAGCTCCTCCTTCAGTTCTTCCGGTATGTTCTTGAATATGTTCTTCATGGGAATATTATATCACAGATCTAGAAAAAAACAGGGGCAGCTCGGGTAAACTCCCGAACCGCCCCTGTTTAGATATTTTTTGTTAAATTTGAAATAGATCCTATGCTACTTATTTAGCTCCTCTATGGTCCCTGAGACTAATTCGTCTATCAGCTCCTTAACAGGAACAACTTTGTCCACCCTTGCAACATTGGTACCTGCAAATACTACTGCATTATCTATTTCCCCCTCAACAGCATCGATCAGGCCTTTGGCGATACAATATTGAACCGTGTTAGGATCACATGTTCTAAGGCACTGATAGTTACAAGTAAAGTCTTTTCTTTCTCCACGAAGTATATCTTCAAGAAATTTTGTCTTTATTGCCCTCGCCGGCATACCAACCGGACTTTGTATATGAACTACATCCTCTGCCTTTGCCTCAATATAGTGCTGCTTAAATTCATCGGCCGCAGTACATTCGTCTGTCATAACAAACCTGGTCCCCAGCTGCACACCCTTTGCTCCTATTCTCAAGAACCTTGCGATATCTTTACCGTCAAAGACCCCTCCTGCCGCAATAACCGGGATGCTTACACCATATTCTTTTTCATATTCGCCAACCAATTCAAGAATATCTTTCATCGAATTTTCAAGAAGAGGTTCCTGCTTAACTATCGCTTGCGCAGCCCTCAGACTTTCCAGAGTGTACCCCGCCACATGTCCGCCTGATAGCGGACCTTCAACTACAATGGCATCCGGAAAACGGTTATACCGCCTTCTCCAAGTTTTTAGCAGCAGCTTTGTTCCTCTTGCCGAGGCGACCAACGGTATCAGTTTTATTGATGAGCCTTCCGCAAGTTCCGGCAAACTAATGGGCAGTCCCGCTCCGGAAACAATGAAGTCCGCTTTTTCCTTGACCGTGGTCCTCACCATATCTTCGTAATTGCTTAGAGCCACCATTATATTCACACCGATAACTCCATCAGACAATTCTTTCGCCTGCCTGATCTGCATTTGGAGATGTTCCCTGCAAGACTTGGGCACATCGGCCCTGTTTTCAGGAGTGTCTGGTGCAAGCCCCACACTAGCGATAGTACCTGCCGCACCGCAATTGGCGACCGCAGCAGCTAAAGGCGCCGTAGATACCCTGACCCCCATACCTCCCTGAATAATCGGAATTTTAATTTCTAAATCGCCCATTACAAGTGGTTTTAATTCTTTAATCATATTTCTCTTATCCCCCTAACGATCCGTAGATATTGTAGCAAGATTGAATTTATTTGAATATTTCTCCCAAATATTCTACCACAGTCTTCTCTAGACGTATAGCAAGAATATCATACTAAATAATGTGGGATCCCGGCAGATCAAACCCGGACCACGCTCAGGTCAGACCTGCTCTTACCTAATGTCTTTCGTACAAATATTCATCAAAGGTTACTCCTCTTCTATCGACATATCCCTCCGGAGTGAACTCTATGATACGGCTCGCAACCGTTTGTATAAGCTCGTGATCATATGACGAGAAAAGAATGGTCCCTGGGAACTTCTTCAGCCCTTCATTTAAAGATGTAATTGACTCTAGGTCAAGGTGGTTAGTGGGCTCATCCAGAATAAGCACGTTGGCCTGCTGAAGCATCATACGTGAAAACATACATCGGACCTTCTCTCCTCCCGACAGAACATTTACTGACTTAAAAACGTCCTCCCCGGAAAAAAGCATTCGCCCCAAAAAACCACGCAAAAAATTCTCATCCGTATTATCCGAATATTGGGCAAGCCAGTCCACAAGGCTTAGATCGGCATCAAAGTAAGCCGTATTATCTTTAGGATAATACGACCGGCTTGTCGAAATTCCCCACTTGCACTCCCCGCTGTCAGCCTCCATCTCCCCCATCAAGATCTGGAACAAGGTTGTCTTTGCCAGATCATTAAGGCCTAAAAAAGCAACCTTCTCTCCGCGATCTACCCTGAAAGTAAGATCCTTGAACATAACCTGTCGTTCACTTGTTTTGGTCAAACTGTCAACCTCAAGGAGATTGTTCCCGGCGGCTCGTTCCTGTTCAAAATTTACATAAGGATATTTTCTCGAAGAAGGCTTAATATCTTCAAGCGTAAGCTTTGCAAGGCTTTTTTTACGGCTGGTCGCCTGTTTGGATTTTGACGCATTGGCACTAAACCGGGAAATAAAGGCTTGCAGCTCTTTGCGCTTTGCCTCGGTCTTTTTATTTGCCTCAGTACGCTGCCGTAAAGCCATCTGGGTAGACTCCCTCCAGAAAGTGAAATTGCCGGGATACAACTGTATCTGGCCAAAATCGATGTCAGCAATGTGTGTACATACTTTATCCAAAAAATGACGATCGTGAGACACTACAATGGCTGTATTTTTAAAGTTGCATAAAAAATCCTCTATCCACACGGCGGTTTCGGCGTCCAAATGGTTAGTCGGCTCATCAAGAAGCAAAATATCCGGGTCCCCAAACAATGCCTGAGCAAGAAGAACCCGCACCTTTTGTCCGGACTCAAGCTGTTTCATCTCACATTCATGCAAGTCCTGGGGTAACCCCAGAGAACTTAAGAGTTTTCCCGCCTCTGATTCAGCATTCCATCCATCCAGGTCAGCAAACTCACCTTCCAGTTCTGAAGCCCGAATCCCGTCTTCGCCTGAAAACTCTTCCCGGGAATACAACTCCTCTTTTTCCTGCATGATATCATAGAGCCTTTTATGCCCCATGATGACAGCAGTTAATACCGTATATTCATCATAGGCGAACTGATCCTGTTTTAAGATCGAAATCCGCTCCCCCGGGGAAACTGCAACGTCTCCCTTGGTCGTTTCGACCTCTCCGGAAAGGATCTTTAAAAACGTAGACTTACCCGAACCATTCGCTCCGATAATTCCATAACAATTCCCCTGCGAAAAACCAATGTTCACATTGGAAAAAAGTTTTCTTTTTCCATATTGTAGAGTTACATCAACAGCTGCGATCATACCCTAATTCTCCTTACTGATGCCCTTAAATGACGGCGTAGCACGACAAAATAACCGGCACATGCTGCACCAAAGCTTTAACCTTGAGCATAACAGTATATATTAAACTACTTCTTCAATCAATCTTTAAAGGAACTTTTGGCTGGAATCTGCCAAAAAGATGAGATACCCGGCTATTCCGACTCCTGCTCCGGATCCGGTGTGGCCTGAAGATTTTTCTTGTCCAGTTTATTCTGTTTCTTTTCTTCTTTCTTCTTTTTCTTTGCCAATTCTTTCTGGCGCTTTTGGAACGAATAATTATCTCTTCCCAACATATCCCCCTTTTATTTTATCACGTTTACAGGGTAATCCCCCCGTATAAGAAACGGCTAAGCAATTGGCATGCTTATTCCGGTCAAATCGAACTACAGGACAAGATACGTCCCTGCAAAAAGAGCCACAATCGCCCCTAGAGCCAAATACGGGCCATACGGCATGGTTTCTTCTTCACACCTAAACTTCAAGTACAACCCCGGCACCAACGCAAGAAATGGCGCGATAAAAAACGTCAGGACTACCAGCTTCCAACCTAAGAAAGCCCCGATCATAGCCATAAGCTTTACGTCACCGTCTCCCAGGGCATCTTTACGAAATAACAATTTGCCGATGAACCCCATCAGAAACATACTCCCCGCGCCGGCAACCACTCCCAAAATTGAATTCACCAATGATGCCATAGAACTGCCGGATCCATCCAACTTGAATAACATCATTAAAACAACACCAACTGCAATGCCGGGAACAATAATAATGTCCGGTATTTCTTGGTGTTCCAGATCTATAAAAGACGTAACTATCAAGGCGCAAGAGAATATCCAAAAGATGAAAAACCTTATGCCAAATGAAAAATAATATATGAGCGCGACAGTCACCATAGCAGTCAGAACTGCGACAAGAACACACCTGATTGATGTTTTTTTGCTGCAATTTTGACATTTACTTCTCAGCAGCCGAAAACTTACTACAGGAGAATTATCGGCACAGGGGATCTCACTGCCGCAAAAAGGACAGGATGCGCCTCCCTGAACAATAGCTCTACCGGGAGATAATCTATGAACGCAGATATTTAGAAACGTACCCGTTACCAATCCAAGAATGACCCCAAAAACATATTCCATCAAAAAAACCTTTCGTTTTAACCAAACATTTCATTACCAGACATTTAACTCTACATAATCGTCCCCGTCAGAAAGAATTACAGACTCTTCTTTGATCTCCTTGACTGTGAATTTGCCCACGCTATCACCCTTTTGGTACATTTTGCCGTTTATAATAGCATACTGCCCGTCATCACTCCACAAGACGCCCCCGAAATCTAACTCGTCCCCTCCTACCTTCTTGGCTTTATATGCTGCCCCGGAAAAAGG
>CAYWDJ010000133.1:0-4234 GCA_964457005.1 uncultured Planctomycetia bacterium
ACCGAAGAAGAGGGAGCTGAAGAAGCTGCCGAAGAAGCCGGAGAATAACTGTCTTACGATGAAAATAATAGTAGGTCTCGGAAATCCAGGGCTCAGATACAGGAATACCAGGCATAATGTCGGGTTCATGGCTCTTGATGTTCTCGCCAAAAGGCATGGGCTCAAGATCAAGAAGAAGGGGTTCCATGGCGAATATGGAATAGGCAGGATCTCCGGACAGGAAGTGGCTCTTTTAAAACCAATGACGTTTATGAACCTTTCGGGAGAATCGGTGGAAGCTCTTTGTTCTTCCCGGCTGGAAACAAAAAGTGATCTTCTGGTCGTGAACGACGATATAGATCTCCCTTTTGAGTCTATACGGATGAGAGAAAAGGGGTCTTCGGGGGGGCATAACGGGTTAAGGTCCATAATAGACAGAATGGGAAGCGATTTTGCCAGACTCAGGATAGGGGTAATGCAGGAGGAGGCTCCCGTAGATACTGCTTCTTTTGTTCTGTCTCGATTTACGAATGAAGAAAAAAGTAAAATTTCGGGCATTATTGAGTGTGCGGCTGATTGTATAGAAGCATGGTTGGATAAAGGTGTTAGGGAAGCCATGAACCTGTATAATTAAGTTTTAAAAACCTTGATAATATTAATAATGTATGTTATTATCAAACATTCAAAATGGTCGTACAACATTAAATTTGGCGGTAAACTATGGAAAAAACAAAATCTTATGTAGGGTTGTTCATAATAATTCCTGAAAAACAAGATGTCATAGATGAAGTGAAGAGCAAAATAACGACATCTATAACGGAAAATTCAGGAAGTATTGTAGAAGAGAATATGATAGGCAAGAGGGATCTGGCTTATCCTATCAAGAAAAAAGAAGAGGGTGTGTACTTAGAGCTTACTTTTAGTGCAGAGCCTGCTTCCATTGCCAAGATAAAAAGGCAATGTGAGATCAATACAGATATTTTGAGAACTCTGATAGACAGGAATGAGTAAACACCTTTTGCGAGGTAAGGGGGGCCAGACATGGCAGCCAGCTTGAACAAAGTGTTTTTAATGGGGAACCTTACGAGGGATCCTGAGTTAAGGTATGTTCCCAGCGGAACAGCGGTAGCTAACTTCACCGTGGCAGTGAATAGGGCATACAAGACTCCAAGTGGGGAAAAGAAAGAAGAGGTTTCTTTTATCAGGTGTATCGTCTGGGGGAGAATAGCCGAATTGTGCGGCGAATATTTGTCCAAAGGACGTCCTGTTCTGGTTGAAGGAAGGCTGCAATCCCGTGCGTGGGAAGGCCAGGATGGTCAGAAAAAGAGCGCTCTAGAAGTTGTAGCATCCAGTGTTCAGTTCCTTGGCGGGCGTCCAGATAAGGCTGCCAAGCCGGAGCCGGAGGCACAGGGAGCTATGGGAAACAGTGGATTTGAAGGTGGCTATGGAAAGGTTGAATCAATAGACGTTGATCAGCCCTCAGGTGGAGAAGAAGCACCATTTTAAAAAACAATAGGGAAACGAGATGAAAAAAAGAGAAGTA
The DNA here is from genome assembly GCA_964457005.1 of uncultured Planctomycetia bacterium. GTDB lineage: Bacteria > Omnitrophota > Gorgyraeia > Tantalellales > Tantalellaceae > CAYWDJ01. Next base: position 1,523 of record CAYWDJ010000133.1, read on the forward strand.
AAACCAAGGAAAGTTTTCAAGAAGAAGCCGTGTAGACTGTGCAAAGACAGTACTAAAAAATTGGACTATAAAGAAATTGAACTCCTGAAGAGATACATTTCAGACAGAGGAAAGATAATTTCTTCAAGGCTTAGCGGAAATTGCGCGAAGCATCAGAGAATGGTTTCTAATGCTGTAAAAAAAGCCAGACTGGCAGCTTATTTGCCGTTCGTTAAGATCAAGAGCGGCCTGCAGGGAAGGAGGCCAAGGTGAAGATAATTCTTGTTAAAGACGTTGATAGGCTAGGCGAGATCGGAGACGAGTTGATAGTAAAAGATGGTTACGCACGTAATTATCTGTTGCCGAATAAAGTTGCCATAGAGTCTACAAAAGGCGCTATCCGTATCTTAGAGCAGAAAAAGCAGGAAAAAGCACGCAGAGAAAAAGGTTTCAAAGACGAATGCGAGCAGCTTGCGGAAAAGATACAGGCAGCATCTTGTACTATTTCAATGGAGGCTGGAGAAGAAGATAAACTTTTTGGTACAGTGACCAGCGAAATGATCCAGGAAGCGCTGAGCTCCGAGGGGGTAGTTGTCGACAAAAAGAAGATAGTTGTCGAAGCACCGATAAAAACTCTTGGTGTTTATAAAATAGACATAAAATTGCATCCGGAAGTTAAGGCCCAGGCTAGAATATGGGTAGTAAAGAAATAATTTTTCCCTCCTTCCGATAAGGTGGACATGATCCCGAAAACTCTTTTAGAAAAAGTACCTCCTCAGAATCTTGAGGCGGAAATAGCCGTTCTAGGATCCATGTTGCTGGATAGGGACGCTATAGCTTCTGCTATCGAGGTTCTTGAAGAAAATGCGTTCTATTCAGAAGCTAACAAAAAAATATTTCAGGCTATCATCACTTTGTTTGACAATAATGAAGCGGTTGATATTGTTACGCTTATTGAAGCACTGAATAAGCGTGATATCCTGGAAGACGTCGGCGGACCGGCGTATATATCAGAGCTTGCCTCCAGTATTCCTACAGCAGCTAACATTAATCATTATTCCAAGATCGTCCGAGAGAAATATCTCTTGAGAAGCCTTATAGGAACAGCTACACAGATAGCCGCGGAAAGCTATGAGCCTTCAGGGAATGTTGACGAGATACTCGACAGGGCAGAAAAGCATATCTTTGATATCACCTCACACAATAAACGCGGCACGCAGATCACCGGGATGAAAGAGATTGTAAGGAACAGCATAGAGAAGATAGACCAGCTGTACCAGAGAAAAGAGAACATCACCGGAGTTGCTACGGGGTTTCATGATATGGATGTCATGACAGCCGGACTGCAGCCTTCAGACTTAATTATATTGGCCGCGCGTCCATCTATGGGTAAGAGTGCTCTGGGGACTTCTATTATTGAGCATGCTGGTCTTGTCGGGAAAGTGGGATGCGCTTTTTTTAGCCTTGAAATGTCAAAAGAACAGCTTGCGCAAAGGATGCTTTGCTCTATAGCCGGGGTGAATGCCCACAAGGTGAGAACCGGGTTTTTCTCCCAGTCTGACTGGCCCAAGCTGGTCGAAGCGGCTGGTAAGCTTTCAGAAGCTCCTATTTTTATCGATGATACTCCCGCCATATCGGCGTTGGAACTTAGAGCCAAAGCCAGAAGGCTAAAGGCTAAGCATGATATAAAACTTGTAATTGTAGACTACCTTCAGCTTATGCGTGGCGCTGCCGGTTCGGATAATCGACAGCAGGAGATATCAGACATATCTAGGGGGTTGAAGGCTCTTGCGAGGGAGCTTAATGTCGCGGTAATAGGCATAAGCCAGCTGTCCAGGGCGGTTGAACAGCGTCAGGATAAAAGGCCTCAACTTTCCGACCTCAGGGAATCAGGGGCCATTGAGCAGGATGCGGACGTTGTTATGCTTCTTTTGAGGGAAGAGTATTATACTCCGACCGAGGAGAATAAGGGGCTTGCCGAGGTAATAGTGGCCAAACAGAGGAATGGTCCGGTTGGTATCATAAATCTGGCATTTATAGCTGAATATACAAAATTTTCTAACCTTTCAAGAATACAGGAAGAAGAGGGATTTTAATGGTCAACAAGGTTGTCTGTATTATAGCGTCCATTGCGTTGCTGTTAACTTCCACAGGCGTTGGTTTTGCTCAGCAGAGCGAGAAAGTTGTTGCGTCCGTGAAAGTGCAGGGCAATAAAGCTATAAGCACATCGACCATTATGAATCGTATAAAAATACAGCCCGGGGATGTTTTTGAAGAGAGCGCATTGAACAAAGAGATCAAAAGGCTTTATTCAATGGGGTACTTTAGCGATGTTTTTGTTGAAACTGAAGATTTCCCCGAAGGCGTAGTGGTCGTATTTACGGTAGTTGAGAAACCGGTCATAGGAAATATCGAATTCAGGGGAAATGTCAGGATCAAGGCACGGAAGCTGAAAGAGAAGCTGACCATAAAAAAAGGTGAACTGCTGGACTTTAACGAGTTGAATCGAGATGCCGCCGCCATAGATGACCTGTATATCGAAGAGGGGTTCAACAAGGCGATGGTAGACTATCGGATCGATACGAACCCGGAGACCGGTGAGGCGGACATAATTTTCGTAATAGACGAGGGCCATTCCATCAGGATAAAAGAGATTCGGATGGAAGGGAACCTGCACATTCCGGATGCTGAGCTTTTGAAATATATGGCAACAAAAACCGCTTGGTGGTTCAT
>CAYWDJ010000134.1:0-4166 GCA_964457005.1 uncultured Planctomycetia bacterium
AAAAAAAATAGGCGAGATATTTACGACGCCCGGATTTACGAACGAGAAGATCCACCTCTACCAAGCTGAATGCGTTGAAAGGACTGAGCAGGACATGGATCATGATGAGGTTATAAAGGTGAAGCTTTTTACTAAGGCAGAGGTGAAGAAACTTTTTTTAGCGGGCAAGATCAATGACGCGAAGACTATCGCTGCTTTATCTTTTGCCGGAATGCTCTGAGGAGTATTTGTTGATTTTTATAACGTCGCTGGTTTCTTTAAGGCGCCTGTCTCTTACTTTGATGTTGTTCCTGTAGCCCAACGCTATTACAAGTTCAACTTTTTTGCTTGAAGGTATCTTTAATATCTTTTTTGTCTTTCTTTCGTTGAACCATCCCAGATAACATGAATCTATCCCGAGTTCTGTTGCTTGTAAAACCAGGTGTTCAGTTGCTATTCCTACATCTATTTTCTTGAAATCGGTATTTCGTAGCAGTCCACCAAGCGCGGCTGTGATCTTAGGCCGTTCTGATACCACGACAATATATGCTCCGGCGGTTTTGGCAAAAGCGCAGCGTTTATAGATCCCTTTGAATATGTTGTTGGAGAGTAATTTTTTCTGTTTTTCGTCATCGACTATTATTAAGGCCCATGGTTGGGAGTTGCATGCCGAAGGGGCGTATGTAGCCGCCTCGGTACAAAGTGTCAGGTGTTCACGCGGGACGGGCCGTCCGTTGAACGAGCGTATGCTTCTTCTTTTTTTTACTAGTTCAATGAAATCCATATTTAGATTATAATATATTGTATGAGAAAATTACACATAATATTTACACTTCTTCTTATCTTCTCTTTTTCCGGGGGATGTGCCAACACCGGCAAAGTGCGAACCTTGGAATCCTCGCAGGCGATATCCGAGGAAAAGGCTGTTTCTGATATATCGAAACAGATACCTTTCCATGTCAATAAGCGCTTTGTCTTTTTGATAGCGTGGAATGGAATACCTGTGGGGAGTATTACCGCCCAGTCCAATGACATTATCGAATATAGAGGCAGAAAGGTATATGTAGTTACCGTTGTAACGGCATCTAATAAGTTCCTTTCAAAAATATACCGTGTGGAGGATAAATATACTTCATATGTAGATGTGGAGACCATGAGCAGTATGAGGTATGAAGCGGATCGGGAGGAAGGGACTTATCGTAAGAAGGTGATCGTAGAATATGACTTTGATAAGATGGAGGCTATTTATTACAGTTTGCTGGATGGGTCGGTCAAAAGATGTAAGATAACGGATAATGTGCAGGATCCTGTAAGCGCTATGTGTTATTTTATGACATTGCCGATTAAACCGGGAGATAAGATAAGTTATGTGGTGAACCTTAATGAGAAAAATTTTGATGTTTATGGAGAAGTGAAGGAGATCGAGGTTGTTAAGCTGCCGGAGCTTGGGTCCTTTCCCGCGTTTCGTATAGTGCCATCAGCTACGCTAAGGGGGAAGGTGTACCGGAAGGGAAGGGGCTGGATGTATTTCTCGGCTGACGAGAATAGGTATCCTCTATACGGTGTTATACGGATACCTTTTGGCAGGATCACGGCAACTTTGCGGACGATCGAGAATATAAGATAGTTCTTCCTATTTTTCAGTTTTCCCATATAATAACAATATGCAAAAAATAGCTATAATCTACTATTCGAGGTCCGGGAATACCAAGTCCATGGCACAGTTCATAGAGCAAGGGGTTAAGTCTGTGGACGGGGTGGATGCCGAGGTTATGTCTGCTGAAGACTTTTTGGTTGATAGTATGCCGGGGTACGATGGGTTCATCGTAGGGTCTCCTGTCTATTACGGATCTATGGCCTATCAGATAAAAAAGGTTTTTGATGACTCTGTTAAGTTTCATGGACGTCTCGCGGGAAAAGTAGGCGCGGCCTTTTCTTCTGCTGCGAATATCGGCGGTGGGAATGAAACCACTATACTCGACATATTGAATGCGATGCTGATCCATGGGATGGTAGTGCAGGGGATAGAGAAAGGAGATCATTACGGCACGGTGTCCATTGGAGTTCCTGATGCGAGAGTTGAAGGGCAGTGCCGGATCCTTGGTGAGAGAGCGGCAAATCTTGTTAAAAAATTAGGTTGATATCTTTCAGTTAAAGAGAGGAGAGGTTTTGAAAAAGACATTTGTTTTAGACACAAACGTAATATTGCACAACCCGAATTCACTTACTTCATTTGCTGATAATATAGTGTTGCTTCCGATAGAGGTTCTTGAGGAGATGGATAAGTTCAAAAGGGACCACGATGAAAAGGGAAGGAACGCAAGGATAGCGATACGGATGCTGGATGAGCTCAGGGAAAAGGGCGAGCCGGGAGAAGGTTTTCCTCTTGAGAGTGGAGGTGTGCTCAAAGTGTCCACAGGACTGGATTATGGAAAAGTGTCGGAGACGGTGGGCCTTTCCAAAATGGTCATGGATAACAGGATCCTGATGGCGGCGTATATCTTCCAGCAAAAAGGTGAACAGGTTATTTTTGTATCAAAAGATATAAACGCCAGGATAAAGGCTGACGCTATCGGCATCAAGAGTGTCGATTTTGAAAAACAGAAAGTAGATTTTGAACATTTATATAAAGGGTGGCATACTCTGGATGTTAAGAGGGAAGATATCGATGAGTTTTATTCAAAGAAAGAATTCAAAGCTAAGGAAGGTTCGTTCTTTGCGAACGAGTTTGGGTTAATGCAGGATAAAGAGGATCCCAAACATACGGCGCTGGCCCGGTACAAAGAAGAGTTTGGAATCTTAATGCCGCTTATATTTAATAAGGCAAAATCAAATGTTATGTCGATAAGCCCGCGCAATAAAGAACAGGCTATGGCTATCGAGCTCCTTTTGAACGACGATATAAATCTGGTAACGCTTGTGGGGCCGGCAGGTACCGGCAAAACTCTTCTCGCTATGGCTGCAGGGCTGCAAAAAGTAGTTAAAGATAAATCCTACGAGGGATTGCTGATATCAAGGCCGGTAATGCCGCTGGGAAAAGATATCGGATATTTGCCCGGGACAAAGGAAGAAAAGCTTGAAAATTGGATGGGGCCGATATTTGATAACCTGGAATATATTTTTAACGCTGAAAAAAAAGATAAAGAGGCAACGGGGAAGCCTAAGACTCTTATTGATAAATTTTTAAAGGACGAAATTATTGAGCTCGAAGCAGTTACTTTTATGAGGGGCAGAAGTATTCCAAACAGGTTTATAATCATTGATGAGGCACAAAATATGACTCCACATGAGGTAAAAACCGTTGTATCAAGGGCTGGGAATCATACTAAAATGGTATTAACGGGAGATCCCTATCAAATAGACAATCCGTATTTGGATTCAGCCAGTAACGGGTTGACGTATTGTGTTGAAAAAATGAAGGGTCAAAGCATGTACGGACATATGACGCTTGCGAGAAGCGAGAGAAGTCCGCTTGCATCGCTTGCCGCGGAGCTTTTATGAGAATAAATATTCGTTACCTGAAAAAAGATGATGTTTTTGAGATACAAGCAGTTGATAAAAAATTGAGATCTCATTTTTTGCTTTCAAGGGCGGAGACCAATAAGCTCCGGACAGTGCTTGAGAAGGCTCTTCTGGATAGCCGGAAAGGAAAAAAGGATAAGAAGGAAGGTTCGTGATGTTAAGTAAGTTCACAATAGTTCTTATGGTCTGTGTTTTTCTTGTTTCTGCAAGTGCCCCGTGTAGTCAGGCAAAGCAGAAGAAAAAGTGGGTGAAGTCTCCGGATGGAGTTAAAACTCTCATGGAGCTCAGTAGCGATATGGGTGCAATGAAGAAAGAAGTTAAGAATGATACTCGTAACTATGATAAGGTAAAAAGGGATGTCGAGAACGGGAAGCTGGAGGCGGGGCAGACAGCCGATAGTGTTCTTAAAAAATACGGTACACCGGTTTACACTTTATCCGGACCCGGGCAGGGGAAAGAGACCTGGGTGTACAAAGTGGGAACAGAGCCTGTTAAAACAAAGAACAAAGTATATCTCGTTTTCAGTTCAGATAGTACGCTTATCAGTTGGAATATGTCCTAAAGGATCTAGCTCATAATAAAGATATAAAAAAGGCCGGCGACATGCCGGCCTTTTTTATTGTTTTCCCTGTGATAAACCAGGTTATTTTTTATAATGTTCTTCT
>CAYWDJ010000135.1:0-4158 GCA_964457005.1 uncultured Planctomycetia bacterium
GGCCAAAGCATAAAAGAAATACATGATATACTGGAATCAGCCGGATTTGATATGATGGATCCGATAAGAGTCCAGTATGTTCCAAGCAAAGAGTTTTTACGGGAAGTAAAAGAAAAAATCAAGGGAGGCATATCATGACAGGGTTAAGAGATATATATAAATGCAGCATTTGTGGTCATGTTGTCGAGATTGCGGGAGAAGGCCAGCCGACACTTACATGCTGTAATAAGCTTATGGACAAACTGGAAGCAAAGACAGAAGACCAGGGGCTGGAAAAACATGTCCCTGTGTTTGAAGATTCTGCCGAATGTAACGGCCACTGTATTCGGGTAAAGGTTGGCAGCGTTGAACACCCGATGCAAGAAGATCATTATATAAAATTCATAGAGGTGTTGACGAAAGACAAGGTTTGCCGCGCCGAACTCAAGCCGGGACAGAAGCCGGAAGCGCATTTTTGTTTAAAAAAAGAGGATATAGTTGAGGTCAGGGAGTATTGTACTTTGCATGGCCTTTGGAAAGCTTAATAAAATAAAGATAAGGAGATATCATGGCTAGCGTAAAAGGAACTCAGACAGAAAAGAATTTACTCGCTTCTTTTGCGGGCGAATCACAGGCAAGGAACAGGTATACGTATTTTGCGTCTGCCGCAAAAAAAGAAGGATATGAACAAATAGCCGCGATCTTTCTTGCGACAGCGGAGAACGAAAAAGAGCATGCCAAAAGGTTCTTTAAATTTTTAGAAGGCGGAGATGTTGAGATAACGGCGGCATATCCGGCCGGGGTTATCGGCAACACGGCGGAGAATCTCAAGGCGGCAGCTGAAGGCGAGAAAGAGGAATGGACAGAACTGTACCCCGGCGCTGCTAAGATCGCCAGAGAAGAAGGGTTTGATGATATTGCCGAGGCGTTTGAGAAGATAGCTTTGGTCGAAAAAGAACACGAGGCTAGATACAAGAAGCTTCTTGCGAACGTAGAGAACGGAACAGTTTTCAAGAAGAGCCAGACTGTAAAATGGAAATGCCGCAACTGTGGTTATGTGCATGAGGGAGACGAAGCGTTGGAAAAGTGTCCGGCATGTCTGCACCCGCAGGCTCATTTTGAAGTGTTAGCGGAAAACTATTAATAGACAACGGGTATGGAGGCAAAATGGAACATTCCTTTTCCGGATGTGAAATAGTTGAGATCGGCATACAGATAGAGAAGAATGCCATAGCGTTTTTTGGTAAACTTGCGGAAACTATGGACAACCCCAGGGTAAAAGAGATCTTTAAAGCTCTTTCCGAGGAAGACGAACAGCACCTGGATGATTTTAAGAAAATCTTCGGTGAATATTGTAGCTATGAAAAAGGCCTTTATACGGAAGAGTACTTTGGATATATGCAGAGCCTTGCTTCAAGTTATGTCTTTACTAAAGAGAATGTGGGTGAAGAGATAGCCGAAAAGATAACAAACGAGAAAGATGCGATAGAGCTCGGCGTTTCTTATGTGAAGGAAGCGGTTCTCTTCTACGAGGGAATGGAAAAAGTTGTCCCTGAAAAGGATAAGGAGATAGTCGAAGGCCTTATCGCGGGAGAGAAGGAACATCTGAACAGCTTATGCGCGCTTAAAGATGAAATTTACGGACCCGACGATTCGAAAAAATGCTAAAAAAGGAGAAAACCATGTCAAAGAAAGTTACAGTGTACGGTACTCCGACATGTCCGTTTTGCACAAGAGCAAAACAGTATCTTGAAGACAAGAGCGTTGAATTTGAAAGTATTGATGTTGCCGCCGACCAGGACAAGGTCCAGGAACTGGTTGACAAGTCAGGGCAGATGGGCGTTCCGGTCCTTGATATCGAAGGCGCCATCATAGTAGGATTCGACAAAGAAAAGATAGACGAAGCCCTGGGGCTTTAATAGTATTTGACGGATAATATGTCAAATATCTATGATCTCATCATAATAGGTGCCGGTCCTGCCGGTATAACTGCAAGCGTATATGGCGCTCGTAAGAGAATGGATGTTATTGTTCTTACGGGTGACATAGGCGGTCAGACTGCCTGGAGCGGTGAAATAGAAAACTATACCAGTTACCAGTTCATATCAGGAGCAGACCTTGCTCAAAAATTTGAAAAACACATGGAGAACTACTCTATTCCTGTGCGCCAGAACGAAGAAGTTGAGACTATTCGCAAGGAAGGGAATGCGGTTGTTGTTGTGACCGCTAAAGGCGAATATCGATCCAAGACAGCCATAATAGCTTCGGGTAAAAGGTCCAGGGAGCTGGGTGTGCCCGGAGAAAGCGAATTCAGGAATAAAGGGCTTACATATTGCGCCACGTGTGACGGGCCTCTTTTCTCGGGTAAGGATGTGGTAATAGTAGGCGGCGGAAATTCCGCGCTTGACGCCGGGCTTCAGCTGGATAAGATCGCGAACAAGATCTATGTTGTTAATAATATGGATGACCTTACCGGGGACGCCATAATGCGCGAAAAACTCATTAAAAGCGACAAGGTAGAAGTGTTTAATAATGCACGGGTCGTTGAAGTTTCCGGAGATGTTTTTGTTAAAGAGGTAAAAATATCTGTAAATGGAGAAGAAAAGACCTTATCCGCCCAGGGTGTTTTTGTAGAGATAGGGCTCATTCCAAACTCATCTTTTGCGGCAGGCATAGACAAGAACGAAGCGGGAGAGATCACGATCAACCTGAAGAATGAAACTAATATGCCCGGCATTTTTGCCTGTGGTGACGTAACTAATGTTCCCGAGAAGCAGATCATAGTTGCCGCGGGAGAAGGCGCGAAATCAGCGCTGACAGCATTCAGATATATTTCATCGTCAAAAGAAGATTGGTAAAAACATATAATGGCACATGAGCTTGCAGGAAAGTATAAGAATAGAAAAACGGAAATAAAAGGACGATTAAAAGAGTTTAAAGAAGTATGGAGCCGCAGCGACAAAAAGATCTTTACTGAACTTTGTTTCTGTATATGTACGCCTCAGTCCAAAGCCGTATATTGCGACAAGGCCGTAAGGGGTCTTGAAAAGAGCGGTAAACTTTTTGACGGCAAGGTTGATGAAGTGAGGGAGGGGCTTGTTGCCGTGAGATTCCCCAACAATAAGGCCAGATTCATAGTTGAGTCCAGGGGGGTCTTTCTTGAAAAGGGAAAAATAAGGATTAAAGATAAGCTGGATACAAAGAATATTAAGGATACGAGAGACTGGCTGGTTAAAAATGTTAAAGGGATAGGGTATAAAGAGGCAAGCCATTTCTTGAGGAACATTGGATTTGGCAGGCATCTCGCCATTTTGGATGTTCATATATTGAAGAATATGCTGAGGTACGGGATAATAAAAGAGGGCCCCAAAACTATCAGCCGAAAAACGTATATTGACTTGGAAGAAAAGCTGGAAAAGTTCGCCGATAAAATAGGCATACCCATGGACGAGCTTGATCTGGTCTTCTGGTCAGAACAAACAGGGATGGTGTTTAAATAATTATGGAAAATATTTCTTTTGGCATAGCATTTCTTGCGGGGTTTCTTTCCTTTTTGTCTCCATGTGTGCTTCCGCTTGTCCCTGGATATATTTCATATATTTCGGGGGTTTCTCTGGATGAGATGAAAGGGGCAGACGACAAAAAGAGGGTTTGGAAAAAGTCAGGCCTTTCAGCGATCTTTTTTGTTCTGGGTTTTTCATGCATTTTTATCGCGTATGGAGCGTCAGCGACATTTATTGGAAAAGCATTGCAGCAGCATCTGGATATTCTGGCAAAAGTTGCAGGGGTTGTGATCGTTATTCTCGGGATCCACCTTACGGGTTTAATAAAAATAAAACCATTGAACAAGAGTAAAACCGTCCAGATAAAAAAGGTGAGTCCGGGCTATTTGGGGTCATTTTTGATAGGTCTTGCTTTTGCTTTTGGGTGGACCCCTTGCGTGGGACCTATATTAGCGGGTATACTTGCTATTGCGGCCACAAAAAATACCATGCTTGACGGAGTGCTGCTTTTGGCAAGTTATTCTTTGGGGTTGGGGATACCTTTTATTGTGACGGGCTTCGCGGTTGGAGCCTTTCTAAAGGTATTTGAGAAGTACAAAAAGTTTATAAGGTTTGGGGAAATAGTAGCCGGCATATTCCTTATTGTAATAGGAGTTCTGATATTTACGAATAAGCT
>CAYWDJ010000136.1:0-4094 GCA_964457005.1 uncultured Planctomycetia bacterium
TATGATCACAATTTTCTTTTTTTACGGGTTGGCATTCGTGTTAATGGGTATAACCATTATGGCTATGTCAAAGGGTAGAGATGTCCTGGATATTTCCGGGGACATCTGGTTGGTCGGTTTATTCGGGATACTTCACGGCTTGAACGAATGGGTAGATCTGCTGATCTTGAGTGGAGATATTTTTAACGTGGGAGTTCTTAAGTCTCTGGGAGGTGTATTATTACCGGTATCTTTCATTTTTCTTGTCATTTTTGGAGGAAGGGTGATATCCCGGGATGTCACCTCGCTTAAATGGGTCAGGCATCTCTGGATCCTTTGTCTTGCTGCCTTCGGGGCAACGTATTTGTTTAGGGGATCATTGGACGGTAGCGTGGCAGCCAGATATTTTATTGCTTTCCCGGGAGCTGTTCTGGCGGGAATAGCTTTGTTTTTAAGGTTTTCCCGCACCACAAAAGAAAAAGAAGTGCCGTTTGTGTTCTCGTTAAGCATTGGAATAGCTGTTGTATTATTTTTTCTATATGGGGTGCTGAGTGGATTAGTGACACCTAAAACAGATTTTTTGATCGGGTCTATTCTTAACTATGGTATGTTCATAGATATTATTGGGATTCCCGTGCAGTTTTTCAGAATGATATGCGCGATAGGCCTTGCTGTCAGTTTTGTTGTCATCACGAATGTTTTTGTGTCATCGGGTAGGTCTAAAAACATTGGGTTTAAGGGGGGTATCAGGAAGAAACTGGTTAGCATGTTTCTGACTATATCGCTGATTGTCGTTGGAGTCGGGTTATTTCTCGGGTATGCATCGTCATATAGTCTGGTTTTAGATCTTGTGGGAGCAGCAAACGTGGAAAAAGGCACAGGCCTGGCACAGTCGGTAGACCGGATAATAAATGAGGAAGTGCTGGACCTAAGAACATATGTAACAAGTCCGCTTTGCCTGAAAGCTATCAAGGAAGCCAATGCGCGGTATGATAATATGAGCGTTGAACATGTGAGAACATCTTTACTTGAGGTAGATAAGAACTGGGCCGCGGCCGGGAAGGATAGCCTTCTTTCGTGTGAATATCTGCAAAATAGTTTTTCCAAGAGGCTGCAGGATATTGTCGCAGTGGACACCGGTCTGGCAGAATTTTTTGTGACGGACAAGTATGGAGGGCTTGTGGCCTCTTCGGGGAAAACATCGGATTTTTATCAGGCGGATGAGGTTTGGTGGAAAAAAGCCTCAGAAAGAGCCTCAGGGGATGTGGCAGTAGGGGATATAGCAAGGGATGAATCCGCGAATATCTTTGGTATTATGTTTACCCTCCCTGTGTACGATGGGGAAGAAATGATCGGAGTGTGTAAAGCGCTTTTAGACCCGGATCGTATTTTTAATTCCCTGACTTCTCATTATCTGGCAGAAGGCTCCCCTGCGTTTATAGTGGACTCTTCCGGAAGTGTAATTTATAGTCAACGGGACAGAGGAGACCTGGAAAAATATTTACAGAATGACACCCTGACGGATCTAATAAAACGCGGCAAAAAATGGGATACATACAAAAGAGAAGGGGGTGGCGGGGAAGAGGTCTTTTTCGCTCCCGTCAAGGTTGATAACGCTTACTTGAAAGAATATGGTGTCGAATGGTGGGTTTTTATAGAACAGTCGAAAACAGAGGTTTTTAGGCCGTTATCTGTCTTACTGCTCCAGGGGGGTCTTCTTTTTATTGTCTTGATACCTATACTGTTTTTTGGGGGAGATATGATGGGTAGGTATTTCTCGCTGTCCGTGGGAAAGCTAAAAAAAGGTGTGGACCAAGCGGCTAAAGGGGACCTGACAGCCAGAGTTAATATAAAAACCGGGGATGAGCTGGAAGCGCTGGCGGTGGCCTTTAACGAGATGGTTGCTAGTTTGAAGGCCTCAATGGTTTCGAATGATAGATTGGAAACCGAGGCCAAAGAACGTGAGAGAGTACAGGTCGTTCTTAAAAAGCAGCAGGTAGAGCTCCGGGAATATACGGGAAAAATAAAACAGGCGCTTGATGCGGCCCAGAGAACAAAAAGAATAATGATAAGTATGCTTGAAGATAATAATGACATAAGGGTGAAGCTTGGGGAGAGTTTTACAGAGTTGCAAGAGACACAGAGCATGCTTGTCCAGTCCGAAAAGCTGGTTTCGATAGGGCATCTTGTCTCTGAGATGGCGCATGAAGTGAATAACCCGCTGATGATCATATCGGCAAGGGCCCAGCTTATGCAGATGGGCGACCTGAAAGAGGGGGAAATGGAAGATAGCATGGCGATAATAGAAAAACAATGTTACAGGGCAAGGGACATAATCCAGAGACTCTTAAAATTCTCAAAGCCAAGCGGGTCGGAAAGGGAAAATGTAGATATAAATATTTGTGTCGAAGAAGCGGCTAAGCTTCTGGAGCATCAATATTTATTGGAAAATATTGAGCTAAGCAGGGATTACGGCACGGACCTTCCGCTGGTGAGCATTAATAAAAATGAATTGGAAGAGGTATTCCTGAATCTAATGAAGAATTCAGCGGAAGCCATTACAGGAGGGGGAAAAATAAGCATTACAACTTCCGCGGATACGAAAAATGTGCGTTTAGTATTTAAGGATACCGGCAGCGGTATATCTAGAAAAGCGATAAACAAGATTTTCGATCCTTTCTTTACTACAAAAAAAGAAGGAACGGGTTTGGGTCTTTCGGTTTGTTATGGTATTATTAAAGGGCATAGAGGGATCCTAGACTATGAGAGTTTGCCTGGGGAGGGAACCTCTGCGACAATTACTTTGCCGATAGCAAAAAAAGAGGCATAGGGGGATATATGGCCGAGCATAAGATACTTTTGGTGGATGACGAAGTAGATATAACGGACGCGTTGGCCCTCTTCTTTAAGAACAGAGGTTTTGACGTGGTAGCCGAAAATGATCCATGTAATGTTGCCGGAATTCTTGATAGAGACAAGGCTATAGATCTCATTATAATGGACATAAAGATGCCGGGGATGAAAGGTATCGATGTATTTAAACAGATAAGAGAAAAGAACATAGATACCCCCGTTATATTTCTCACGGGATCGATATCTCTGGAAAAACATTTACAGGAGTTGATGGATTTTGGGTTTAAGGAAGAAAATTTCCTGGATAAGCCTATAAATCTCAACTTTCTTTTAGAAAAAGTACAGTCGGTGCTGGCGGAGTAGTCATGATTTTCGGATTTTGTCCGGCATAAAGAAGGAGTACGATCATGGGAGAAAAGATACTGGTAATTGATGACGAGCGCGACATCGTCGATGCGCTAACAATGTTTCTTACAAAAAAAGGCTATAACGTAATAGGAACTACTTCTGCGCTTGAAGGCATTGAAATGGTAAGAACAGAAAAACCCAAAGTTGTTTTTCTGGATATTACTATGCCTGAGATGACGGGACTTGAAGCCGTTAAGAAGATACGAGAATTTGATAAGGAAGTCGGCATTATCATGGCAACGGCCGTTATGGATGAGGAAGTAGCCAAACAAACCATTGCATATGGCGCCGCAGACTACATAATTAAGCCGTTCGACCTCAACTATCTGGAAAAAAGCCTGATAGTCAAGCTGGCTACGATGATGTAGAAGCCCCGAGAGCTAAGGTGTCTGTCATTGCGAACTTACCACGGTTACACGTCATTGCGAACCTGCCGCGGTTACACGTCATTGCGAACCTGCCACGGTTACACGTCATTGCGAACCTGCCACGGTTACACGTCATTGCGAACCTGCCGGAGGCAGGGAAGCAATCCCAATAAATAACAGTAGTTGAAGAGATTGCCGCGTCGGTCCTTCGGCCCTCCTCGCAATGACAGCATTATACTTATATAAACTCCCAACCTTGTCATCCCAGTTGGCGAAGTCATTACCAGTTGTCATCCCGGGCGAGCGGAGCGAGACCCGGGATCTATTCCCATTGCATAAAAAGATCCCGGATATTTGCCTGCGGCAAATTCCGGGATGACAAACAGCGAATTCCCACTGAACGAGAGATTGTCATCCCGGGCGAGCGAAGCCATTACAAGTTGTCATCCCGGGCGAGCGAAGCGAGACCCGGGATCTATTCTCATT
>CAYWDJ010000137.1:0-4065 GCA_964457005.1 uncultured Planctomycetia bacterium
GATCCGAAGCAATTTTGCCAACCTGCTTTTACGGTTCTCTGTCAACTGTGTAGGTCTGACACCCATGCTTTTCAAAACCGGCTTTATCAGAAAATTCATGGCGCTATATCGCATGAGAGCATCCTTTCAACGAAATCAGTTCTCACTACATCATTATAGCGCCAATAGAAGTTAGAATTAGGGTTAATTATGCTTTTCAAAAGTTTCTCTCAGGAATTCGAAACCTTTTGAATAGTAAATGTTACATATTCTGTTAGCGGTCTCTTTTTCGTTTAAGTCATAGAGGGTCTGAACAATGGAAAGGATATCTTCCTTATTGTAATCTGGGTAAATCCCGGCATTAAGCATTTCCATATATAAGTTCCCTACTAAAGTTGGAGTTTTCATTACATGTTTGCGCAGGTTTTCTATGAAGGAATAAGAGTTCCAATCCTCGTCTATAACTTTCGCAGAGATTTGTAAATAATGATAAATATCATCATCGATTGTATCAACAAGAGAGAGCCATTCCCCTAAATTAGATGCGATGATTCGATATTCATCTTTCTCAAGGTTTTGGACTACTTTCTTTACTATCACTTTCCACAAGGGTTTAATCTTGCGTCTAAGCTCTTTTTCATCCATGTCCCTGAATGTCACCATGAAAGTTACAAGTGCAGATATGTATTCCGTGTTATCAGTTTCGAACAGTTTCCGTAGCAAGCCATCTGCGTCTGCCAAATCATCCCATCCGGCCAGATATCCGATTGCTATATTTTGAACAAGCTTGTCTGCGGCATGTTTATCTCTGAATGACCTTGAAAGTCCTTTTGCATAATGACCATTATCACGCAAAAGTTTATAAAGTTCCTCATATACTGTCGATGTCATAACAATATATCCAATGAAAGCGGCTTCCCAGTGTTTGTCGCTGTCAAGGTCAAATATTCTATTGAAATGCCTGGCTACCCATTGTTTATCAAGGTAATTCAAGTACGGAAGATACCAGCCAATAACTGTTGAAAATTCTAAACTAGCTTCTTTGGTTTTATCGAGACGCTTTGTGAACTCAGACTTTATAGATTCAACCCATCTGTCTTCTTTTTCTCGATAATAAAGACGGGCGTAACGTAATGAGTAGTTTATGGCTGCCATGAACACTTTACCCTTTGATGAATTCAAAACAGAAGTTATAAGGTCATTCATTATGCTCATGTCAACCTTGACATTTTTTAGGAGAAGTATAATTATTTGTTCTGCTATAGGTAAAAGCTGAGGAGAGAAGGCATGTTTATCATCCTTCGTACCTTCATGAATGAGGTCTGCTATCGCATCAGAAATCCACCGATTATATTCATACCCTCCTTCTTGCTTTTCTTCACTCCAGAAGCTACCGTCCTCTATTAGGTTTTTCAGAAATGGCAGCAGCTCATTCCAATCGAAATCCTTATTGTTTCTCCATGCTTCTTCGAATCCCCTAAGGAATTCGTATTGATATTTTCGTGCCACACAGAGCAACGGACTTAAATCCTTGGAGAATCTTGCCGGATCATTAGATACAAACTTTCTGACAGAGGAAGCGAGGTTTATTTTGGTAAAATCCTTCCATGATGTTTCATTTTCTTCCTTATATGAATTAATGTACATTGCAATTTCAGCATTAGTCTTTTTCTTGAATTCATTTTCATCTATTGGGCTAACTTCCTGAACAAAACCAGCCCCCGATGACCAATAATGAAATCCGGGATGCTCGATTGTTGCATCATTAATGGAATTGTAGGATTCATAGCGTAGTTTAACTTCCTCATTGCCTGTATCTAGCAAGGCAACGAGCCATTCCTTCTTATAGTAAGCCTTAGTTTTCCCTTCTTTTTCAGTGATGCCGGACACGTCATCAGAAAGATGGAAATCCTGAGTTTCAATCCAGTTAAGGACAGTCGCAATCTGTGTCTCGTTAAAACTCTTGCAATTGGCTTTGAACAGTTCATAAAGCTCATGGATTGTCAAAATGTTAAGCGGATTATAGGGTACGCTCCAGAGTAAATAGGACAATGAATGATAGTGGTAACTTATCAGATGATATGCCAGACGTTTAAATATATCATGTTTCTCACTCAGCATATTTTTTACTATAGGATCAACCTCCTTTGGGTCTGCTGCCTCAAGCATGTCTCGCACGAAATAAACAAGCTGGCACTCATATTCATCCGGGAATCTCGTCTGTTTATGGTCTTCTATTGTCGGTATCCAAATATAGTTAAATTGAGACTTATCCTCTTTCAATATCTCATGCATCTTCGTTATCGCAACATTGGCAGCCTCAACAGCGCAAATTCCAGAAATACCCTTCTTGTTTTTATCTAAGGTTTTTTTAAGATAATAGGGGTCCATAATTGAAATGTATTTACGAATGTACTCCTTATCTGATTCACTATAATGCAAAATCACATCAAGCAACCCTATTATCATGACCCTCGCCGCTTCTCTTATCAGCTTCGGGAAAAATAGCTTACCTATTTCATGGTCGATTAGAGATGTACCTATTCTTGGGCGAAGCGCATCTCTTATAAACTGTATATGCTGTGTGCCAATATACTCAATTGGAAAGTGAGAGATAATTTTTAACATCTTCGAATCGGTTCTGTAGTTATCTATCCTCTCTCCATTTTCGCGGTACATAATGATTCCATCAACAATTTCAAGCAAAATCTTAGAAACTTCATCATTGGGTTCTTCTTCATTTTTTACTGCCATATTTTCAAGCGCATCTAAAGTATTCCAATGTGGGACTGTATAGTAGCCCTTTTTATTCGGCACCTTTTGAGGTTTTGGGTCGTTCTTAGGAGCAAAGTACCCGGCATTTCGTAATGGAATCAACCATTCCAGTGGCTTAGAAGCTACAGCTAATTTCTTGAAAAAATGATTTTCCAGACTCTTGTCGTTTTTTATTATCTGAAATGTTTGTATTATTTTATCTGTTGACATGCTTACTCCACTGCAGCGTCAATTATTCGAGAAGCATCATGTAAATACCCGGTTACAAGGTTTATCACCTCGTTCCAATGTTTAATAACCTCTAAGAGTTGCCTATATCCGATAGCGTCTTTCCGATAGCCCAGAATGTTAATGCTAAGGTCATTATAGTATGTTTGCTCATAGCTTAGGATGTTATCCTCACCACTGTAGAATGGCGATAGCATGAAATGTCTCGGAGCTAAGGCTCTACTTCTGGGATTCCCTTGAAGTATGAAATCCAGGATCTCAAACTCTGCGACTCCATAACCCAAGAAAAGAACGGTGTACTCACGAAATATTCTTCCCAGAAACCTTCTAAAATCCGGATTTGTATATCTTTGCATATAAGCAGAGACTGTAAATATCAGAGAGCTTCTATCCCTTACGGAACCATGAATATGGTACAGATTAGTGGAGTCCAACCTATCTTCTTTAAAATCAGAAGTCCTATATAGAATATTCGGGGGGTTAAAAAGCCTGTCGAAATGAGTATCAACATTAGTGGTTACAAACAAGCCCCTTAATCTGTAGATTTCATCATATATATTGGGAGTTTTAACATTGTCTCCTTCTCTTAATGATTTATTCATCTCTTCATAAAAGGCATTCGCACGATGCTTGTTGTTGAATAGGTGATGACAGATCGTTATCGTTTTCTTATGGTCTGGAATCTGAGAAAGGGTTTCTTTCTCTCTAAAGTTTATAATGCGTTCGCCATGACACCTGCTGACAAGATTTCTGGCAAGTGTGTCCCATCCCTCGCACCCTACTAATCTTGACACTCCAGCACCAATAAAAACAGCGAGAGTGCCACCGTTCACGGCTTCGCTTAACTCGTCCGGGACCTCAGGTATTCGTGAAATGCCATTACTCACTCTTTTTCCCTCTTCCTACATACTCACTTTCCATATAAAGAAATCCATCTCGATATTCAGCAGTGACCTATATTGGTTTCATTTTTCCTTCTTTGCTCTTGGGGTCCAAGCTAACTGTCTGATATTATAGCTTAACGCCTCTAAACAGGGTGGTTTTTTGGCCTTAGATCCACTTTTTTGAGGGTGAAACCACCGT
>CAYWDJ010000138.1:0-3991 GCA_964457005.1 uncultured Planctomycetia bacterium
AGGTATTGAATCCCGCGGTTCTGGCGGTCACCGATTGGAAAAGACCCCCAAAGATCTTTTGTGGCCAGGCAAGATTTGCCATCACCCCGTTTTTTTCGAAAAGTATTAACAATAAAGCCCCGGCTATTATCAAGATAAGCGATGTGCTGAGCACCACCTTTGACTGAAGACCCAGCCGTCTCTCCGGCCCCTTGGCCCCGACAAACCTAATAAGGTCCATTATAACTACAAACCCAATGCCTCCAACAAAGATAAGGAGCATCATCGTTAGGTTGATGTACGGATCAGACTGGAAGCCTTCCAGATTGTTCCTAAAGAGCGCGAACCCTGCATTACAAAATCCGGATACCGAATGAAAGATAGATTGTTGAATGGTCTCCAGGATAGTCCAGTCTGTTATCGCCCTCCACCTGAAGAACAAGAACGAAGCCCCTAGAGCTTCCGCCCCCAGCGTTATCCCCAAGATATATAATATCAACCTGTTAAGGCCGACTATTCTGTGCTTATCGAGAGTGCTTCTTATAACATCTTTATGCGTAAAGCCAAGTTTCCTTCCAAGCATTACGGCAAACAACGTGGAAAAAGTCATTATTCCGAGTCCCCCTATCTGAAAAAGGGTAAATATCACGCCCTTCCCAAATCTGGTGAATTGAGTGCCGGTATCCTTAACGACAAGTCCCGTCACACAAGTAGCGCTCGTTGACGTAAAAAGACTGTCGATAATCGACAGTCTCTCCGGCCCGTGTGTCGCCTGCGGTAAGGACAGGGCGATAGTGCCAATCAAAATGGCACACATAAAGCTGATAATTACAATCTGCGGTGGGGTAAGCCTTCGCATACAGTGATTAGACTTTGACTTTTTTAACTAGCGCCTTGAACCCTTTGTTGTCATTATTCGCGATGTCTGCCAGCATTTTACGATTAAGTGCGATCTGGGCCTGCTTCAATCCGCACATGAACTTGCTGTAAGTGAGACCCTCCATCTTACATGCCGCCGCAATACGGGTGATCCACAAAGCGCGGAAGTTGCCCTTCTTCTTCTTTCTGTCGTAATAATTAGACACCAAACTTTTTCTTACCGCTTCTTTAACCGTTCTAAGCAGCTTTGATCTGGCTCCAAAGTTTCCTTTTGCAGCGTTAAGAAACTTTTTCCTCTTTTTGCGAGAGGCAACTGCATGTTTTACTTTTGTCATCTCGACTCCTTTTCTTATCTCGTGCCGTTACGCGTACGGAATAAGTGATTTTATTTTTTTCTCAAAAGTTTTATCAACAGTAGTGGCTTTCTTGAGGTTTCTCTTTCTTTTCTGGCTCTTCTTCGTCAGGATGTGTCTTGCTCCTTCCTTAGACCTCTTTACTTTGCCGCTTGCTGTCAATTTAAACCTTTTTTGTGCACCTTTATTCGTTTTTAACTTAGGCATCTATTTTCTCCTGTTTCTTTTTATATTGACCGAACCTTTTAGCTATCGCCCTTCGGGGCGAGTGTCATTGTCATGGTTCTCCCCATGGTTTTGGGGCTCATTTCCATTTCACCAAGGGCAGACACATCGTTAGCTATCTTGTTCAGCAGTTCCATTCCCAGTTCTTTGTGTGCGTTTTCACGGCCCCTAAACCGCAAAGATACGCGAACCTTGTCTTTCTTTTCCAAAAACTCTTTTATGTGTTTCAGTTTAACCTGATAGTCGTGGTCTTCTATCCGGCATTTAAACCTTACTTCTTTTATGTGGGTCACATGCTGTTTCTTTTTAGCAAGTTTCCTTTTCTTTTCCTGTTCATATTTGAACCGGCTGTAATCCATTATCCGGCAAACCGGTGGAGTTGAGTCTGGGGAGACCTCTACAACATCTAATCCGCTTTCCGCCGCCATAAGCAGCGCCTTCCCCATCTCAACCACTCCTACCTGTTCTCCTTCTTCATCCACCAGACGCACTTGGCTTGCTCTAATTCCTCTGTTGACCCTGGCATACTCTTTTGTTTCCCTTCTACCTCTTGAAAATCCTGCACCGTGTGAAATGGTTACCCTCCTTTTCTTGCTATTTCCTCTGTAAAAAGGCTAATTAGCTCTTTCCTATCAATAACACCCTTGTCTCCGTCTTTTCTGCTTCTCAGAGACACGGTATTGTTTTCTTTTTCTACTTTTCCTACTATCGCCATGTAAGGGATCTTTGCTACTTGAGCGTCCCTTATTTTTCTTTGCATCTTTTCGTTTCGGACATCAACTACTACCCTCAGGCCACATCTCTTTAATTCCTCCGCTATTTCCTGCGCGTAATCTATCTGTTCTTCTGAGATCGGTATAAGTTTTACCTGTTCCGGCGCAAGCCAAAGCGGGAAAGCTCCTCCATAATGCTCGATAAGGGTTCCTATGAACCTCTCCAGGCTGCCCAGAATAACGCGATGCAGCACAACCGGCCTTTGCTCTTCCCCTGAAGAATCTATGTACTTAAGGTCAAACCTTTCAGGAAGAGCAAAATCACACTGCACCGTAGCGCACTGCCATGCCCTGCCTAACGCATCCTTAAGTTTTATGTCGATCTTGGGCCCGTAAAACGCTCCGTCCCCTTCGTTTATATCGTACACTATCCCCTTTTTATCCAGCGCGGACTTTAATGCCTCTGTCGCTATGTCCCAATCTTCATCGGCCCCAATGGATTTTTCAGGACGAGTGCTTACTTCTACCTCTATCCCCTCAAAACCAAACACTTCCAGGATCTCAAGAACGAAATCCACGACTCCGATGACTTCGTCTTCTACCTGCTCTCTTAAACAAAAAATATGTGCATCGTCCTGGGTAAAACCTCTTACCCTTAAAAGTCCATGAAGCACTCCGGACTTTTCATTCCTGTATACACTCCCAAGTTCAAAAAATCTTATAGGGAATTCCCGGTAGCTTCTACCCTTTGAAGCATAGACAAGAATATGTCCCGGACAGTTCATAGGCTTTACCGCAAATTCCTGCCCCTCACTCTCGAAAGTATACATGTTATCTTTATAATAGTCGTAATGCCCGGACCTTACCCAGATATCGCTTTTCATAATATGCGGGCTTGAAATAAGCTCATACCCTTTTTCTATATGCTTCCGGGTGATGTAGTCCACTATTATCTGTCTGAGCATAGCCCCTTTCGGATGATACAGAACAAGCCCGGCACCCATGCTTTCGTTAAAACTGAACAGCTCTAGCTCTTTGCCAAGTTTTCTATGGTCCCTCTTCTTTGCCTCTTCCCGCAAGGCCAAAAATTCATCCAGCTCTTCCCTTTTTTCAAAGGCCGTCCCATAGATCCTCTGCAGCATCGGGTTCTTTTCATCTCCGCGCCAATACGCCCCAGCTACCGTTAGCAGCTTAAAAACTCCAACCTTGCCTGTATGCGCGACATGCGGCCCTTTGCACAGATCAACGAAGTCGCCGTGCCAATACAAGGAAACTTCACCGTCTTCGAGTTCACCTAAAAGCTCCAGTTTATAAATCTCTTGCTTCTCTTCAAAGAGCGCTTCCGCATCTTTTTTTGAAATGGGCTTTTGTTCAAAAGGCATATTCCTTTTGACTATTCTTTTCATCGCCTTCTCGATCTTTGGCAGATCTTCAGGAGAAATGAAATGTCCCCCCTGTTCATTTTCCACGTTTTCACAGGCGGAAAAATCAAAATCGTAATAAAACCCGTCCTCTATCGCCGGGCCTATAGCAACTTTAACCCCCGGATACAGCTGTTGTACCGCATCGGCCATTATATGCGCCGCACTGTGACGAATGGTCTCTAAATTATTGTTTACTTCTTTGCTCATATCTGTACGCTACCTCTGGATCAGTTTTCGCTTCGCCCTGTTTTGTCCGCGGAGACTAAAATGCTCAATGTGTCTCTCTCTCTGCTCGAGGCACCTTCTGTATCTCCTTGATTGCGAGCACGGTGTCGCATTTCTTAACGTCTCCTCTGGATCAGTTTTCGCTTCGTCTGTCTTGTCCGCGGCAGCTATAATGCTCAATGTCTCGCATTTC
>CAYWDJ010000139.1:0-3893 GCA_964457005.1 uncultured Planctomycetia bacterium
AAGCCGCCCGAATGAATCCACTTTGACCTCATCAGTATGATAGGGAGCCTGGCTAAAAGAAACTATACAGATTCCCTTATCGCCCTGATGCCCGATATTAAGATTGCCGGCGATCAGACTCACATAACTAAAATCGATATCTTCTTCGATATCTTTGGTCATCAATGAAGACTCTTTAAGGAAGGCCTTTATATTATCGGGGTCAACGGCATCCGTTTTCAAGACATCTTGGGCCATATCAACAAAAGACATAAGGCTTTTGTACTTAACTCCATACTCCTGGACCTTGGACCAAACAGCAAGATTCTGCCCCGCGCGCGCAGTAGTCCCGTTAAATATATCCGGATTTGCATAGGATATATTTTGCAATGAAAATAGCAAGATCACTATTAACGATATGGCTTTTACTTCTCTTAATTTAAACATTGTTTTAACATTATAGCAGATATAGGTATCTTGTCAAGATACCCTTGCTTGCTTTTTGAAATACTAACATTTGACCTTGCTTTACGGAGAAAATCGGGTTTATACGGACACTTTTATGCCCTGCCGGGAGGCCCTTTTCTGGAGCTCAGTTTGAATGGCGTAAAGAACAACAGCTTTGGCGTTTATCCACTTTGGCGCTACCAAATATTCTTCCCTGGAGTCGGAAACAAGCCTTAAAATGACTATATCGCTCCTGGTATTTTCTAGAAAATCACAGGCCAATTGAACATACTCCTCCTGTGAAAGCACGTCGATCTTTCCTATATAATAGAGATCTTCAACCGGAGCGTCCTTAAGAACATGAAAGATATGTAACTTCACACCGGAAACAGGAAGGCTGGATATCTCCCTGGCCGTCTTTATCATGTCCCGCCTTGTCTCCCCGGGAAGGCCAACAATAACATGCGCTCCAACCTTGATCCCTCTCTCATGGGTCTGGTCGATAGCTTCAATAGTCTGCAAATGGGTATGCCCTCTTTTTATATATTTAAGCGTTGCCTCATTTGCGGTCTGCACTCCATACTCGATCCAAACATCATAATCGTCTTTATACGAAGCGATGAGATCAAGTTTTTCCTCATCGACACAATCCGGCCTGGTTGAAATACTCAAGGAAACTATATCAGGATAATCACGAATAATATCATATGTCTTTTTAAGTCCTTCAACACTGGCATTCGTATTTGTTGCATTCTGGAAATAGGCTATAAATTTATAATCCGCATTCTTTCTCTTGAATTCCTCTATCTGCTTCTCGATCTGATCCTTCAAAGGACGCGGCCTTTTCTCTCGCGCGAACCCGTATTCATTACAGAATATACATCCGCCGGACCCGTCAGCTTCTTTATGTGGGCACGTAAAACCCGCATTAAGACTGAGTTTCCGTATCTTAGCACCAAATTTATTTTTTAAATATTCACTGAATGAATAGTAATACATAATTAGCTGTAAGTTGTAAGCCATAAGCTTTAAGCTATAGACTGCAAACAATACAGCTTATAGCTTATGGCTTATAGCTTTTAATGTTTAATTTTCACCATAAGTATACTTATCGCCGCGGGCGTAACTCCCGATATACGTGACGCTTGCCCCAGACATCTCGGCCTCAACTTATTGAGTTTCTCCACGATCTCATTAGAAAGACCGGATACCCCTTCATAAACAAAGTCTTCAGGGATACGCATTTTCTCAAGGTCTTCGAATTTTTTTATCCTCTGCATTTCCCTTTCGATATACCCCTGATACTTCACATCCACTTCTATATTAACTTTTTCATAATATGACAGATCTGTGACCTTCCTCGAAAGCTCAGCAATATCATCATAAGAAAGGCCCGGCCTTTTTAATAGCGTCAACAGAGATACACTCTGTGTGAGTTCCGATTCATGACGTTGCTCAAGAAATTCCTTTACCCAGCTCTCCGAACCGACTTGAATAGAAGCCAGCCTGGCCTTCTCTTCATCAATCTTTCTTCTTTTACTCTCGGACTTGATTATCGCCGCCTCTTTCAAGATCCCCAATTTAAACCCTATCCCTGAAAGACGCTCATCAGCATTATCCTCTCTTATCACTATCCGGTATTCAACACGTGAAGTAAACATCCTATACGGTTCTTTTGTTCCCTTGGTAACAAGATCATCAATAAGGACACCAATATACGCCTCGGACCTCTCGAGAACCACCGGATCTCTCCATAAGACCTGACACGCTGCGTTAATGCCGGCCATAAGCCCTAAAGCCGCGGCTTCCTCATACCCGGTAGTGCCGTTTATCTGCCCGGCAATAAAGAGCCCCTTGACCAGTTTCGTTTGAAGAGTTGCGTAAAGCTGTGTCGGATCCACATAATCATACTCTATGCCATACGCAGGCTTCACCATTTTGACATTCTCAAGGCCTGGTATAGTATGCAGCATTTCCGCCTGCACATCTATAGGCAGACTAGTGGAAATACCATTAGGGTAATACAGGTCCGTGTCCAGGCCTTCCGGCTCTAAAAAGACAAGATGCGAATCCTTGTCCTCAAACCTCATTATCTTATCCTCAATAGAAGGACAATACCTAACCCCGGTTGACTTGATCTTTCCGGAATATAAAGGAGACCTGTCCAGGCCGCCTTTTATTATCTCATGAGTTCCGGCATTGGTTCTCGTCAGGTAACATGGCTTCTGCTCAAGAAGCACTCCGGTATTTGAAAAAGAGAACGGTACAATACGCTCATCACCGTCCTGACGTTCCATGGCTTCAAAATTTATAGTTTTACCGTCTATCCTTGCGGGAGTCCCTGTCTTAAGAGTATCCACATTGAAACCCAGGGAAGCAAGATTCTCGGAAAGGCCTATAGATGCCTTTTCATCTATCCTGCCGCCGGAATGATGTTCAAGCCCTATGTGTATGGTCCCGTTCATATAGGTCCCGGCCGTAATAACGACACCGACCGCTCTTATCTCTTCACCGCTTGAGACGCGAACACCTTCACAGATGCCTTCATTAACAATTATCTCTTTGACCTCGTCCTCAAGAATATCCAAGCCCTTCTGTCCGGAAACCACCTTAAGCATATATTCATTGTATATCTTTCTGTCTACTTGCATGCGGCTGGACCTGGCCGCATAGCCCTTTGAAGAATTCAAGAGTCTGTATTGTATGCAGCTGGCATCAGCAGCTTTACCCATCTCCCCGCCGAGGGCATCTACTTCCTTAACAAGCTGCCCCTTGCCCACTCCACCTATCGACGGATTACACGAAGTATATCCTATCGCACTTTTCTTAAGGGTCACCAAGAGAGTAGAACATCCCATACGCGCAGCCGCCAAAGCAGCTTCACATCCGGCATGCCCCCCTCCAACTATAATTATGTCGTAACTTTTAGTAGCCATGATTATTTTCGCTTATAGCTATAAGCTGTAAGCTATAAGTTGTACGTAATTAAAAATGTTCTTCCCTGAGACAGGGACTTAACAATGGACCTGGCTCAGGGTTCCCCCGGATTCCTATTAATTCTACACTCTCTCTACTGTTCGTAGTATAGATTGCTTCGGCCTTCGGCCTCGCAATGACGTATTGAGAAAGTTTTTTGCTTAATCTCTGAAGGGATATCGATGACCAAGCGGGCACGGTGTCCGGGCGAAACCCGGACGAGCGAGGGAATCGCCTAAGGCAGATTTTCTCGCTGGGGAAATCTGCCGGCCCGGAAGAGATTAAACAAAAAGCTTTCACAAATGCTTCCTTTCCTGCCAAACCTTAACAAAATTCTCTATACTGCGATCATACCCCTTCTCTATATCATCCGGAAAATAACATGCCGGCATCGCCCCGGCTTCACGATGATACGCTATGCAATCACAACACAACCCCTTGCGAGAACAAGGTTCATAAGAACAATTGCACCTGGTCAAATTAAACTCTTT
>CAYWDJ010000140.1:0-3891 GCA_964457005.1 uncultured Planctomycetia bacterium
TGTAAAGCAGATATCCAAACCCTATCAAAAGCGCAAGAGCCGATGTCTCTCCAAGAGAACCGCCCACATTTCCTATAAAAAGCTTCATATATGGAACAGCTACGTGCTCAAACTTGGCGATACCCAGCGGAGTGGCCGTCGTAACAGCATCCAGGGTTATAGGTTTTACCCATGTCGTGAGCATGACCGGAAAAGCCGCCATCAGAAATGCCCTGGCCAATAGCGCCGGGTTAAACATATTGCAGCCTAAACCCCCAAAAACCTCTTTGCCCAGGCCTATAGCAAAAACCCCGCCTAAGAACGCGACCCACAATGGGATCGACGGAGGCAGAACCAATGCAAGAAGAAGTCCCGTTAGAATAGCGCTGTAATCGTCTATCCTTACCTTCCTCTTTCTGCACTTCTGCAAAGCGTATTCTGTAATAACGGACGCTGCCACACAAGTCAGGATAACAGCCACCGCACTAAGCCTGAAAAAATAAAGGCTCGCGATAACAGCCGGTATCAGCGCCTTGATAACACCTTTCATCATATCCCGGGTATCCATCGGCGAAAAAATATGGGGTGATGTGTTTAATACAAGCTTTTCCATGTTATTTATGTTTGTTCCTTAGAAGAACGTCTTTCCCCTGCTTGATATACTGCACAAGCGGTATCCTGGCAGGACAAGTATAAGTACAGCTTCCGCATTCCATGCAGTCCGATATATTAAGCTGTTCTTCCAAATTATCGTACATTTCTCCCTTTACATGTCTCATAATGTCCGTAGGTGTAAGTCTCACCGGACATACGTCCACACATTTAGCACATCTTATACACGAGTCCTCTTCATGGTCCTTAACGTAATCTTCAGATAAAAATAAAATGCCTGACGTGCTCTTAAGAATTGGAGACTCTATTGTCGGCTGCGCGAAACCCATCATAGGCCCGCCTACGATTATCTTTTTAGGGTCACGATACATCTCTACACCGAACTTCTCGATCACATCTTTCAGCGTAGATCCCATCCTTACAAGATAGTTGCCCGGTCTGTGTATACAGTCTCCCGATATCGTAACCACCCTTTCTATAAGGGGTTTATCAAAATAGATCGCTTCATAAATAGCATGGCAAGTGCCTACATTCTGGACCAGAAACCCTATATCCAGCGGTAGACCCCCGGGAGGAACTTCTTGCCCGGATATTGCCTTGATCAACTGTTTTTCTCCGCCCTGAGGATATTTTGTTTCAAGAAGAACCAGTTTTATGCTCGAAATGGCCTTATGTGTAGACTTTTCAATGAGTTTCTGGAAAGCAAAAAATGCCGCTTTCTTATTGTCTTCTATAGCTATGTATGTAATTTCAGGCTTTATTACATCGACCAGTATCTCGATCCCCTTCAAAATCTCGTCGGTCTTACGGGTCATCATTATATGATCACATGTGAGAAAAGGCTCACATTCGGCTCCGTTAATGATAAGCGTTTTAATGGTCTTCCCTTCGGGAACACTTAATTTTACATGTGTCGGGAAAGCGGCGCCTCCCATACCAACGATACCGGCATCCTTGACCTTTGCTATGATCTGTTCGGGAGTATATGTGTCGACATCCTTTTCGGAGTATACCTTGCCCTTCTTTTCCTGGTCTCTTTCAATAAATACGGCCATTGTGGGCCCAAGAGCCGGATGAAAAGTCTTCTTTATGTCTTTTACCGTCCCAAAAATGGGAGAATGTACGTAACTGGAGATAAAGCTGGGGCTTTTCCCTATGATCTGGCCCTCTTCAACGACATCGCCTTTCGCAACAATAGCCTCACAGGGAGCACCTATGTGCTGGGACAAAGGAACTACCGCCAGGTCCGGAAGCGGGGCTTCCCGAAGCGGTTCCCTTATACTGATATCTTTGTTGTATTGTGGGTGGATACCACCCTTGAAAGACAGAACTTTCATTCAATATCGTCCTTTTACCCTTATAAATGAAATTTTATTATACATGCAAGGAATAGTTTGTCAATACAAACTCTTTCTTGTTGAAGAACCACCCTATTAGTTATATAATTAGGATAATATGTTTTTAAAGAAAGGACCTTACCAATGAAATTTAGAAAACGTATTTGCTGCGAAAAATGTCAAAATTACTGGACTTGCGAAGACAAATGGTACAATGGTGAGAACAATAAGGAAAGTCTGTGCTGTGAACTATGCAACAGCTACGATTCCTGTGCGGGAACAAAGAAACGGACTTCGAAGAACGATATTATCGAGGTTTAAGCTTCCATCCACTTGTTCCGTATCGAAACGTAACCCAGTACACCTGCCAGCGCAAAAGCTATGCCGCTAGCCATCAATATGTAGTAATTAGGCACAAATTTAGAAAGCCATGCAGTTAAGAACATGAACAAAATGAAAGCCAAATGCATAACGGCTTCCAGGGAGCTGAACATTCTTCCCCAGACTTCTTCAGGAACAAGTGTATGAATGAGGGTATTCGTACAGGCAAATACCGGTGCAATAGCCATACCGGTAAGAAATATCAGGCTTCCGCCAATAAGTAACACCGGATAACTGCTTATATACAGGGCAAAACACATTATTGCTATACCGCTTAAGGCAAGACTCATGAAAAGTGTCCCTATCTTTGACACCCTGTCGCCTATTTTCCCATAAATTACGGTCCCCGCAAAAAGACCCGCTCCGAGAAATATCCCAAAAACACCAAGATCCTCGGTAACGGACCCAAAAGACTCCTGTATGAACACGATTATCACACAAAAGATGGATCCGGCTCCACCCATCAAGAGGAACATGGTGCTGGTAACTATCTTCATCTTGTCTTTTCGGTACATATGATGAAATCCCTCTATAAGCTCGGCCCACAAATGTTTCCGCAGGGATTTTCCAATTATCTCCTTTGTCATCTGCAGCTCTTCCTTAACATCCACAAGCTTTTTTTTTGGAGTGATTATTGCGATGAATATCGCCGACACAAAATAGCTTAAACTGTTCAGGTAGAACCCCCAAACAAACCCGACAAGTTTAACTATATAACCAGCAACGGCAAAACCAAGTACCGTAGCTATCATCCTTGTGGTGTTAGAAAGCGAATTCGCGACAATGAGGCTGTCCTTATCGTCAACCAGCTCCGGTATTATCGCCAGTTTGGACGGCAAGAAAAAGCGCGTCGCTGAGAAAACAAGAAATACTATTACGTATATCGGGAACATAAGCCCCAGTGTGATAAAGAGCGGTATCGCCAGCACAAGGACCCCGCGAACGACATCGGATATTATCATTACCAGCTTTCGGTCCCACCTGTCAACATACACCCCGGCAAATGGCCCTATTACAAGAACGGGTACTACCGTAAAGAACAAAAGATGAGCCAAAGCCAGAACAGACCCCGGACTTACATGGTATACGAGAGCGATAAGCGCCATCTGATTGAGACGGTCTCCGAATTCGGATACGATCTGCCCGAACCAGAGTGAAAAGAAATTTTTTGTGAAGAGAATTTTTCTGAATTTTGACATGATATAAAAATAATGGAGCCTGCGAGGGGAGTCGAACCTCTGACCTAAGCATTACGAATGCTTTGCTCTACCAACTGAGCTACGCAGGCTCCGCTCTAATGATAAGATTGTATAACCAAACTCTTATTCTTTCAAGAAATATTTGTAGCAGGTCCTCAATCTGGATAAAAAAAAGGCCCCCAGTGGCTAATTCCCAGAGACCTTTTCAATTTAATGGTGCCGCGGGACGGATAAAATATCCGAACATAGTGAGGATATGTAACCCGGCCCGCGAACAAAGTTATGGTGGAACAAAAAGAGAAAAAAATTTTGTATTTTGGGACAGCATAACTTTGGTGCAATTGTCCCTGTTGGATAGAGCTGCATACAATTGCACACACCAT